>CACCVU010000006.1 GCA_902549495.1 uncultured Pelagibacteraceae bacterium
TGAATATTCACGAACATCAGGCTAAAGAAATATTAAGGAAATATGGTGCTCCTGTTTCTAATGGAATAGTGATTACAACAAAAAGTGAAATTAAAGAGAAGATATTTGAATTAAAAAGTGGTCCATACGTTCTGAAAGCTCAAATTCATGCTGGAGGGCGAGGAAAAGCAGGCGGTGTTAAACTTATTAAAGAAAAAGATGATTTAGTTTTAGAGGCAGAAGAAATGTTCGGTAGAGTTTTGGTAACTCATCAAACTGGACCTGAAGGCAAAGAAGTAAAAAGACTTTATATTGAAGAGGCTTCCAATATTTCTAAAGAATTTTATTTATCGTGTTTGGTTGATAGAGCATCATCTAAAATTGCATTTATAAGCAGTACAGAAGGTGGAATAGACATTGAGAAAGTTGCAGACGAATCTCCTGAAAAAATAATTACAAAAAAAATTGATTATAAAGAAGATGGGCCTTCTGACGATGAAATAACAGAAATAATTTCAATATTTAATTTAACAGGTGAACAAATTAATCAAGGAAAACAACTTATTAGAATTTTGTATAATGTTTTAATAGATAAAGATGCAAGTCTTATAGAAATAAACCCTTTGATTATTACTAAAGAAAAAAATCTAATTTGTTTAGATGCTAAAATGAATTTTGATGATAATGCAATTTTTAGAAGACCTGATATTTTAAAATTGAGAGATTTAAATGAGGAAGAGCCTGCCGAAATTGAAGCAAGCAAACATGGTCTTGCTTATATAAAATTGAGCGGATCGATTGGATGTATGGTGAATGGTGCTGGGCTAGCAATGGCTACTATGGATATTATTAAATTGTATGGTCAAGAGCCTGCAAATTTTTTAGATGTAGGAGGAGGAGCAACAAAAGAAAAAGTTACAGCGGCATTTAAATTAATATTAGCTGATAGGAATGTAAAAGGTATTTTAATTAATATATTTGGAGGTATTATGAGATGTGATGTACTTGCCCAAGGAGTCGTTGAGGCTGCAAAACAAATAAATTTAGCAGTTCCCCTTGTTGTTAGGTTAGCGGGTACTAATTTTAAAGAAGGAAAAAAAATTTTAGAGGACTCAAAGCTTAAAATCTTATCCGCTTCAGACTTAAATGATGCAGCAAAAAAAATTGTGAATGCAATAAAATAGATGCCAATATTAGTAAACAAAAATACAAAAGTAATTTGCCAAGGTTTCACTGGGACTCATGGTACATTTCATTCAGAGCAAGCTAAAAATTATGGAACAAAATTAGTTGGTGGCGTGACTCCGAAAAAAGGAGGTCAAATACATCTAGGTCTACCTGTATTTAATACTGTTCAAGAAGCTAAAGATCAAACATCAGCAGATGCTACTATGATTTATGTTCCACCTAAATTTGCAGGAGATGCTATTATTGAGGCAATTGAGGCAAAAATAGAATTGATAGTTTGTATTACCGAAGGAATTCCAGTAATTGATATGTTAAAAGTAAAAAAGACTTTAAGTAAGAGCTCATCAAGATTAGTAGGACCAAATTGTCCAGGGATTATTACACCAAATGAATGTAAAATCGGAATCATGCCTGGCAATATACACAAGAAAGGATCTGTTGGGATTATCTCAAGATCTGGAACTTTAACTTATGAAGCAGTTGCCCAAACTTCATCTAATGGAATGGGGCAATCTACTTGTATAGGAATTGGAGGAGATCCTATTAATGGAACAAATTTTATTGATTGTCTTAAATTATTTTTAAATGACGAGGAGACAAAATCTATTGTTATGATTGGAGAAATTGGTGGGTCAGCTGAGGAGGAGGCAGCAGAGTTTCTAAAAAGGGAAAAAATTAAGAAACCAATGGTTGGTTTTATTGCTGGGTTAACCGCCCCTCCAGGAAGAAGAATGGGACATGCCGGAGCAATTATAGATGGGGGAAAAGGTGGAGCTGAAGATAAAATAGAAATAATGAAATCAGCGGGGATTACAATATCTAAATCTCCAGCAGATATTGGCAAAACTCTCCTAGAAAAACTTAATGGTTGATTTTTAATAATATATGATAAAATAAATTATTAATGTCATCTTCAGATAATAATATAACATTTAAAAAAACATCCTTTTTATCTGGAATAAATTCAGAGTTTATTAATAAATTTTATTCTGATTATCTTACAGATCCAAAATCACTTCCCGAAAGCTGGAAAAAATTTTTTGATGGTTTAAGTGAGAATGAAAAATTAATTTTAAATGATATTAATGGCCCCAGCTGGTCACCAGGGAAAAAAATTAAAAAAATTGATTTCGGTCAAATTGATGAAAATATTAAGGAAAATGAGTCTATAGATTTTAGTATAGACTCCGTCAGACAAGCCTCGCAAGACTCTGTTCGGGCAATAATGTTAATTAGAGCTTATAGGATTAGAGGTCACTTAATATCAAATCTTGACCCTCTATCTATCCAAGAAAAAAAAGAACATTCAGAACTTAAACCAGAGACATACGGCTTTACAAAAAAGGATTATAAAAGAAAAATATTTCTAGATGGAGTTTTAGGACTTCAATATGCTGACCTAAGCCAGATTCTGGATATTCTAAAAAAAACGTATTGTTCCAAAATTGGTTATGAATTCATGCATATGAGTGATCCAGAAGAAAAAGCTTGGATTAGAAATAGGATAGAAGGATTGGAAAAAGATATCACTTTTACAGAAAACGGTAAAAAAGCAATTTTAAATAAGATTATTCAAGCAGAGGGTTTTGAAAAATATTTACACGTAAAATTTGTGGGAACTAAAAGATTTGGTTTAGATGGCGGCGAGTCATTAATTCCTGCTCTAGAACAGATTATCAAAAGAGGAGGAAATTTAGGCGCTAAGGAAATAAAAATTGGAATGCCACATAGGGGAAGACTAAATGTTTTAGCAAACGTAATGGGCAAACCTTTCAAAGCAATTTTTAGTGAATTTTTTGGAAAATCAGTAAATACAAGCAAAGATTTTGAAGGTGATGTAAAGTATCATCTTGGAGCATCCTCTAACAGAGAATTTGATGGAAACGTCGTTCATATAAGCTTAACTGATAATCCATCTCACCTCGAAGCAGTAAACCCAGTTGTTTTGGGACAAGTAAGAGCAAAGCAATTTTTTCATAAAGATAAAAAAAGAAAAGAAGTGATACCGGTTTTAATACATGGAGACGCAGCTTTCGCAGGCCAAGGAATAGTTGCAGAGTGTTTCGCGATGTCAGGATTACCAGGGCATAATATTGGTGGAACCATTCATATAATTGTTAACAATCAAATAGGATTTACTACTGCACCGAGATTTGCAAGATCCTCTCCTTATCCCTCAGACGTGGCTAAAACTGCTCAAGCTCCAATTTTTCATGTAAATGGAGATGATCCTGAAGCAGTTACACATTGTGCAAAGATTGCTACAGAATATAGACAAAAATTTAATCGAGATGTTGTAATCGATATGGTTTGTTATAGACGATTTGGACATAATGAAGGAGATGAACCTTCATTTACACAACCAATTATGTATAAAAAAATTAAAAATCATCCAACCACATTAACTATATATGGCAAGAAACTTTCCGAGGAGGGTTTAACTAGTATTGACCAACTACAAAAAGATAAAATTAATTTTAAAAATTTTTTAGAAGATGAGTTTTTATCTTCTAAGAACTATAAATCAGAATTAAAATGGTTTGATGGTGTTTGGTCTAGATTTAAACCAGGCTTGGGAAAAGATAAAAGGGGTAAAAGCGGTGTTGAAAAAAATATTTTAAATCAAGTTAGTAAAAAAGTATTTAAGATTCCAAAAGATTTCAACGCCCATAGAACTCTTCAAAGAGTCTTTGAGTTAAAAAGTAAAATGTTTTCTAACGGCCAAATCGATTGGTCATCATCTGAGACTTTAGCATTTGGAACATTATTAACTGAAGGATTTTCAGTTAGGCTATCTGGACAAGACTCTGGCAGAGGCACGTTTAGTCAAAGACATGCAGTTTTGAGAAATCAAGATAATCATGATCGTTACATTCCACTTAATAACATTCAAGCAAATCAAAAGAAATTTGAAATAATAGACAGCTTGCTATCAGAACTTGCAGTTCTTGGATTCGAATATGGATACTCTTTATCTGAACCTGAAACTCTGGTTTTGTGGGAGGCACAATTTGGAGATTTTGCAAATGGTGCTCAAGTTATTATAGACCAGTTTATTTCATCGTCAGAGTCTAAATGGGGAAGAGCAAGCGGTCTTGTATTATTATTACCTCATGGTTATGAAGGTCAAGGACCCGAGCACTCTTCTGCAAGACTAGAAAGATTTTTACAATTATGTGCTGGAGAAAATATTCAAGTTGTAAACTGTACAACACCTTCTAATTATTTTCACGTCCTTAGAAGACAAATGCATAGAGAATTTAGAAAACCATTAATAATAATGACACCTAAATCTTTACTAAGACATAAACGATGTGTGTCAAACATTTCTGAATTTATTTCAAAAAGTTCATTTCATAGAGTCTTAGAAGATGATGCATATAAAAAAGAGAACAATTTAATCTCCTTAAAAAAAGATAAAAAAATAAAAAAAGTAGTATTGTGTTCAGGTAAAATATATTACGATTTGATCGAAGAAAGGGAGAAAAAGAAAAATGATGATATTGTATTTGTAAGATTAGAACAACTCTATCCTTTTCCAGCAAAAACTTTAGCAAGAGTTTTAAAAAAATATAAAAAAGCTGAATTTGTATGGTGTCAAGAAGAACCCAAAAATATGGGTGCTTGGAATACAGTTAGAAATTATATTGAAAGAACTTTAGAAATGATAAATTTTAAGGATATTAACATTAAATACGTAGGTAGATCAGCATCTTCAACGACTGCGACTGGAAATGCCAACAAACATCTTGCACAACAAAAAGAAATATTAGAAAAGATACTTAAATACTAATGCCAGAAAAAATTACAGTTCCAACCTTAGGCGAATCAGTTACTGAGGCAACAGTATCTAAGTGGTTGAAGTCTCAGGGTGAAAAAGTAATTGCAGATGAACCAATAGTTGAATTAGAAACTGATAAAGTGAATGTCGAAGTGCCTGCTCCAGCAAATGGGGTTCTCGGTAACATTAAGGTAAAAGAAGGTGAGACTGTAAATGTCGGATCATTACTAGGAACAATAAATGAAAATTTTAATGATGTTGCACAGGCTAAAGAGATTAAGTCATATAGTCCTCCAAAAAAACAAAATAAATCTATTGATGATAAACAGAGTAATATAAAAAAGAAAAAAACAACTAAATCATTAATAGATGAACAGGTTTTAAAATTAGATAACGAAAAAATTGAAGATGAACCCCTAGTTTTAGATCAAGTTCACGAAGAAAATAAAATATCCAAAAAACCTTTTATTAAAAAAGAAGAGGTTAAAGTTTCTCCTGCCGCTAGAAAGATAGCTAGTGAAGCAAAAATTGATTTAGAACAAGTTAAAGGCACGGGAAAAAATGGAATAATTTTAAAAGAAGATATAATGGGTTTGATGGGTTCGAAACCTCCTCCATCTGAAAGAAAAATCAAACACGGTCCAGAAGAAAGAGTAAAAATGACTAGGCTCAGACTAACTATTGCTAAAAGGCTTAAAGAGGCTCAAGAAAACGCAGCGATGCTTACAACATTTAATGAGGTGGACATGAGTGAAGTAATTTCTATGAGAAATCAATATAAAGATGAGTTCCAAAGTAATTATGGAGTAAAATTAGGTTTTATGTCTTTTTTTGTAAAAGCATGCGTTATTGGTTTGAAAAACTTCCCAGCTATCAATTCAGAAATTCAAGCAGAAGAGATAGTTTATAAAAACTATTACAATATTAGTATTGCTGTTGGAACAGATAGAGGTTTAGTAGTGCCAGTTTTAAGAGGAACAGATGAAATGTCCTTCGCAGATATTGAGAAAAATATTGCCAACCTTGGACAAAAAGCCAGGGACGGTAAAATTACTATAGAAGATCTTCAGGGAGGAACATTTACAATAACTAATGGAGGAATTTATGGATCAATGCTATCTACACCAATTTTAAATCCTCCACAATCTGCGGTGCTTGGTATGCACAATATTGTAGAAAGACCAGTTGTCATTAATGGAAATTTAGAGGCAAGACCAGTTATGTATTTAGCTCTATCATATGATCACAGAATAGTAGATGGCAAAGAGGCAGTTTCGTTTTTGAAAATTATTAAAGAGTCATTAGAACAACCAAAAAGATTATTTTTAAATATATAGAATGGATAATTTTGATTTAGTAGTAATTGGAGGAGGACCAGGTGGTTATGTCTGTGCAATTAGGGCAGCCCAACTAGGATTGAAAACTGCATGCATAGAATCGAGAGGGACTCTTGGCGGGACATGTCTTAATGTTGGATGTATCCCATCTAAAAGTCTATTAAATTTGTCAGAAAATTTTAATAAAGCTAAAAAAGACTTTAACCGCCAAGGAATAGAAATTGACGGTATTAAATTAAATATTGAAAAAATGATGTCCAATAAAAATAAATCAGTTCAAGTTTTGACAAAAGGAGTGGAGTTTTTATTCAAAAAAAATAAAGTCACATATATAAAAGGAAAAGGTGTACTTTTCTCAAAAAACGACATAGTAGTTTATGAAAATAACAAAAAAAATAATTACACTGCTAAAAATATAGTTATAGCTACAGGATCGTCTGTAGCTTCGCTTCCAGGTATAGAAATTGATGAAAAAAATATTATATCATCTACCGGAGCTTTATCTTTGAAGAGCGTCCCAAAAAAATTAGCTGTTATCGGCGGTGGCTATATAGGTTTAGAAATGGGCTCTGTTTGGTCAAGATTAGGCTCAGAAGTCACGGTTCTAGAGTACCTTGATTATATAACTCCAGGTATGGACAGAGAAATTTCAGATGAATTTAAAAAGATATTATCTAAACAAGGAATTATTTTTAAGATGAGTTCCAAAGTAAATAAAGTAAATTCCTCCGGATCTACTGTCACGATAAATTACACTGATTTAAAAAGTTCAAAAGATGAGACTCTGGAATTTGATAAAGTGTTAGTATCAGTTGGTCGAAAACCTTACACAGAGGGTCTAAACTTAACAAAAATTGGAGTAAAAAAAGATAAAAAAGGAAGAATAGAAGTTAATGCTAAATTACAAACCTCGATTAAAAATATTTATGCCATAGGTGATGTTATTAAAGGTCCAATGTTAGCCCATAAAGCTGAAGAGGAGGGTATCGCAGTCGCAGAAATATTAGCGGGTCAGTCAGGACATGTAAATTATGACGTGATTCCCGGAGTGATTTATACTTCCCCAGAAGTGGCGACAGTCGGTAAAACAGAGGAGCAACTTAATGAGGAGAAGAAGTCCTACAAAGTTGGAAAATTTCCTTTCTTAGCTAACTCAAGAGCAAAGGTAAATAATGAAACCGAGGGTTTTGTTAAGATTCTAGCTGATAGCAAAACTGATAAAGTTTTAGGAGTACATATCATTGGCCCTCATTGCGGAGATATGATTGCTGAAATGGCATTAGCTATGGAATTTGGAGCAAGTGCTGAGGATATTGCTAGAACCTGCCACGCTCACCCAACACACACTGAGGCTATAAAAGAAGCAGCATTAGCTGTTGATAAAAGACCAATTCATTTTTAATTAGTTATATTTCTAATAGAATTATCACATGAAATCGCTAGTGCTGTTGCCAAAAATTTTTAATTTTCCTTTCACTTATAATTCTAGAATTGAAAGCAAAATAGGTAATTTAGTAGAGGTTCCCTTCGGATCAAAAAATGAAATAGGTGTTATTTGGAAAAATAATTACACAGAGCCAGAAAATATAAAAATTAAAGATATAAATAAAAAGACCGAATATTCTATTGATAGAAAATTAATTGATTTTATAGAGTGGTTTTCGACTTACAATATGGTTCCGGTTGGACTTGTATTGAAAATGGCTATAGGCAGTTCAGACAAATTTATCAAAAATAAAGATAGTTTTTCAGAGATAAAGAAAACTAAAACAAGAACCTTTAAATTAAATGACGAGCAAGTTTCTGCACTCAAGTTTCTTGAGAAAGTTAATAATAAATTTGACGTATCAGTTTTACAAGGTACTACAGGATCAGGAAAAACATTAGTTTATTTTGAGAGAATTAAAAAAGTAATTGGAAAGAGTCAACAGGCATTGGTATTGCTTCCAGAAATTTTTTTAACAAATGAATTTAAATCAAGATTTGAGGACTTTTTTGGTTTTGAACCTTCAATTTGGCATTCAAAAATAACTCCAAAACAAAAAAGAATAATTTGGAAAGGATTGATAAAAAATAAGATTAAAATATTAGTGGGTGCCAGATCTGCATTACTCTTACCTTTTAAAAAACTTGGCATAATCATAGTTGATGAGGAACACGACAACTCATATAAGCAAGATGAAGGTGTAATATATAATGCAAGAGATATGGCAATTTCTAGAGCTCAATTTGAGAATATACCTATTCACTTAGTTACTTCTGTTCCATCTATTGAAACTTTCAAAAATATTCAAACAAAAAAATATAGACATATTAAAATTTTAAAAAGATACGAAAATTTTCCATTACCAAAAGCTCAAATAATTAATTTGAACATTAATAAAATTAAGAATAAATATATTGCAAATGAAACAGTAAATTTAGTTGAAAAATTTCTAAAAAGAGGTGACCAAATTCTCTTTTTTATAAATAGACGAGGTTACGCACCTTATTTAATTTGTAAAAAATGTGGCAGCAAACAAACATGTTCTAATTGCTCTTTGTATCTCACATTTCATAAACTTAAAAATAAAGCAATATGTCATCACTGTGGTTTTGAAAAAAAAACTAAAGAGAAATGTAAAATTGAAGGAAATTGTGAAATAATAATGTACGGCCCTGGTGTTGAAAAAATATTTGATGAAACTAAAAAAATATTTCCTGACAAAAAAATTAATATATTTTCAAGTGATTACTTAAAAACCAAAAAAAAATCTAATGAACTATTCAAGAATATTAAAGATAATAAAGTTGATATTTTAATTGGAACTCAAATGATTTCAAAAGGTTTTAATTTTCCGAAATTAAATTGTATTGTAGTTATTGATGCTGACTTTTCAGGAAGAGGATATGATCTAAGGACAACTGAAAAGAATATCCAATTGTATCATCAATTGAGTGGAAGAGCAGGTAGATTTAGTTCTGAGTCTTTAATTATTTATCAAACATTAACCCCACATAATAATACCCTTAATGAATTGATAAAAAATAAGTCAGAGCAGTTATTAATTAATGAGCTGTTACTGAGAAAAAAAAATATGTTACCTCCGTATCAAAGACTGATATCAATCATAATATCTTCAAAGGATCGAAGCTTAAGTTTACAGGGAGCTAGAGAAATTAAACTAAGATTAAATCAAATAGAAAATATAGAAGTTCTAGGACCCGTAGACTCCCCTTTGCTTAAAATTAAAAAAAATTTCAGATCAAGATTATTAATAAGGTTTAAAAATGAAAATTTAATGCAAAAAAAAATCAGTAAAGTATTAAATGGGCTAAAAATCTCGTCTAAAATTAAACTTACGGTTGATGTCGATCCAGTCAACTTCGCTTAAAATCAAAATTGGCAACTTGATCAAGTTATTTTCTTATGATACGACCTCAGCATAATTTCACAATAACTCTAACAACTTGAAATGAGCACAAACAAATCTTTCTCAACTGAAACTTCAGAAAGGTATTCACGCGCTTTATTTGAAATTTCTCAAGAGTCAAATGAGTTAAATAAGATAGAAAATGATATTCAAAATTTTAAATTGATTTATGATACAAATTTAGATGTAAGAAATTTTATAAAAGATCCTTCCCAAATGATAGCTGAGCAAAACAAGTTAGTAAATTTAATAAGTGATAAATTTAACTTTTCAAAAAACTTTAAAAAATTTTTATTGTTATTAATTGAAAAAAGAAGAATTTTTTTTGTAAGTAAAATTATTGAGAGTTTTTTAAGACTATGCTCAAAAAAAAGAGGAGAAGTCAAAGCATCATTAATTTCATCAAAAGAATTATCGCAAATAGAACTCAACGATATAAGCAAAGATTTATCGAAATCAACGGGTTTAATTTTGAAATTTGATTTTAAAGTAGATAAAGAATTAATTGGAGGCTTAAAACTTCAACTAGGAAGTATCATGATAGATACTTCTATTCGAAATAAATTAAAAAAATATGAACAAGTAATGTTAGAAAATTAAAATGGCAATTAATCCATCAGAAGTTACAAAACTACTAAAAGATCAAATTAAAAACTTTGGAGAGAAGGCTGAGGTTTCTGAAATAGGAAAAGTTTTGTCGGTTGGAGATGGTATTGCTCGGGTCTATGGCCTTGACAATGTTCAGGCAGGAGAGATGGTTGAATTTGAAGATGGATCAAAAGGAATGGCGTTAAATTTAGAAAACGATAATGTCGGAGTAGTTATTTTTGGAGATGATAGAGGTATTAAAGAAGGGGATACAATAAAAAGAACAAATGCAATAGTAGATGTTCCAGTAGGAAAAGAATTACTGGGAAGAGTTGTTGATGGATTAGGAAATCCAATTGATGGGAAAGGAAAATTATCTGCAAAAAGTCGAAAGAGAGTTGAGGTAAAAGCTCCAGGTATTATTCCAAGACAATCTGTTAATGAACCAATGCAGACAGGATTAAAATCAATAGACTCTCTTATACCTATTGGTCGTGGACAAAGAGAGCTTATTATTGGAGATAGACAAACTGGTAAGACAGCAGTAGCTATCGATGCGATTATAAATCAAAAAAAAATAAATGAGTCATCTGAGGAAAAGAAAAAATTATATTGCGTATACGTTGCTATAGGACAAAAACGTTCAACTGTTGCTCAGATTACAAAGACTTTGGAGGAAGCTGGAGCATTAAAATACACAACAATTGTTGCAGCCACTGCATCAGACTCTGCTCCTTTACAATTTTTAGCCCCTTATACTGGGTGTACGATAGGAGAATATTTTAGAGATAATGGCATGCATGCATTAATTGTTTATGATGATTTATCAAAACAAGCTGTTGCTTATAGACAAATGTCATTATTGCTGAGAAGACCCCCAGGTAGAGAGGCTTATCCTGGTGATGTATTTTATTTACACAGCAGATTATTAGAAAGAGCCGCTAAGTTAAATGAAAAAAGCGGGAGTGGTTCTTTAACAGCCTTACCAATAATTGAAACTCAAGCAGGAGACGTATCTGCATATATTCCAACAAACGTTATTTCAATTACAGACGGGCAGATATTCTTAGAAACCGAATTATTCAATCAAGGAATTCGTCCAGCTGTAAATGTAGGATTGTCTGTGTCTAGAGTTGGCTCTGCTGCTCAAACTAAAGCAATGAAAAAAGTCGCCGGCTCAATTAAGTTGGAATTAGCTCAATATAGGGAAATGGCTGCTTTCGCACAGTTTGGTTCAGATTTAGATGCATCTACACAACAATTACTTAACAGAGGCGCAAAACTCACAGAACTTTTAAAACAAGATCAATACTCTCCAATGACCGTTGCAGAACAAGTTATTTCTGTTTTCACTGGTGTCAAAGGTTATTTAGATGACGTTGAAATAAGCAAGATCAAACAATTTGAAAACGACATAATTGAAAAAGTTAAATCCGACAGACCTGAAATAATTGAGTCTATTCAATCTTCAGGAAAATTAGAAGAAGATACTGAAAAACTTATTATTCAAATTATAGAAGATTATAAAAAAGGTAATAAATAATGCCAAGTCTAGATGATTTAAAAAAGAGAATTAAAAGTGTCAAGTCTACACAAAAAATTACCAAGGCTATGAAAATGGTAGCTGCAGCAAAACTTAGAAAAGCACAAGAAAATGCTGAAAAGGGAAGACCTTATAGTCAAAAAATGCAAAATATAATTCTAAATCTAACAAGATCAATTAACGATCCTCAAAATGCTCCTAAACTTCTTGTAGGTACTGGTACAGATAAAACTCACTTATGTGTGGTATTGACAGCTGATAGAGGATTATGTGGTGGTTTTAATTCAAATATTTGCAAGCTTGCTAAATCAAGTTTCAAGAAAATTTTAAGTGAGGGAAAAAATCTAAAAATTATAACAGTTGGATCAAAAGGTTTAGACCAAATTAAAAGAGAATATGATAAATACATTGTAAAAAAATTTAGTTTTAAAGACAAAAAGCAGATTACATTCAAAGAAGCAGAAATAATAGGTAATGAAATTATAAACTTATTTAAGAAAAATGAATTTGATAAATGTATACTGTTTTATAACAACTTTAAAAACGTCATTACTCAAATCCCTCAAGCACAACAAATTGTCCCAGCTGATAAAACTTCTTTAAAAAAAAATGAAGAAAATTTGACATATGAATTTGAGCCTGAAGAAGATGAAATTCTTGATGATCTACTTCCAAAAAATATATCAACTCAAGTATTTAAAGCTTTTCTGGAAAATGCAGCTAGTGAACAAGGTTCTAGAATGACTGCAATGGATAATGCAACAAGAAATGCTGGAGATTTAGTCGATAAGCTTACAATTAATTATAACAGAAGTAGACAAGCTTCTATCACAAAAGAGTTGATCGAAATAATTTCTGGAGCAGAAAGTTTATAGTTATGAGTAAAAATGGAAAAATAACTCAGATTATTGGTGCAGTAGTTGATGTTAACTTTGAAAATGAATTACCAGAGATTTATACAGCGCTAGAGACAAATAATTCTGGAAATAAATTAATTTTAGAAGTTGCACAACATTTAGGAGAAAATGACGTGAGAACTATAGCAATGGATGCTACTGAAGGTCTAAAAAGAGGAGATGAAGTCATAAATACTGGATCTCCGATAAGTGTACCAGTTGGGCCAGAGACTTTAGGTAGAATTATAAATGTTGTAGGAGAGTCCATAGATGAAAAAGGTGACGTCAAAACCAAAGAAAAATGGCCGATACATAGACCAGCACCTAAATTTACAGATCAAGCAACTGAAACGGAACAACTAGTAACAGGTATTAAAGTTATAGATTTATTAGCCCCTTATGCTAAAGGTGGAAAAATTGGACTCTTTGGAGGAGCCGGAGTTGGTAAGACAGTAACTATTATGGAATTAATTAATAATATCGCAAAAGCCCATGGTGGTTTTTCGGTTTTTGCGGGCGTTGGAGAAAGGACTAGAGAGGGTAACGATCTTTACCATGAAATGATAGAGTCTGGTGTAATTAAAACAGAGGGCAAAGGATCTAAAGCAGCATTAGTTTATGGGCAAATGAACGAGCCTCCAGGAGCAAGAGCTCGAGTAGCTCTAACTGGATTAACTGTAGCTGAATATTTTAGGGATAAAGAGGGACAAGATGTACTTTTCTTTGTTGATAATATCTTTAGATTTACTCAGGCAGGATCAGAGGTTTCAGCTTTATTGGGAAGAATTCCTTCGGCTGTGGGTTATCAACCAACTTTAGCAACAGATATGGGTAATTTACAAGAAAGAATTACATCAACAGATAAAGGTTCTATCACATCAGTACAAGCGATTTATGTACCAGCAGATGATTTAACCGATCCTGCACCTGCAACATCTTTTTCACATCTAGACGCAACCACAGTGCTATCGAGACAAATTGCAGAAATTGGTATTTATCCTGCAGTCGATCCATTAGATTCTACTTCTAGAATCTTGGATCCAAGAATAGTAGGAGAAGAGCATTACAGAGTTGCCAGGGATGTTCAAAGAATTTTACAAGCGTACAAATCTCTCCAAGACATAATAGCAATACTTGGTATGGATGAACTTTCGGAAGAAGATAAATTGACAGTTGCAAGAGCTAGAAAGATACAAAGATTTTTATCACAACCTTTTTTTGTTGCTGAGGTATTTACAGGTTCCCCTGGTAAATTAGTAGATTTAGATTCCACCATAAAAGGATTTGATGCAATTTGTAAAGGTGAATACGACCATTTACCTGAGGCTGCATTTTATATGGTTGGTGGTATAGAGGAAGTTCAGGAAAAGGCAGATAAATTAACTAAAGATAGCAAATAGTGTCTGAAAAATTTACAATTGAAATAATCTCACCTGACAGATCAATTATAAAAACTGAAACTTCTGAAGTAGTTATTCCCTCTTTTGAGGGTGAGATGGGTATCTTAAAAGATCATATCCCATTAATTACTTTTCTAAGACCTGGGCTTATAAATATTAAAAATAGCACTGATCAAAAGTTTTTTGTAGAAGAAGGTACAGTAGAATTTTCGAATAATAATCTTCTTATTTTAACCTCAACTGCTAAGGAAGTTACAAAAATGGAAAAAAAATTTATTGATACTCTAATAAATGAATCTGAAAAAAAATTAGATAATAATGAATTAACTGATAAAGAGAGATACTTGTTATCATATAAATTAGAAACTTTGAGAAATATTAATCAATAAAATCTTTAAGAGTCTCCAATAACTCGACATACATTTTCTTCTTGAAATCAACAATAGTTTTAGGCAATTCATCAGGTACAATCCATTTCCACTCAATAAATTCTGGATTTTTAGTTTGCAAATTTATTTCATTATCATTGCCAATAAATCTTGTAATAAACCATTTTTGTTTTTGACCTCTAAATTTACCTCTCCAAATAATACCAACTAAATTTTTTGGAAGCTCATACTCAAAAAAACCATTAATTTCTTTTAAGATTTCAATACTTTTAATGCTAGTTTCCTCATAAAGCTCTCGTTTCATTGCTGAAAGATAGCTCTCTCCTATATCAACACCTCCTTGAGGCATTTGCCATCTATCTACAGGGTTATCTTTCCTCTTGCCAACAAAAACCTTATTTTCATTATTTAAAACAATTACTCCTACTCCGTTGCGCATAGGAAGTTTTTGCATATTCATAAAATTAAGAGTTGAAAAGTTTTATCGCGTAATTAAGTTGATTATCTTTATCAGTATTAATTGAGAAGTCATCACCCTCTTCTTCGACAACTATGTCAGGCGTAACCCCAACTTCTGAGATTGATTTACCAGAAGGCAAGTAATACTTTGATATAGTTAATCTAATTCCTCCACCATTTCTTAAAGGTATAATAGATTGCACAGAGCCTTTTCCATAAGAATTTTCTCCAAGAATTATCGCTCTTTTATGATCTTTTAATGCCCCAGCAAAAATTTCTGATGCCGAAGCTGATCCGTTATTTATTAAAACTACAATTGGTTTCCCTTCAATTTCATCACCTTTTCTAGCAAAGAATTTTCTTGTTTCTGACACCTTTCTTCCTTTAGTAGAAACTATTTCTCCATCTTCTAAAAAAAAATCGGTAATATTGATTGCTTGAGTTAATAATCCGCCGGGATTATTCCTTAAGTCAAACACGTAGCCTTTGATTTTAGATTTTTTTTCAAATTCTTTCACAGATTTTAAAAACTGCTTGTCACTATTTTCGTTAAATGATTTTAATCTTACATATCCTAAGTTCTTTTCTTCTCCAATTATTTTAGAGCTTACAGATTGAACTTCTATTATTTTTCGTTCTATTTTAAATTCTAAAGGCTTTTTAACTTTCTTTCTTCTCACTGTTAGTTCAATCGATGTACCTACCGGGCCTCTCATCAATTTTACAGCCTCCAGTAAAGATTTTCCTTGAACCTGCTCATTACCAATTTTAACAATGTAATCACCAGCTTTTATTCCAGCTTTTGCTGCAGGGGTATCATCTATTGGTGAAATAACTTTTACAACTCCAGCTTCCATTCCTATTTCTATGCCAAGTCCACCAAACTCACCTCTAGTATCAGTCTGCATTTCTTCAAAGAGTTCAGGACTCATGTAGGCAGAATATGGATCTAGTGACTGTAAAACACCATTTATTGCAGAGTCCATCATCTCTGATTGGTCAACATCATCTACGTAATCTTTTTGAATATTTTCCAGGACCTCACCAAACAGATCTATTTTTTCGTAAAGATTATTTTTTGAGTAAACAGAAATGTTTGAAAAATAAAAAAATAAAATTAGTATTAAAAAATTTTTTTTCATATCATAGCCTTCTCTTTTGGAATTTCTTCGGACCACATTTTTTCTAAATCGTAAAAATCTCTTTTTTCAGGATGAAATATGTGAACAATTACATCTTGAGTGTCTACCAATTTCCAATCATTACTATCTTTTCCTTCTATCCGACAATTATTTAATCCAATTTTTTTTAACTCGGTAACAAGAATTTCTGATAATGCTTGAAGATGTCTAGACGATGTTCCAGAAGCAATTATCATATAATCAGCGATGTAAGATTTATTTTTAAGATCTATAGATTTTATATTAAGAGCTTTATTATCATCTAAAATTTTTTCAATATTATCTTTTATATTTGATATTTCCATTTATTTTATATTTTAATTCTTTTTCTTAATAAGGAAGAGGATACTCTAATAGGCTTATTTTTAATAAATGAAATGTTATTTTTATTTAAATATTTTACCACGATAGTTTTTTTACTCTTTCTATCATATCCTTTACGAGAAAAAACAATTAATTTTGTTAATTTTACTATTTTTTTCCAGCTGTGCCACCTGTGAAACTTTAATAAAATATCTGAACCTACTATAAAATAAAGATCCTTAGGTTTTTTATTTTTCAAAATGTATTGAATTACTTTAATTGATTTAGAAGATTTTATCACATCATCTATATAAAGAACCTCTATATTCTTGACTTTACTTGAAATTTTTTTTGCTTTATCAATCCTATTTTTCAAGGAAAAAAAAGTTTTAACTTTAAAAGGATTTTTTTTTGTAACAACCCAGTAAATTTTTTTTAATTTAAGTTTTTTTAACGCAATTTTTGAAATTGCTAAGTGACCCTTATGAGCTGGATCAAAACTTCCACCTAAAATACCTATTTTCGTACTTTTAAGTTTAAACATCAACTAAGTTCTAATAATTCCCTTTCCTGAAACAACATATTTATAAGAAGTTAATTGATTAATTCCAACTGGACCTCTAGGTGGTAATTTATTTGTTGATATCCCAATTTCACCACCAAAACCAAATTCGCCACCATCTGCGAACTGTGTTGAAACATTGTGCATTGCTATGGAACTATTAACTCCTTGTAAAAAAACCTTCGCAGTTTTGGCATTATTTGTGAGTATACTATCAGTATGCATGGTTCCATATTTTAAAATATGATTTACAGCTTCATTTACATTTTTAACTGTTTTGACTGAGATTATTGCATCGAGGTACTCAGTTTTCCAATCTTTCTCTTTTGCAAGTTTCAACTTATTGCCAAATAATTTATTAATTTTACTATCAACCCTAACTTCACAACCACTTTCTCTAAGTGATTTAATTATTTTAATAGCATGTGTTTTTAAAGCTTTCTCCTCTATTAGAAGCGTTTCAACCGCTCCACATATGCTCGTTCTTCTCATTTTAGCATTCACAATTATTTTTTTTGCCATATTTAAATTTACACTTCTATCTACAAAAATATGACACAAGCCTTCTAAATGTCCTATTACATGTACATTTGAAAATTTTTGAACTTTTGAAACTAATCCTTTACCTCCTCTAGGTACAATCACATCAATATATTTACTCATCTTTGAAAGTAAATAATCAACAACTTTTCTATTTTTTTTATCTATAAATTGAATACAATTTTTGTTTATATTATTTTTTTGAAGCACATCTCTAAATAAATTTGCCAATAATTTATTAGTATTGAAAGCTTCAGACCCGCCTCTTAATATGGAACAATTTCCTGATTTTAAGCTTAAACAAGCCACATCAGCAGTCACGTTTGGTCTACTTTCATAAATAACTCCAATAACACCAATAGGTGTTGAAACTTTTTTAATAGTTAATTTATTTGGTCTTGACCATCTCTCTAAAACACGTCCAGAAGGGTTCTTAAATTTTGCTATCTCATTTATTGAATGTCTTATACTCTCTATTCCCTTTTCATTTAAAATAAGTCTATCTACAAGATTTTTACGTTTAACATTTTTAACATCTTTTAAATTTTCTTTGATTATTTTTTTCTTATTTTTAAGAAGAGATTTATTATAACTATTTAAAACATTTACTATTTTATTATGTTTTATAGATTTCAAATCTTCAAAAGCTATTTTTGCATTTTTTCCTATTTTTTCTAGATATTTCATTTATAATTTTACCATATCATCTTTATGAATTATTTCAGATTTACTTAAGTAACCTAAGATTTTTTCAATTTCTTTACTTTGCTTGCCTTTTATTTTGTCAATTTCTTCAGAATTAAATGAAGCAAGACCTCTTGCTAGCTGCTTTTCATTTTGATCAACTATTAATACATTTTCTCCTTTATCAAATGAGCCTTTAACCTTTATTATCCCGGCCGCTAATAAACTTTTGCCATTCGATAATGCTTTAGCTGCTCCAGCATCAACATGAATAACGGCTGAAGAACTTAAAGAACTAATTATCCACTTCTTTCTTGCATCTAAACTAGAGATTTTCGGCGTAAAATGTGTAAAAGTTTTTTCGCTTAACATTCTTTTTAAAGGATATTCTTTACTACCATTTGCCAAAAACATGTGACAACCAGAGTTCATACATATTTTCGCAGCATCTAGTTTAGTTAAAATTCCACCAGATCCATATGAGTTTTTACTATTATCGACTAAAGAATAAATATTCTCATCCAGTTTATTTACAGTTTTAACTATATTTTTAGATTTATCGTAAAGACCATTTACATCTGACAAAATAATTAAAGTATCTGCCCCAATAATTTGGGCAACTCTCGCAGCAAGTCTGTCATTATCTCCATATTTTATTTCAGAAGTTGCGGTAGTATCGTTTTCATTCACTATTGGTATAGCTTTTAATTTAAAGAGGTTGTCAAAAGTACTTCTTACATTTAATGCTCTTTTTCTTTGTTCAGTATCATCTGGACTAATTAAAATTTGACCAGATTTTAATTCAAATTTATCAAATAGTTTCTGGAATTCTCCTGCTAAATGAATTTGTCCTATAGCAGCTATTGCTTGACTCATTTCCAACTTAATCTTTTTTTTTTGAATTTTCAAATATTTCTGGCCTAAAGCTATTGCACCAGAAGAAACAATAACAAAATCTTTTCCTGTTCGAAATTTTTTAATATCTTTGATTAGAGATGTAACCCATTTTTTTTTAAACTTTCCTCTAGAATCAACCACGGTTGTTGAGCCCAATTTAATCACAATTTTTTTAGAATTACTAACTAGCATACTTTATCAAAATTTTTTTTGTTTTTTGTATATCTTTACTAGAAAATACTGAAATAATTTCATATTTAGAATTAATTTTTTTCTTAAAATTTTCTAATTTTTTTTTTATTTCATCATTATCAAATAAATCTGATTTATTAAAAAAAATAATCTCTTTTTTCTCACTTAATTTCTTATCATATGATGAAAGTTCTTTAATTATCTCTTTGTAAGTTTTTTCCAGATTGTTTTCACTTAAATCTATCAAATGTAATAAGACTTTACATCTTTCGATATGGCGTAAAAATTTATCTCCTAGGCCTATTCCTTTGTGTGCGCCCTCTACAAGTCCAGGAATATCTGCTAAAGTTACCTCTTTTCTATCATAATATGTGACACCTAAATTAGGGTTAATAGTTGTAAAAGGGTAATTAGCTATTTTTGGTTTAGCTCTTGTTAAGGCTGAGAGCAAACTCGATTTTCCTGCATTTGGTTTTCCAATAATTCCAATATCAGCTATAACTTTTAATTGAAGCCATATCCAAAATTCTTCACCGTTCTTTCCATTTGTCTTTTTTTTTGGCGCTCTGTTAACTGAGCTTTTAAATCTTACATTTCCAAGACCACCTTTTCCTCCAGAAGCAACGAGAAATCTTTCCTTATTTTTTGTAAAATCATAGATTAAAGTATTATTATCCTCTTCATAAATTTGAGTTCCAACAGGTACTTTTAGAATTAAGTTTTCACCATTAGCTCCTGTTCTATTTCTTTTGCTCCCATTTTTTCCATGTTGAGCTTTAAAGTGCTGTGCGTATCTGAAGTCTATCAGAGTATTAAGGTTTCTATCTGACTCAATGATCACCGAACCTCCATCACCTCCATCACCTCCATCTGGGCCTCCAAACTCAATAAACTTTTCCCTTCGAAAACTTGCAGAGCCTGAGCCTCCGTTTCCGGCTTTAATATATATCTTAGCTTGATCTAAAAATTTCATTATAGGTTTAATATAAATAACTTTTATTATTTATATAGATTTAATTGGGGATTACAGAAACAAAAGTTCTGTTTAATTTAGATTTTTTAAATTTAACTTTTCCTTTTATTAAGGAGAAAATTGAGTGATCTTTACCCATGCCTACATTTTCACCAGGATGGATTTTTGTTCCTCTTTGTCTTACAATTATATTTCCAGGAATAACTAATTGATCACCGTACCTTTTGACACCAAGACGTCTGCCTTTACTATCTCGGCCGTTCTTCGATGATCCACCTGCTTTTTTTGTTGCCATTTAACTTCCTATTTTTTTGTCTCTTTTTTTAAAGTTTTTTTATCTTCTTTTACAGTTTTCTTTTTTTCAACAATTTTAGCTTCGCTTATAACTTTACCACCTTTTGCTAAAATTTTTGTAATTTGTATCTTTGAATGACGTTGCCTATGACCATTTTTTTTTCTTGAGTGTTTTCTTCTTCTTTTATGAAAAACCAGCACAGTTCGATCTTTAATATTATCTAAAAGTTTAGCTTCCACTCTAGCTCCTTCAACTTTAGGGCTTCCAACTTCTGTTATTTTGTCATCGTTTAAAAGTAAAACATTGTCAAATTTAATAGTTTCACCAACTTTGATATTAAGTTTTTCAATTTCTAATATTTTACTTGCAGATACTTTGTACTGCTTTCCACCTGTTTCAATTATAGCAAATGACATAAATTATCTTTTTTTAATTTCCACGCAATATAGCCTTCAGTGCTAGCAAGTCAAGATTATTGAAGTTAAAAAGAGTCCTTTAAATCTCTTAATTTTGAAAAAACTTTAAGATCTGATGAATCTTTTAACCCTAAACTATGCTTAATTTCATGATCATTACACCTTAAAAAAATATTTGTTTTAATTTCCTGATCTAAAATAGTCGGGATAGTTGGCTGATTAGAATTTAATTTTTTTTGAATATCGATTTCTTTCTTTTTTAAAAAAGTATTTTTAGTATCATATGCTAAGCAGAAATCTAAATTTGATTTTGTATATTCATGTCCACAATATATTTTTGTTTCTGATGGAAGTTTTTTAATTTTATTTAAAGAATTGAACATCTGTTCATGCGTACCCTCAAAAACTCTACCACATCCTAATGAAAATAAAGTATCACCTGTAAAAACTACTTTTTCTTTAAAAAAGAAAAATGCAATATGACCCTTAGTATGACCAGGAACAAAAATTATTTTAAATTCTAAATTTCCAATTTTATACTTTTGTTTTTCTTTAAGCAGTATATCTATACCAGGAATTCGATCTTTATCTAATTCAAAACCCAAAATTTTAGAGTTATATTTTTTTTTTAACTCTAAATTACCACCGACATGATCAGCGTGATGATGTGTATTTAGAATAAAATCTAATTTCTTGTACTTTTTAATTACATCATCACATGCATTGTATTCTGCAGGATCAACTATTGAAACCTTGTTAGACTCTTTATCGTGAATTAAATAACTAAAGTTATCACTTAAACATGGAATAATTTCTACTTTCATATTAACTAATTAAAAAAATACCAACTTTTGAAAAAAGATTTTTAATTTCTAAATTACTTTTTTTTATCAATGATGTTTTGTTTTCATTAACTCCAACCACTTTTTTAATAATAATATTTTTCTCATCACAAAAATTAAATAAATCTTTTATTGTGCACATGTGTAAATTAGGAGTATTATACCAAGTATTTGGCAGTGTTTTTGTAACTGGCATTTCACCAAAAAGTAAAAGCTTTGTTCTTACTTTCCAGTAGCCAAAATTGGGAATAGAAATGATAACTGATTTTCCAATTCTTAAAAGATTTTTTAAAACTTTTTCTGGCTCATAAAATGCTTGTAAGGTTTGACTCAATACAACATAGTCAAATGATTTATCAGGAAATTGATGTAATTCAGTTTCTGCATTACCCTGTATAACTGGCAAGCCTTTATAAATACATTCTTGAACATTATCTTGATTAAGCTCTAGTCCACGTACCTCTACATTTTTTTCTATTTTGAGGAGATACATTAAAGATCCGTCTCCACACCCTATATCAAGAACCTTCGAGTTATTAGGTAATAAATCTGCAATTACTTTAAATTCTTTTTTCATTTTTAAATTTTTCATACATAGAGTCTATAAAACCTTTAAGTGTTTTTAAAAATTCAGGTTCATCAAGTAAAAAAGAGTCATGCCCTCTATCTGTAATTATCTCAGAATATGAGACATCTGCACCTGATGCATTTAATGCTATTACTATATCTTTGTTATCTTTTGTTGTGTAAAGCCAATCAGAGGAAAATGATATTATTAAGAATTTTGTTTTTTGATTTTTAAATGCCTCTACTAAACCTCCTTTAAATTGTTTTGATAGATCAAAATAATCCATTGCTCTGGTTATATATAGTACTGAGTTAGCATCAAACCTTTCAACAAATGCATAGCCTTGATGTCTCAAATAGCTTTCAACTTGGAAATCAGCATCAAAACTAAATTCATAATCTGCCTTTTCCTGTAATTTTCTTCCAAATTTTTCCTGCATACCTTTTTCAGATAAATAACTTATGTGACCCACCATTCTTGCAACTGCTAACCCATTTTTGGGTTGAACGTCTTTTAAAACATATTTTCCATTATCCCATACAGGATCTGCCATAATTGCTTGACGAGCTAATTCATTAAGAGCAATATTTTGAGCACTATGACTTGAACTACAAGCTATCGGAACAGCTGAAAAAGCTTTATCAGGAAATGTTGCACAAAATTGTAAAAGTTGCATTCCTCCCATTGAACCCCCAGTCGCGCATAAAAGTTTCTTAATTCCAAGATGTTCAAGTAATGATTCCTGAGCTCTAACCATATCTTTAATTGTTATAACTGGAAAATCCAATCCGTAAGGTTTTTTTGTTTTCGGATTAATATCTTTCGGACCTAAAGAACCCATACACCCTCCGATCACATTTGCACAAATAACAAAATATTTGTTTGTATCTATCGCCTTTCCTGGACCCACCGCTGTGATCCACCATCCCTCTTTATTAGTAATAGGATTTATCTCAGTCACGAACTGATCTCCTGTTAGAGCATGAAATACAAGTATCGCGTTGTCTTTGTTATCATTCAATTTCCCGTAAGTCTCGTAAGCGAGAGGAAAATCTTTTATAGTTTTTCCGCAGTCCAATTTAAGCGGATTAGTAACGTTTAATTTCTTTATATTCTCAAGTTTTATATTCATTCAAAAAAAAAGCCCAGCTAAACTGGGCGTCCCCTTTTTAGCTACATTTATTATGCGCTTGCAATATGGTTAAATCAGCGCGAATTATGTTTACTAAATCATCACAAACTTGTCAATTTTATATACGATAAAGAGCTATAGAAAAACTTAAACAATTTAGATAATACATTAAATAAATGAGATTTCCGAAACCAAATAACATCGTTGCAGAGAAATATGTAGCTGGAATGAGTTTATTCAAGAGCAAATTAGCAAAAATTAAATTATCAGCTAATGAGTCTGCTCTTGGCCCTAGCCCTAAAGCAAGAAAACAATACTTAGAAGTTTCAAAAAACTTTGCAAGATACCCTGACTCTGACGGAACCTTTTTAAGAAATACTTTGGCTAATAAATTTAAGATTGATAAAAATAGAATTATCTTAGGATCAGGTTCCGATCAAATATTTGAACTAATATGTAAATCGTTCTTAAAAAAAGGAGACGAAGTTATAGTTCCAAAGTTTAGTTTTATAATTTACAGAATTTACAGCAGAATGAATGGAGCAAAAGTTATTTATTCAAAGGAGGATAATTTCACTGCTTCAATTAAAGACATACTAAAAAAAGTTACAGGGAGAACCAAAATAGTTTTCTTAGCTAATCCGAATAATCCAACTGGAACATATATTTCAAAAAAAGAATTACTCTTTTTAAGAAAAAAATTGAGAAGCAATATTCTATTGGTAGTAGATGACGCTTATTTTGAGTATGTAAAACAAAAAGATTATTTGTCTGGTTTGAGAACTTTTACAAATTTTAAAAATGTGATTATGACAAGAACCTTTTCAAAAATATACGGCTTAGCAGGACTTAGAGTTGGTTGGGGATATGGGTCAAAAGAAATTATTTCTGCATTAAATAAGGTTAAGCCACCTTTCAATGTGAGTAGGCCAGCCTTATTCGCGGCTTCTGCTGCAGTGAAAGACAGTTCATGGCTTAATAAAGAAATTAAACATGTGAATAAATGGAGTAAAAAAATGTTTTCTGAATTTAAAAAAATGAGAATAGAAACAAATAAAAGTTTTACTAATTTCTTATTGGTGAAATTCGATAAAGTTAAAATAAACTCTGCTAAAGCTTTTAGATTACTTGCAAAATCTGGAATACTTGTTCGTAAAATGGATGTTTACGGAATTAAAAATTCTTTACGTATAACTATTGGGACAACATCAGAGAATATAGCGTTAATTAAAAAAATGAGAAAAATTTTAAATGTTCGGTAAGTTAACCATAATAGGTTGTGGATTGATTGGCTCTTCAATTCTGAGAGCAACGCAGGAACAAAAATTAGCTAAAAAAATAAGTGTTTACGATAAGTCAAACAAAGTCATAGAATATTTAAAAAAAAATTTTACAGCTGATATTTGCTCTAATGTAACGGAGTCAGTAAAAGATGCAGACTTGGTAATAATTTCTGCACCATTAAGCAGTTACAAAGAAATTTTGCTTTCTATAAAATCAAACTTAAAGGAAGGATCTACTCTTACTGATACCGGTTCCACTAAAAAAGAAGTAAACAAAATTGTAAACAATTTAGGCCTTAAAAATATTAGTTGGATAGCTTCACACCCAATAGCTGGAACAGAATATAGCGGACCTGCTGCAGGATTTTCAAGTTTATTTAAAAATAGATGGTGTATTCTTTCAGCTGACAACCAAGTTTCTAAAGATAAAATAGAAAATCTAGAAAAATTTTGGTCCAAATTAGGAAGTAAAGTTAAAGCCATGTCATTTGAAGACCATGATTATGTTTTGTCTTTAACAAGTCATCTCCCACATGCAGTTGCATACAGCATTGTTAGAACTGCAATTAATAATGAGGACAAATTTAAAAATGATGTTATTCAATATAGTGCTGGAGGATTAAGAGATTTTACTAGAATTGCTGCTTCAGATCCTTTGATGTGGAAAGATATTTTTATTGATAACAGTGAAAATATATTGAAAGTTTTAGATAATTATTCAAAAAATCTCGATGATATTAAAAGTGCTATTAAAAAAAAAGACAGTGAAAAGCTTCTAGAAATATTTTCATCAACTAAAAAAGTAAGAAAAGAAATTATTGAAGCTGGGCAGGATACAGAGAAACCAGACTTTGGAAGAAAATAATTAATAATATTTCTTTATTTCAGAATAAATTTTGTTTTCAATTTCTTTTATAAATTCATCATTGTCTTTACCAGGCATAATAGGGTCTAGAAATGAAATATGAATATCACCTGAAAATTTCATAAAACTATTTTTCGGCCAAACCTGTCCTGTATTCAATGCGACTGGAATACAGGGTAAATTCAATGCTTTATATATCCGACCAACCCCCTTTTTAAAGGGAGGCTGATCGTCTAATTTTACTCTTGTCCCCTGAGGAAATATTAAAAGTGGTCTTTTATTTTTCTCTAATCTTTCTTTTATTTTATCAAAAAAATTTAAATTTTCTTTAGTGGTAGTCTCTCTAATGATTGCTATAGAACCAATTTTTCTTAAATACCAACCAAACAAAGGTATATTTAAAAGTTCTTTTTTTAAAATAAAAATTGGACTATCTAACGGAATTTGTAATGCAAAAGTTTCAAACATTGATTGATGGGCGGAGGCAACAAAAAATTGATCAACTTTTTTTAAATTTTCTTCACCATGAAAAATTACTTTAGTATTCATTACAAGTTTTAAAATTAAAACAATATATTTTGCTGATAACCTTCCAAAAAAAATGGTAAATTTTTCTGGAAGAACTAATGTTGGTATTGCTAATATGAAAATTAAAATAAGTCCCACATATAGGAAGATATTAAAAATTAAGGATTTAATAAATTGCATTAAGAATTAATCAATTTTTGTAAATTTTGTTTTTTTCTAATATATTTAAATTTATTTTTATTGATTAAAATTTCAGCGATTAAAGGTCTTGTATTATAATTTGATGATAATGAAGAGCCATACGCACCAACATTTGTAATTGCCACAAAGTCATTCTCAATCAATTTTTGATATTTTCTATAAACTCCAAATTTACAAGTGCTTTCACATATTGGCCCCACAAATTCAATTGCACTTTTCATTTTGGATGAATTTTTAGTTATAGGAATAATTTTATGGAATGCATCGTATAAAGCTGGTCGCATAAAATCATTCATTCCAGCGTCTAAAATTATAAAATTTTTATTTACCCCCTTCTTTATAAATTGAACTTTAGAGATGAGTAAGCCGGTATTTCCAATAATGGATCTACCAGGTTCAAAAATAATTTTACAATTAAGTTTTGTTGCAAAATTATTTACTAATTTTGCGTAATTATTTAATTTTATTGGTTTTTCATTATCACTATAATTAATTCCAAAACCTCCTCCTAAATCGACATACTTTAAATTTATTTTTAGTTCCTTTATTAATTTATTCATTACATTAAGTGTCTTTTTAAAGGGCCCATCATTTAAAATTTGGCTCCCTATATGAACACTTAATGCCTCAAGTTTTATATTTTTAAACTTATTTATCTCTCTAAGAAAAGACTTAAAATTTTTAATTGATAAACCAAATTTATTATCTGCTTTACCAGTAGATATATTTTTATGTGTTTTTGCATCAACATTGGGATTTAACCTAAAGCCAATGGAAACTTTTTTTCTTAAATTTTTTGCTAATTTGTTAACTAATTTCGCTTCACTCTCAGACTCACAGTTGATCAATAAAATTTTTTTATTAATTGCTATTTTTAACTCCTCCTCAGACTTACCAACTCCCGAAAAAACGATTTTTTTTGGTTTAATGCCTGCTTTAAGAGCTTTTAATAGTTCTCCGCCAGACACAACATCTGCTCCAGCACCAAGTTTACCTAAAATTCTTAAAATATTTGTATTGCTATTAGATTTTGCAGCAAAACATATTAAAGGATTAGTCTTTTTAAATGTTTTTACAAAATTTAAATAATTAGAAACTATTTGATTTTCAGAATAAATATAAAAAGGAGTTTTATTTTTCTTTAAAAAATTCTGGATAGATACTCGCTCCAGAAATAAATTTTTACCCACATATCTTAAATTTTGCATAAAATTATAAAATTATTTGTATATGATTAAATTTTCCTTGATACTTTGGCTCTGATTTCTTTCCACATCCAGAGAGAGTTAAAATTATTATACAAATTAATACCAATATTTTCATTTTACCTCCTTTTTATATTTTTTAATCATTGCTTTAACATTAGCAGTAGAAGTTCCTCCATAGGATTTTTTTGAGTTCATGGAATTATTTACATCAAATATTTTTAGTACATTTTTATCTAAATTTTTAAAAACTTTCATTATTTCTTGTAAAGACATCTCAGATAACAATTTATTTTTCTTTTCGGCGTAATTCACTAATTTTGCTGCAACCGCATAAGAATCTCTAAAAGTGAGTTTCTTTTCCTTTACTAAATAATCAGCAAAATCAGTAGCCGTGGTAAAACCTTCATTAGCCATTTTGAGCATATTTTTTTTATTCGGCTTTATTGAATTCACTAACTCAAGACTTAAAACCAATGAGTCATTTAAAGTATCAAATCCATCAAAGACAAGTTTTTTATCATCTTGAAGATCCTTAAAATAAGACATTGGGAGTCCCTTCATTATAGTAAGCATCGAATTTAAATTCCCATAGTTCAAACCAACTCTACCTCTGATTAATTCAGCAGGGTCAGGATTTTTCTTTTGTGGCATTATCGATGAACCAGTCAACATACTGTCATCAAATGAAATTAAATTAAATGCATTTGAATTAAAAATTATAAAATCTTCAGCTAATCTAGATAAATGCATTGCACATAAAGCAGAGGCATATAAAAAATCTACTGCAAAGTCTCTGTCTGCAACAGAGTCTATTGAATTATCAGTTGGTTTCTTAAAACCAAGTTGTCTTGAAGTATAATTTCTATCTATTTTAAAAGAAGTTCCAGCTAGTGCGGCTGAACCTAATGGGCACTCATCTAAGAGTTTTATATTATTTTCTAATCTTTTTTTATCTCTTTTAAACATTTCAAAGTAAGACAGAAGATAATGTGCAAATGAAATAGGTTGAGCATTCTTAAGATGTGTTAAGCCAGGCATAACAGTTTCAACATTTTTCTCTGCTTTTTTGATTAAAATTTTCATTAAAGAGTTAATGTTAGCTATAGTTTCTTTTGATGATTTTTTAATCCACAATTTGAAATCTGTAACAACTTGATCATTTCTTGATCTTGCTGTGTGTAAAAAACCTGCTGAAGGACCAATTAATTCAAATAATTTTTTTTCTATATTCAAATGTATGTCCTCAAATTTTTCTTGAAATTTAAACTTTCCCTTATCAATCTGTGATTTAATTTTTTTAAGACCATTGATAATTTTAGACCCTTCTTTTTTTCCAATAATCTTTTGCTTAACGAGCATTTTGGTATGAACAATAGACGCAGCTATATCTTGCTCATAAAGTCTTTTATCTGCACTTATAGATGAGCCTATTTTTTGAAAAGAAAGTGATGTCTTTCCCTTTAGTCTATTCGCCCAAACAGTTTTATTTTTCATTTTACTATGTTATCTACAATTTAAATTAATATGAAAATTAGTAAATCTTTTAAAATCTATATTCACATAATAGTTTTATCTCTTGTTAGCCAAAATCTTACTGGAGCAGAAGATTTTTCAAAAAATGTTATTATTCATGAAAAACCTCAAATTATTAGCGAACTCAAATTTAAAGACTCAAATCTTCAAGACGTTGATTTAATAAACAAAAGAGGCAAGATCATGATAATAAATTTTTGGGCTACATGGTGTGCACCGTGTCGAAAAGAAATGCCCTCTTTAGAAAAACTAGGCACTAAGTTACCAGAAATTGAAATTTTTGCAGTGAATATGGAAAAACCAAATAATATAAAAGTAGATAAATTTTTTAAAGATATAGGAGTAAAAGATCTAAAAACTTACTACGATCCTGAATTGAGATTAGTCAAAGGGTTCAAATTAAGAGGCTTACCTACAAGCATATTAGTTAATAAAGAAGGTAAAGAATTCGGAAAAGTGATCGGTGAAATCGATTTTGCTAGCGAGGAATTTATTAAACTTTTAAGAAAATATATTTAGTCTTTAAAAAAATAGGCAAGTAAAACTAAAACAATAATTGCAATAAATTGTAATAATACTCTTAACTGCATAAGTTTATTTGAATATTTTTTACTAGTACTTCCACCTTTAAATAAAGTATAAATACCCATTATTAAAACTATTGCAACAGCGCCTAATAAAGTGAAACCTATAAAGTTAAATAAAAATTCTGACATTCGTATTTTATCTATATGACCTTTTCATTAAATACAATTATTTTAGAGCCACTTTCTAAAGAAAAACCAAAAAACGCAGTAATTCTTTGCCACGGTTATGGTGGAGATGGAAAAGATATTTCAATTTTAGCCAGTTATTGGAGAGCACACCTGCCAGACACTATTATAATTTGTCCAGACGCTCCTGAAAAATGCGCAGCAAGCCCAACGGGATTTCAATGGTTTGACTTAATGGATCAAAGCCCTGAGCAAATTTTATCAAAATCTTTGGTTGCTGAGAATAAACTTAATAAATTAATAGATGAAGTGAAAGAAAAATATAATTTGAAAGCCAATGATATTATTATTGGAGGTTTTAGTCAGGGTTGTATGATAACTTTACAAACTGGAATAAAGAGAAAAGATACTATAAATTCCATCATAGGTTACTCGGGTAGAATTATAAGCACACAACATCTCTCTAAAAATATAGTTTCTAGACCTAATATTATCCTAATGCATGGAGATCTTGATCAAGTTGTTCCTATAGAATCACTGCTTGAAGCTAAAGAATTTTTTGGAAAAAATAATTACGAAATTGAAACAAAAATTTTTAAACACTGTGAACATCGTATACCAACGGAAGGGTCAAGTTTAGGTCTACAATTCATTAAAAAACATTTTGATTTATAACTATTTCGCCTGTTACATAATTATAACTTGATAAAATTTTTCTTATCAGTTAGCTTTAGGTATGATTATTTCTTCTGTAGACAAAGTTCCTTTAGAAAAGTGTCCAGCATTAGTTCTCAATGCTGATTTTAGACCTTTGAGTTATTATCCGCTTTCTATTTGGTGTTGGCAAGATGCAGTTAAATCAGTTTTTTTAGATAGAGTAAGCATCGTTTCAAATTACAAACGAAAAATTCGAAGCCCATCTTTTGAGATGAATCTACCAAGTGTAATAGCTTTAAAAAATTTTATTCAACCATCAAAAAATCCAAACTTCACAAGATTTAATGTTTTTTTGAGAGACAAGTTCGCCTGTCAATATTGTGGAGACAAAAAAGATTTAACTTTTGATCATCTATTACCCAAATCAAAAGGTGGTTTAACAGATTGGAACAACGTAGTCACGGCTTGCTCAAGTTGCAATGTTAAAAAAGGCGGAAAACTTTACAAAGACTGTGACTTAAAACTGACTAACAAACCTTATGCCCCAACCTTAGAAGATTTACACAGAAATGGTAGGAATTTTCCACCAAACTTTTTACACGAAAGTTGGATGGATTATTTATATTGGGATATCGAATTAGAGCCGTAATTAAATTTTTTCAGAAATCGTTATAGCTATCCTTGATGAAGTTTTGATAACTTTATCCAGTACACCAAATAAACCTTTTTTTGTTGCTCCATTGTCGTAAGCGATATCTTTGTGATCAAGTTCATCTTGTCTAAACTTAATTATTTTCTTTTTTAATTCCTCTTCATCTTTTCCAAGTTTATATGTTTGGTCTTTATAATGTCCATCGATCACTTCTTCAACTGATGCAGTACATAACATAGCTGCTTTCTCACCAAGCATGGCAGTTCCAAAACCTAGGGTGACTCCCATTAAATCCCAGAGAGGTAAAAGTTTTGTCGGTTGTATATTTCTCTTTCTAATTTCGTTATCAAAGTATTCGTAATGCTCTCTTTCGTGCTCTTTCATTTCTTCAATCTTTCTTTTTAAAGAAGCATTTTGTTTGAAAGTTTTTAGAGCAAGTAATTGACCTTCATAGATTTTAATAGCACCACGTTCTCCAGCATGATCTACTCTTATAATCTCTTCTAAAGTTTTTTTATTAGTTTTTTCCATAATTTTTTATTACTTTGAACATAATACCACTTAATAATATCGAAATAACTGTATTTATTGTAGCAAGAGAAAGTCCGAAAAACCTAAAAGTTACGTCTTTACAGCTTATTGGAGTTTTATTCTTAAGTTGTTTTAATAAATCTTCTTTAGACATGTTTACATTAGACGAACCTAAATCGCACACCAAATACTCACTAAAAAATCCTTGTTCGATCCCTACATGGTAAAAAGAAACTACGGAACCAAAAATAAAAAATAATAGCACAATACTGGCAATTAATTTTTCAAATTTATTAATTATAAATATTAACGAAATAAGTATTAAAGACGCTAAATAAGGAATTCTTTCAATTAAACATAAATTACAAGGTTCATGTCCTAGTATGTATTGAATGAAATAAGCTATAGCTAAAGACAATATGCTAAAAGCTAATATACTGTTTAAAATTAACTTGTTGTTATTCAACATTAGGTGAAAATTATATATAGAACGACAGCTAAAACTACAATAAAGATTCCAGTTAGAGTAAACCATAGCGCACCTCTTTTTTCGATGAAGTCACCAAATTTTTTTCCAAAAAGATACGTTAAATAAGAAACTAAGAAAAATCTTAGCCCTCTAGTAAAAAAACATATAAAGAAAAATACTGGAAGATTATAGGCGATCACTCCACTGGTAATAGTAAAAACTTTAAAAGGAAGCGGGGTGAAGCCAGCTAAAAACATAATTCCTAGCCAAGCTAAAAAACCACCTTTTGTTGACATTTTATCTTGCATCTCAAAAACTTTTTCCTCGTAACCATAAAATTCAATAATGACCATCGATGCATCTAAAAAGAAAACTCCTAACATGTATCCAAACAACCCTCCTAAAACAGAGCCCGTTGTAGCTATAAAAAATATCTTAAGATAATCCTCTCTCTTTGCCACTACCATTGGAACAATCATTAAATCAGGCGGAACTGGGAAAAAGAAACTTTCGATAAATGCTACAAAACCTAATAAAGGCTTTGAAAATTTATGTCTAGCAAGCTCAACACATCTATCGTATAATTTTTTTAAGATCATGAATTTAAAATGCACAATCCTCAGGTATCTGGCAAGTCTAATATTATCTACAGTCGCTATTTATTCAATCGTTATAGTTGCAGGAATGTTTGGTGCTGATTACGGTTTCTCGCCGGAAGGGACGTTTATTATTTGGATTTTGATGGCTATTTTAATTAATCAAAGCGTAACGTGGAAAAAATAAATGTCTAAGCCAGTAGATCTAAAAACTGTAAAAATTTTCGAGCCTTTAAAAAAAAAACCGTCTTTTGAAAACAAAATTTTTAACACATTAAATTCTGACCAAGTTTACGACGTCTTATCTAAAAATTCTAATGAAACAGTATCTTTGTGGTTCAAGTTACAGCAATCATGGTGCAATAATGCTTATAGTACCTTTAAAGATTACGATAGTTATTTAATTTTAGTTTATTTAGTAAATCAAGTATTTCAAAAATATTCAGATCGTTTTCAATATCTTTCATTTCAGGAATTTTATGAAAAAAACGAATTAAACATTGATAAGATTAACCTAATTGAGATTTCAAAAGAGCTTAATATTCCTAAAGAAACAATAAGAAGAAAAGTTAATTTTTTGCAAAGTCAAAATATAATTTTTAGAAAAGGGAAAACTATTATTTTTAATAACGCAATAAATCGAGTGCAAAAACCATCTAATTCAAAAATAATGATGGCGAATTTCCTAGAAAAAACCAGCACCATCCTTGGGAAAGAAGACTGGTTTGGAAGATCATTCACAAAAGAAGAAATTGAGAAATTTATAGACACTTACTTTACTATATGTTGGCAACATTGGCTAAGGCTTCAGATTCCTTTTTTAGTGAGACACAGAACTTTTTTTGGTGATTTAGAAACGTGGAATGTATGGGGTGCAATAGGCATCTCACAATTTACCGATTATTCAAAACAAGTAAAAGGCAGAGTTGTTGAAGATCCGCGAACTTACGCTGATTTATATTTGCATCTTTTAAGGCATACTCCCAAAAATGGAATAAACGCCTCTTCTATTTCAGAAATTTCAAAAATACCAAGAGCCACAGTCATTAGAAAATTAAAGTATCTTACAAAAGAAAAGTTAGTAACGAAAAATAAAAAGCTAGAATATATACTTTTACCATCTCCCAAAAATATCAAATCTTTTGAAGAAAACTACATGCATAATCAAAAGCATAAAGCTGTTTTCGTAACTACAATTTTCGACCTCATGAAAAACTCTCCCTTTAAAGTAGAATAGGAACTTATAAAATTATGGAAATCGTAACTACAATTGCACCCGTATGTCTTGCCATAATAATGTTCGGTTTAGGTCTTGGCTTAACGATAGGGGATTTTACAAGGGTCTTAAAAAATCCAAGAGACTTCCTAGTAGGTTTTTTATGTCAGGTTATTTTGCTTCCGATAATTGCTTTTATTTTAATTAGTATTATTTCACTACCACCAGAAATAGCTTTAGGAGTTATGGTAATAGCTGCAGCACCAGGAGGAGTAACCTCAAATATTCTTACTAAGTTTGCCGATGGAGATGTTGCTCTATCAGTCAGTTTGACAGCAATTGTCAGTTTATTAAGTATTTTCATCGTTCCTTTGATAGTTTTTAATTCTGCCGATTTTTTAGGGATTGAAACAGCAAAAGATATATCAATGCTCAATATCGCAATGAAAATGTTCCTTGTAGTAACTGTTCCTGTTGTTTTTGGAATGATTGTTAGAAGTTTAATGACTAATTTTATTATTTCCAAAACTCTTATTATTCAAAGATTGTCAGTAATTTTATTTTTAGTCGTATTTATTGCAATTTGGGTAGAGGAATGGGATAGAATTGTTTCTTATATAACTAGAGCAGGTCTAATAGCTTTCATTTTAAATATGACTATGATTTTCGTAGGATATTATGTTGCAAAATTTTGGACATCAGGAATTGCACAAAGAAAATGTATTTCATTAGAATGTGGCTTACAAAATGGAACTTTAGCAGTTTTTGTTACAACACAATTATTTGATGACATTGTTTTTATGGTGCCAACAGCGGCCTATGCACTAATTATGTTTTGCACCTCAATTATTTTTGTTCTCATAGTAAGAAAAATCAATTAGATTATTGTAAAAAAAGGGCGAATGGTGGAACTGGTAGACGCGCCGGACTCAAAATCCGGTGGTAGCAATACCTTGAGAGTTCGAGTCTCTCTTCGCCCACCAAGTTATGGATATAAGTAAATTAAATAGCTTAGTTGAACTTTACTTTAAAAAGACAGAAGAAGTTGAGGGTAAAAGACCATTTTTAAAATGGCTTAAACCTGACAAACGAACTTATAATTGGAAAGATGTAACTGAAAGAATTTATAAACTTACTACAAAAATTAAATCGTTAATAAAACAAGGTGATAGATGTTTAATCCTTTCCGAGAATAGACCATATTGGTTAATGACCGATATTGCTATTATGAATGCAGGCGGTATTTCAGTTCCTATTTTTACAACTTATTCTGCAAACGATTATGAATATATTTTAAACGATTGTAAGCCTTCATTAATATTTGTGTCAAATCAAGATCAATTCAATAAAATTAAAAAATTTATAAATAGCGATGTTAGGAAAATAATATCTTTTGAAAAAATAGATACTGATAGTTTATTAATTCAAGAAATACTAAATGAGGATTCTAATGAAAAAATAGTTAATAAAGATTTAAAACGAAATATGCCTGCTTGTATAATTTACACCTCAGGAACATCAGGAAATCCTAAAGGAGTTGTTTTAAGTCACGGTGGAATTCTGTCAAACTGTGAAGGGGCAGTTGAGTTACTAGAAATTTTAACTAAAAAAAAAGATCCAGTATTTTTGACTTGGTTACCTTTATCGCATTCTTATGAACACACAGTTCAATTCATACAAATCATAGTTGGGGCAAAAGTTTTTTATGCCGAAAGTTTAGAAAAACTGATCTCAAATATGGGAATAGCAAAACCTACAATCATGACAGCTGTTCCTAGATTTTATCAAAATCTTTTTACAAAAATTAATATGAATTTTGAGAAGCAATCTGGATTAAAAAGAACACTTATAAACCGGACATTAAATTTAGGTAAAAAAATACTCAAAAAAGAGGAATTAAAATTAAGCGAAAAAATCACAAATTTTTTGTGTGAAAAATTAGTTAGAAAAAAAATCAGAAATCAGTTTGGAGGAAATCTCCAAGCCTTTGTATCTGGGGGAGGAGCCTTAGATCAAAATATAGGAGAATTTTTAAATGCTGTTGGATTACCCACACTGCAAGGATATGGCCTAACCGAAGCCTCTCCAGTTGTGAGCTGCAATTTACCAGATTTAGTTAAGGTCGAATCAGTAGGACCACCGTTTAGGACTAATAAAGTCAAAATAGCAGAAGATGGAGAAATTCTTATTAAGGGTGAAAATGTTATGTTGGGATATTGGAATTTAAAAGAGGAGACAGAAAAAGTGATTAAAGATGGATGGCTTCATACTGGGGACATAGGAGAACTTGATAATAATAATTATTTAAAAATTACAGACAGAAAAAAAGATATTATTGTAAATCTTGGTGGAGACAATATTTCTCCGAGCAAAATTGAAAATATTTTGTGTTTAAATGAAAACATTAAACAATCTTTTGTTTACGGAGATAAA
>CACCVU010000007.1 GCA_902549495.1 uncultured Pelagibacteraceae bacterium
AACAAAATGTGCTTTTGCCATTAATGGAGAGAAGTTTTAGTAAACTAAAAAAATAGATGACAAAAATTCTAATATTTATAATTAAGATCTATCAGTATTTCGTTTCACCATTTTTGGGTAATAGATGCAGATTTTTTCCAACCTGCTCTGAGTATTGTATAGAAGCTCTTAAGACATATGGTTTATTCTTAGGATTAAAATTAGGAGCAAAAAGAATTTTGAAATGTCATCCATTTAAAAAACTTGGTGGAGGAAACGGCATAGACTTTGTTCCAATATCTAATAAAAAAGGAGAGCAATAATGGATAATAAAAATGTATTTGTTGCAATAGCACTATCGATGTCTGTTTTGCTTTTCTGGGGTGCTTTTTTTGAAACCCCAAGAAAATCACCTGGCCAACAAACAAATCAAAAAATAGAAAAGAAAACCGACCAGGGATCAATTAATCCAACTATAAGTCAACCTCAAGTAGTTACAAAACTTACCAGAGAGGAGTCGATAAGTAAGAGTAAGCGAGTAACAATAGAAAATAATAGCATCATAGGATCAATAAATTTAAAAGGTGCTTTGATAGATGATATTTCATTTAAAAAACATAAACAAAAAGTTGAAGATAATAAAAATATAGTCTTTTTAAATCCTTCTGATACTGAAAATGGTTTTTACATAGAAACTGGTTGGACAAGTATTGGAGATAAAATCAAAATACCAACTAAAGAGACAATTTGGACTGTTAAAGGTAATAATATCTTAAGCGATACTTCGCCAGTAATTTTACAATGGAATAATAAAGAAGGCGTATTATTCGAAAAAAAAATAGAATTAGATGATAAATACTTATTTAAGATTACACAGCAAGTAAAAAATAATTCAAATTCACCTATTAATTTATTTCCGTATGCTCAGATGACTAGAAATAAAATCCCTGACGATATTCAAAATTTTTATATTCAACATGAAGGGTTCATTGGCGTATTTGATGATGAATTAAAGGAAGACGACTATGACGACGTAGAAGAGAAAAAAATAGTCAGAGAGTCTAACGAGGGATGGCTTGGTATCACGGATAAATATTGGATGACTGCTTTTGTGCCAGAGGAAGGGAAAAATTTTAAATCAACATTTCTTTATGATAATGGATTTAAAGCAAACTATATTATTAATGAACCCGTTAGTATTGGGAGATCATCGTCAGGTTCTAATCAACTGAGATTGTTTATAGCCGCTAAAGAGGTCGAAACAATTGATAGCTATGCTGCTGACCAAAAGATAAATAAATTCGACTTAGTAATAGACTGGGGATGGTTTTATTTTTTCACAAAACCGTTATTTTTTGTAATTGATTATTTATTTAAGATTTCTGGTAATTTCGGAACAGCTATTGTTTTATTAACAATTGCTATTAGACTTATTTTCTTCCCACTAGCAAATTTCTCATTCAAATCAATGGCAAAAATGAAAGCCGTGCAACCTGAAATGATGAGACTTAAAGAGCTTCATAAGGACGATAAAGTAAAGTTTCAGCAAGAGATGATGGCCTTGTATAGAAAAGAAAAAATAAATCCAGCATCGGGATGTTTGCCAGTTTTAATCCAAATTCCCTTCTTTTTTGCAATTTATAAAATGCTTTTTATATCTTTGGAAATGAGGCATCAGCCTTTTTTTGGTTGGATAAAAGATTTGTCAGCACAAGATCCAACGACTTTATTTAACTTGTTTGGTTTAATTCCATGGGATCCACCATCATTCATGATAATTGGCATATGGCCAATTTTGATGGGTGCATCTATGTGGGTTCAGCAAAAATTAAATCCAGCGCCAGCTGATCCAATACAAGCAAAAATTTTTGCTTTTTTTCCGTTGTTCTTAACGATTATACTTGCGTCATTTCCTTCTGGGTTAGTTGTTTATTGGACAATAAATAATATTTTAACAATTGCTCAACAATATGTAATTGTAAAAAAAACGACAGTAAAAACGAATTAAATGTCAAAAAATATTTCTCTAAATGAGATAAAAAAATTTTGGCCTGAGAAAGCCCCTGACATAAATATTGTTCAAAAATACGTTAAGAAATATGAAAACGAAAAAATTGTAATTAAGTATGGTGGCAACGTACTTATAGATAGAAATGTATTTAACAACTTTATATCTGATATAAATGTTCTTAATAGATTGGGTTTGTCAGTTATAGTGGTTCATGGAGGGGGTCCAAGAATTAAAAGAGAGCTAGATAAAAAAAAAATTCAATCAAAATTTATCAATGGCTTAAGGGTCACTGATAAAAATATAATTGACACTGTAGAAGAGGTTTTAATTGATTTTAACAAAGATATTGTAGGCTCTCTTAAAAAATTAGGTTCCGAGGCAGCTTCATTTCATACTAAAACCAATAACATAATTGAAGTTGAGCCTGAGAGAGAGGAACTTGGATTTGTTGGGATACCTAATAAAATAAATGATAATTTAATTTATAACGCATTAAGCGCAAATAAAATTCCAATTATTGCCCCTTTAGGTTTAGGAAAGAACAATCAAACATATAATATTAATGGTGACACCACAGCAAGTGCTATAGCTAAAAAACTTAAATCTAGGAGATTAATATTAATGACAAATGTTGAAGGTGTGTATGATGATCAAAAAAAGTTAATATCAGAAATAAAACCTTTTGACTTAGAAAATCTAATTAAATGGAAAGTTGTTCAGGGCGGTATGATACCCAAAATAGAAAATTGTGTTGATGCTGTCCAAAATGGAGTAAGAGGAGTTGTTATTCTAGATGGAAGAAAACCTCACTCAGTTTTACACGAAATTTTTTCTGATAAAGGATCTGGAACATTGATAAGAGAATGAAAGACTTAACAAATATAAAATTTTGGCTATTTGATTTGGATAATACCCTTTACGATGGAGCTACTAAAGTTTTTGACCAAGTAGATAAAAAAATGTCAAAATTTATTTCTGATAAATTGAATGTTGGTCTTGAAGAAGCTAGGAAAATTCAAAAGAATTATTTTCAAGAATATAATACAACTTTAAACGGTATGATTAAGAATCACAAAATTGATGCTGATGAGTTTTTAGAGTTTGTTCATGACGTTGATCTAAGTTTTTTAGATAAAGATAAAGATTTAGAGGATGAAATCAAAAAACTGGATGGAAAAAAAATAATTTTTACTAATGGTTCTAGGGCACATGCTCTCAATGTTACAAAAAGAATTGGAATAGATAAGCTTTTTGACGGAATTTTTGATATTAGAGATTGTGAATTTATTCCAAAACCTTCAAAAGAACCTTACAGAAAGTTAGTAGAAAATTACAAAATTGAGCCACAATATTGTATATTCTTTGAAGATATTGCAAGAAATTTAAAACCCGCATACGAATTAGGAATGAAAACAGTTTGGATCAAAAATGATGAACCTTGGGCAGCGAAATATTCAGACTCGAATTTCATCAATTATAAGACGGATAATTTGGCAAAGTTTTTAAGGGAGATTAATGAGTTACGATAAGTTGGAAAAAATAATAAACGAAAGTTTTGAAAAAAAAGAAAAAGTAGGACCAAAGTCAGATAAAAAATTAGTAAAGGCTATTAATGAAACTATTAATTTAGTAGATAGTGGAAAAATTAGAGTAGCAAACAAAATAAATGGAAATTGGGCTGTGAATCAATGGATTAAAAAAGCCATTTTGTTGAGTTTTAGAATAAATAAAATGGAGATGATGAAAGGTCCCTACACTACTTGGTATGACAAAGTACCCGGAAAAACAGTTAAATGGAAAGAGAAAGACTGGAAAAAAGCAGGATACCGTCATGTTCCTAATGGAGTTGTTAGAAAAGGAGCTTACATAGGCAAGAATGTAGTTTTAATGCCTAGCTTTGTAAATCTTGGAGCTTATGTTGATGAAGGTACAATGATTGACACGTGGGCATCTGTTGGTTCATGTGCTCAAGTTGGAAAAAATTGCCATATTTCTGGAGGAGCAGGAATAGGAGGAGTGCTAGAACCGCTTCAAGCTGGTCCAGTAATTATTGAAGATAATTGTTTTATTGGAGCCCGATCAGAGATTGCTGAAGGTGTTTTGGTTGAGGAAGGTGCGGTATTATCAATGGGAGTTTACATTGGTGCATCTACAAAAATAGTAGATAGGAACTCTGGAAAAATACATTATGGTAAAGTTCCTGCATATTCAGTAGTAGTTCCTGGAAGCTTACCAAATAAGACTAATCCAGATGGACCGTCGTTGTACTGCGCAGTAATAGTCAAAAAAGTCGATGAAAAAACTAGAAGCAAAACTTCTATTAACGATTTACTTAGGGACTAATGACTATAATTAACGAATTACAATTATCTAAAGAATTAATAAAATTCCCAAGTGTTACTCCTAAAGATGCTGGTGCAATAAAATTTCTTAGCAAAAAACTTAAAAAGTTAGGCTTCAATTGTAAAATTCTTGAATTTAAAGATAGAGGAAGTGAACCGATACAAAACCTTTACGCTAGAATTGGTAAAAAAAGACCAAACCTTTGCTACGCGGGACATACTGATGTAGTGCCCCCTGGAAACATGAAAGACTGGACTACTGATCCTTTTAAACCTTTGGTAAAAAAAAATTACTTAATAGGCAGAGGTGCTAATGATATGAAAAGTTCCATAGCATGCTTTGTAGCAGCTGTAAGTAGGTTTTTGCAAAAAAACCAAAAATTCAACGGATCAATTAGTTTTTTAATTACTGGTGATGAAGAGGGATATGCAATTAATGGAACAAAAAAAGTTGTAGATTACTTAAGAAAAAGAAGAGAGAAAATTGATTTTTGTATTGTTGGAGAACCTACAAATCCAAATAAACTTGGGGAAATGATTAAAATAGGAAGAAGAGGAAGTTTATCGGGAAATATAGAAATTTCTGGAACCCAAGGTCATATAGCTTATCCTCATCTATCAAATAATCCTATAAATACTTTAGTTGCTATATGCAAAAAACTAAAAGAAATTAAACTTGATAGAGGTAATAAAAATTTCCAGCCCTCCAATCTGGAATTCACATCTATTAACGTTAATAACAAAGCCCATAATGTAATTCCAGCAAGGGCACGAGCTAAATTTAATATTAGATATAATAATTTACATACATCTAGTTCTTTAAAGAAAAAAGTTAGTTCGATTGTAAAAAAGATGAGTAAAAAAAATAAATGTAATCATAAAATTGATTATATGGCGAACGGAGATGCATTTTTAACAAAGCCAGGTAAAACCATATTTATGGCAAAAAAAATTATAAAGAAAATAACAAAAATTAATCCTAAATTATCTACTACTGGAGGTACATCAGATGCTAGATTTATTAAGAGAATTTCTCCTTGTCTTGAGTTTGGGCTTGTAAATAAAACTATGCATAGAATAGATGAAAGTGTTGCTTTATCTGATTTAAGAAAACTTACAAAAATATATAATGCTATTTTAGTAGAGTATTTTAAGTGAGATTGTACAAAATTAAAAAATCAAAAATTGATAAAAACGGTCTTTATGCTAAATGTAATATAGAGAAAGGCACAAAAATAATAGAGTATAAAGGCAAGATTATTTCAGTAAATAAAAGTGCAGAGGACCCTAAATTTGACAATGATAAAGCAATTTATCTATTCAACATTAACAAACGTTTTGATCTTGACGGAGATTTTAAATTTAACACCGCAAGATTGATCAACCATTCATGTAATCCTAACTGTGAAGTTTTGGGAGCAGGACTTAAAGTTTGGGTTTATGCTATTAAAGATATAAAAAAAGGTGAAGAGTTATCTTATGATTACGGTTTTAGTTTTGATGAAGATTTTCAAAATTATCCATGTAGGTGTGGAGCAAAAAATTGTGCTAAATTTATAGTAAGACAAGGCTCAAGATGGAGAATAAAAAAATCTAAATTATATAAGTCTCATAAGTGAAAAAAATATTATTCATTTCGGTAAGGGATCCTTTTTCAGAACGTTATTCTGGAGATGTAATTAGATCGAAAAAATTTGTTCAATATCTATTAAAAAAAAACAATGTTGAAGTTGTATGTTTAGGTTCAACCAAAAAATTAACTACATCAAAAAGATTAACAATTCGTTCATTTAAAAGAGATAACCCATTAAAATGTGTACTCAATATATTGACATCATTGGTTAAATTTAGGCCGTTACATTTTAGTTTTTTTTATTCCACGGAGATAAAAGAATTTGTTAACGATAACCATCAAAATTTTGATGTAATTTTTTGTCAGTCTATTAGATCATTTCAATTTTTATCAAGCAAAATATACAAAAAGATTATTTTAGATATGGGTGACTTATTTTCAAAAAATTATTATCAAACTTATAGACAATTATCTTTTATAAATCCTTTAAAAATTATTTATTTTTTTGAGAGTATTTTAGTTAGAGATTATGAAAACTATTGTTTAAAAACAGCTGATATAACTCTCTTATTTTCAAAGAAAGAAATAAATTTTTTAAATAATGTCGAAAAAAATAAAATTATTCAAATAAACTTTGGAATTGATAAAATTAGAAATTTATTTAAGTATAATAAAAATAATTACAAAATTATTTTTGTTGGTAATATTAAATATACCCCAAATAGACAAGCCTGTTTAAATTTTATAAAGAAGATTTTTCCTAAATTAAAATCAAAATTTTCAGACATTGAATTTCATATTTTTGGTGAGATCAGAAATATAGACAAAAACTTTTTTATGCGTGCAAAGGGTGTAAAGTGTTATGGTAAGGTTAAAAATTTAGAGCCGCATATTTCAAAAGTAATTTGCGGTTTAGCTAATCTGAATATTTCTACAGGTATACAAACAAAATTATTAACATACATGTCTTATGGAATTCCTTCCGTATCTAGTAAGCAGGTACTTGAAAACTTTGATAAAATTTCATCTCATAAGATGGTTCATTACAAGAATAACTCCGATCTGGTAAATTTAATTATTAAATTTAAAGATAATAGATCTTTTAGTAATCAATCTTCTAAAAAAAGTTTAAGCGCAATTAAAAATTTTAAATGGGAAAAGGTTTTAAAAATATTTGATAAAATTGTTTAATTGATGTTGAGTTGAGAAGTTTTAATACTTTACTTTTTTCAAATATAATCCACATGCGGGTGCAGGAGGAGCACATAAACTTCTTTTTTTAGATTTAAATATCTTTTTAAAATCTTTTAAATTCCATTTTTTTCTAGCGAGATAGCTAAGACTACCAACCATAGACCTAACTTGATTCTGTAAGAATGATTGTGACTTAAAAGTAATAAATATTTCGTCCCCTTTTTTTTTGACTTTTACAGATCTCATACTTTTAATCGGAGATTTAGCTGAACATGAGGAAGATCTAAAAGTCGAAAAGTCATGACGACCAACTAAAATTTTTGCACCAAGTCTTAAAAGTTTAACGTCTAATTTTGATTTTATGTGCCAGGCCTTATTATGATCTAAAGACAAAGAGCCTAATCTATTAATTATTTTATATTCGTATACTCGTTCTTTTGCAGAGTGCCTTGAATTAAAATTTAATTTTTTTTTTTTAATATCAATTATAGATATAAAATGTTTTTTTAAAAAAAAATTTATTGAATTTAAAAACTTTTTTTTTTCCTCTATTTTCTTTACTGTAAAAAAATTAGCCGATTGGGCTCTTGCATGGACCCCTTTGTCTGTTCTACCTGAACCAATTAATTTTATCTTCGTTTTTAATATTTTTTGAATTTTTTTTTCGATTATTTCTTGTACCGAAATTCCATTTTTTTGACGCTGCCATCCAACAAAATTTGAGCCATCATATTCGATTAGGATTAAATAGTTATTCATTCATTAATTAAAGTCCCAACTTCCAATTTATTTCCATTGGTATACTCTTGAACATTCATTTTGTTTTTACCTTCTTTTTTTAGTTCTAATATCTGAATTGCATTTTTTTGACACGCAATAACAAATTTTTTGCTCAGTATTTCACCAGGTCTCCCTTGTTGATTGATCTCAACTGCTTTGAGAACTTTTATCCTAGAGCCTTTTAGCGAAAACCACGATCCTGGATTGGGATTAAGCGCATTAATCTTTGCAATGACTTTTTCTGCATTTTCTTTCCATGTAATTTTACCTTCAATTTTTTCAATTTTCTTTGCGTAGGTAGCTTTGGTTTCATCTTGATTGATAAAAGTTGCTTTTTTGTTTTCAATTAAATTAATGGCCTCTAATATCTTAATAGCACCTAATTTAGACATCTGGGCACTAAGATACTCGTAATTTGTTTCTTTAGAAATAGGAATTTCTGATTTAATCAAAGTAGGTCCTGCGTCAAGCTTTGAAACTATTTTCATAATTGAAATTCCTGAGATTTTATCTAAATTCATAATCGCTCTTTGAATTGGAGCTGCACCTCTCCATTTTGGTAAAAGAGATGCATGTATGTTGAGAAATTCTACATTTTTTAAATCCAATATTTTTTTTGGTAAAATTTTCCCATATGCTACTACAATAACTATTTCTGGTTTCAAAGTTTTGATGTGTTGATATTCCTTCTCATTTAAATCAGATGGACATCTAAATTTTAATTTATAATGTTCAGCATATTTTTGAACAGGAGATGGGTAAATTTTCTGACCTCGATTTTTTTTTTTTGGAGGCTGAGTGTAAACACACAAAATCTTATGTTCGGAATTATGAATACTTTTTAAAATTGGTACAGCGAATTCAGGGGTGCCCATAAAAATTAATTTTAATGCCATTTTTACAAAACAATCTTATTTATTTCTTTTTTATTTTTTTTAAGTTTTTTAATAATCATATCTCTTTTAAGCTTTGAAAGATAATCGATAAATAAAACTCCGTTGAGATGATCTATTTCATGTTGAACGCATGTTGCTAAAAGTCCCTTACTTTTTAATTTTTGCTTCTTGCCATTGTAATCTATATAATCTAAATGGCACTCTGCAGGACGTTCAACCTCTGCAAAGTGTCCTGGTAAAGATAAACATCCCTCCTCATATGTTGAGGTATGATTTGATTTAAAAGTTATCTCGGGATTTACCAAAAATATCGGATTTTTCTTCTCTTCTCCTTTTGAGATATCAATTACAATTACACGCTTTAATATTCCAATTTGTACTGCTGCTAAACCTATTCCAGGTGCTGAATACATTGTTTCTAACATATCATCCATTAATTTTCTTAAGTCATTATCAACTTTTTCAAAAGTAGTGCTTTTTTTTCTTAAAATAGGATCTGGTTCAATAATAATTTTTCTTTTGGACATTATGATTTAATTTATTAAACTCTTTGGGGTAATGCAGATATTAAAACTTTATTTCTGATTTTTGTTAGGCTCATCTCATTTAAAAGGTTTGTAATAAAATAAATTGTTTCAGAGTCTAACTGATGCGGTTCATCTTCTCCTATTATTTCTACAATTTTAAGGGCTACAAATGCATTTTGTTTATCCTCTATCAACTTCACTAAATTGTCGGGCACATCATATTTTGAAACAAGGTCATTATAATTAAAATTGTTAGGAATTTTAAAGCCGTCTTTGATTAAGGAGTCTATGAGTGCTAAATCTTTTGCTGAAATAAAATATTTTCTGTCTTTGGAAATTCTTTTTAATAATTTATCTAAATCTTTTTGCGTCTTTTTAAAATTTCCACCCTCTTCGATATAATATTTTAAAATTTTAGATTGATGTAAAATTTTATCATTATACTTTACTTTTCCTAAATTTATCTCCTCCTCTGTTAAAATTTTCTTTTCAGCAATTTCTTTATATTTTTTTGGTAAATTTTCTAAACCTATTTCTTTAAGCTTATTACTCAGGAATTCTGAAAAAATATTGTTTAATTTATCTTCTCTAAATAGTTCATCTAATAAAAAAAGATATTCAACTTTAGATTCTATATTTTCAACAATTAAATACTTTTGAAAAATTAGAGATCTAGCATCACTAGCCTCTAAGCTCTGGTAAATATTTTTTGCATTGATAAGTGTGTTCAAATCAAATTTAATTTGTTTATATATATCAAAGATAATTTTATCGTCTACCTGTCCATTGTTGGCAGCTATCTCTAGATCTTTTATTTTTTCTTTGTCGTTCGTATTTTCTAATTTTATTAAGTTAGCTGCATTAAGATATTTCCAGATTTCTTTTTTTGTTTTTTTTGAAGGTGTATATTTAAAATCCTTAATTGTAATACTTGATAAATAGAAATTAAGTAAATTGTTCTCATTAATTTTTTCTGAGGTTTTATTCGAAATTCCAAGTAGAAAATTAATTTTATCGTCAAAAAATTTGTCTGATTTTTTTTGTTCTCTGAGTAAATCAAGTAGCAGCTGAGCTTGAGTTTTTTTGTTATCAAGAACTAAACAATAAATCTTAAATTTTTCTAAATAAGGATCTTTAATACTACTTCCAATAAATTTTATTTTCTTACATCCCTCTTGTATGTTTGCTTTAGCTATATTTTCATTAACTAAAAATTGTACCGCTTTATCTTTATTATAAAAATTATCATTTTGTTTTAAAAAATTTTCAATTAGTTCTGAGCGATTATTTTCGACTAACCAATTTATTTTTAAACTAGTAAATTCTTTTTCAGCCATACCTTGAGGAGGAAATGAATAAGATAATAAAATATTTTCTAAAATCTCATTAGATGTTTTTGATAATTTAATCTTTTTAATTCTTTTAAGACTTGCTCTTACGTCTTCTGCAGATGTAGATGACCACATATTTAAGTCTAAATTATTTTTCTCAGGATCATATAAACCATAAATTTTATCTTGCTCTGTAGAATTGATTAAAGTATTTTCGATTTTAATTTTTTCATCGTTTTTATCTTTAGTTTTGATTTCTATTTTTTTTTGAGGACTTTTCTGTGAATTAACTTCTTTTTTTTGAGCACTGATCTCTTTTTCACTGTTATTGTTTTTCCAAATATCAATTTTTTCTTCACTCTTTAATTGAGTAAAAATTATTAATATTAAGAAGCCAAAAAAATATTTATAGCTTTTTAATTTCATTAGTTACATCAATATTGTAATTTTTTTCTGGGCTTGGAAAATTTATTTTTTCAATTAAAAATATTGCGACTATAAAGATGACAATAGCAAATAGTAATTTCACTAATATCTTTAAAAGTGAACTGCCGATGCTAGACTGTCTATTGTATTTAAGTTGCATACTTTTTGAATTAATTTAAACTCAATAATTAAGACATATTTATGAAAAATCAAATTCAAAATCGGCTGTGAAATCGAGGAAAAACCTTGTTTTAACTGGGATGATGGGTGTAGGAAAATCTACCGTCGGGAAAAGTTTAGCAGATAAACTATCTTTTAAATTTAAAGATATTGATAAACTTATTGAAATGAAAGAGGGATGTACAATTGATATTATTTTTAAAAACAAAGGTGAGAACTACTTTAGATCTTTAGAAAATAAGATTACTTTAAATGAACTTAAAAAAGAAAACATTGTTGTTTCTCTGGGGGGTGGGGCTTTTCTTAATAATTCTATAAGAAGAGCTGTAAAGGACTTATCAATTAGTTTTTGGCTTGACGTTAAAATTGATATTTTAATTAATAGACTAAAAAAAAACAAAAAAAGACCACTTCTTTATAAGAAAAACTTAATTGAAACAGTCAAAAAAATTTACTTGGAGAGGAAGAGAACTTATAGTGAAGCGGATTTTAAGATTAGATGTGAGTCATTAAAGCCAGAATTAATTGTAAATAAAATTTTAGATTTGTATGAAAATTCAAGAAATTAAATTTAAAGGTCAGCTCCACAGTTATTCTGTACTTATTGGTAATAAAACCCTCAATTTGTTACCTAATAAGATAAAAAGCTTGTGCCCAAAAGCAAAAAAAATAGCGCTATTGTCAGATAGAAATGTACCAAATAAATTTAAAAAATTTTTAAAAAATAAGTTAAATAAATATGAATTAGTTGTTTTAAATTTTAATGCTAGTGAAAAATCTAAATCAATGAAAACTGTAAATTTGCTTTTAGAGAAATTACTGCGTCTTAATTTTAATAGAGCAGACTTAATTGTGGGTTTTGGTGGCGGAATAACAGGAGATGTTGCTGGATTTATAGCTAGTATTTATAAAAGGGGAATTAATTATATTAATATTCCAACAACATTACTTGCACAAGTTGATGCATCTATAGGAGGAAAAACAGGGGTTAATTCTAAATATGGAAAGAATTTGATTGGCTCTTTTTATCAACCAAAATTAGTGTTAAGTGATACATCTGTTCTAAATTCACTATCAAGAAAAGATTTTATCTGTGGATACGCTGAAATTTTAAAACATGCAATTATAAAAGATAAGAATTTTTTTAACTGGCTTAAAAAAAATTCAAAAAATATTTTTTCTAAAAAACCACAATACTTAGACTATGCAATAAAGAAAAGTTGTTTGATTAAAATGTTTTTTGTAAATCAAGATGTTAATGAAAAAAATCAAAGAATGATATTAAATTTTGGCCACACTTTTGCTCATGCTTTAGAAATAAAAAACAAATTATCAAAAAAAATATCTCACGGAGAAGCGGTTTTAAGCGGTATGATTTTGGAAGCAAGACTTTCTGTATTAAAAGGATTATGTTCTTATAAAACATTAAACGAGATAGTTAATATTTATAAAGCAAACAATCTATCTTATACCTTTAAAAAATTTTCAAACTTTAAATCAATAAATGAACTTATTCCGTTTCTTAAGAATGATAAAAAAAATGATGATAAAAAAATAAATTTTATTCTACTAAGGTCTATTGGCAAGACAGCTCAGCCAAATAAAAATAAAATTAGTTTAATGGATTTAAAAAAATTTTCAAATTTACTTATTAATAGAAATTTCTAAAGCATGTATAGATGTTTTCAAATCTTTATCTAATACTTTCATAACTAATCTTTGAGCGCTTATTTGTGAAATCGATCCAAGATATTGAGATTTAATTTTAAGATGTAAATGTAATTTTCCTGGCACAAAGGATTTGTGTTTAAGATGTAAATGAGTATTATCAACTATAATTAATTCTTCTAAATTAATGCGCTCTTTTAATTTATTTTCAATTTTTTTAAAATAATTTTTCATTAATAGAAATTTATTATATAGATAAACTAATGAAAATTATATGTGATTGGGAAAATTGTAAAGAGCCAGGCTCTTATAAAGCTCCTTTAGAAAAAGATAATAGCAAAAAGTATAGATTGCTCTGTCTCGAACACATTAAAATTTTCAACAAGAATTGGAATTATTTTGAAAATATGAACGACCAAGAGATTGAATTTTTTATTAAATCTGATTTAACTTGGCACAAATCGACCAAAAATTTTGGGTCGTCTGAAAACTTTTTTAATATTTTATGGAATAATGCTTTAGATGACAAATTAAATATATTCAAAACCTCAAATTTCAAAGATTTTAAAAAAACAAAAATATCTCAAACTGACAAGGAAGCTCTTCAAGCTATGGAGCTTAAGGATGATGTAAAATGGGAGGAAATACACTCCAGATTTAAAGAACTTGTAAAAAAATATCATCCTGATAAAAACCAAGGCAATAAACAATTTGAGGATAAGCTAAAAAAAATTACATTAGCATATAGTCAACTTAAAAAAACTTTGGGAAAAAAATGAATTCAGATCAATTAATACAAAAGCCAGATATCAAACTTTCGGTAAAACAAACTTTTGGATTTGACAGCGATATGAAAGTTGGAGCGTTTTCAAAAAAAAATGATTTCGTTCCAAAAATAGATCCAGATTACAAATTTGATAAAGATACCACTCTAGCAATTATTGCTGGTTTCTCATTTAATAAAAGAGTTTTGATACAAGGATACCATGGAACTGGAAAATCAACACACATAGAGCAAGTAGCAGCAAGATTGAATTGGCCTTGCATAAGGGTAAATTTAGATAGCCATATAAGTAGAATCGATTTAATTGGAAAAGATGCAATTATTTTAAAGGATGGAAAACAAGTAACAGAGTTTAAAGAAGGCATACTTCCATGGTCTATACAAAACCCTGTGGCCTTAGTTTTTGACGAGTACGATGCAGGAAGACCTGATGTAATGTTTGTTATACAAAGAGTTTTAGAAAGTGAGGGAAATTTTACACTTCTTGATAAAAATAAAGTCTTAGAACAACATGATTTTTTTAGAATATTCGCTACTACAAATACAGTTGGCCTTGGAGATACTACAGGGCTATATCATGGTACGCAGCAAATAAATCAAGGCCAAATGGATAGATGGAACATAGTTTCAACACTAAATTATCTACCGTTTGAAAAAGAATTAGAGATAGTTTTAGCAAAAAATAAAAATTTTAATAACAAAGAAGGAAAAGATTTATTGTCGAATATGATAAAAGTTGCTGATCTTACTAGAAAAGGGTTTACCAATGGAGATATATCTACTGTGATGAGTCCTAGAACAGTCTTACATTGGGCTGAAAATACAGATATTTTTAAAGATAAAGGGTATGCTTTTAGAATAACATTTTTAAATAAATGTGATGATCTAGAAAAAAAGATAATTTCCGAATACTATCAAAGATGTTTTGGTGAAGACCTTCCAGAGTCATCAATAAATGTTTCTATATAAAGTGGATTCAAAAAAAGAAAAATTAGAAAATTTTAAAGTTGCAATTAGTTCTACAGTAAAATCTCTGTCAAATTCACCAAAAATTGAAGTTTCATTTGGTAATCAAATATCTAAAACTGACCAAAAATCCGTCAAACTACCGGATTTAAATGCACCTAATAACAAACTTAATTATAAGGAAATAAGAGCCATAGCTGATTCCAAGTCTCTGATGATCAGATTCTCTGACGAAAAAATTTTCAAAAATTATGAGCCTGAAGGAAATGTGTCTAAAAAGCTTTACAAGATTTCAGAAAAAATTAGGTGTGAGAAAATAGGATCAAATTATTTTAAAGGGGTAAAAAATAATATTGAAGAATTCTATAAAAAAAGAATTTCTGAATTAGATCTTAAAAGCAGTGAAGACAAAATAGTTGCGTCATTTGAAAATTTTTTAAGAACAAAGTTTTTAGATTTAAAAAATGATAAAGAAATTGAAAAAAGATTAAAATCTTTTAAAAAGGACCTTAGCGATCAATTTAAAGGTAAAATTGGAGAACTAAAAGAACTTACTCTAGATCAAGATAAATTTAACTCAATTATTTCAAAACTTATCTCTAACATGAGCTTAGATGAAAATATTGATGATGAAAAAAAAAAAGAAGAGGAAAATGATAATAATGATAAACGATCCAAACCCAAAAATAACGAGCAAAAAACTAGGGCGAGAGAAGAAAAAAATGAGGAGATGTCTATACAAGGTGGAGTTCCAGATTTAGAAAATGAGGCAAAAGAATCAGACACACCAGATGAAGAAGTGGAATTGGAGAACAGTTTAAGGCCTAATCTTAGAAAAAAGAATTTAAATAACTTAGGTGATTTAAAATATAAAACGTACACTGAAGAATTTGACGAAATAATTAAAGCAGAGGAACTTGAAAGCAATGAAGAATTGTTGAGACTTAGGAAAAATCTTGATCAGCAATTATTACAGCTTAAAAATTTTATTTCCAAATTAGCGAATAAATTACAAAGAAAATTACTAGCTAAACAAAATAGGTCTTGGAATTTTGATCTAGAGGAAGGTTTGTTAGATACATCAAAGCTTACAAGAGTTATTATGGATCCTTTTAATTCTTTATCATTTAAAAAAGAAAAAGATGTAGAATTTAAAGATACCTTAGTAACAATATTAATTGATAACTCTGGATCAATGAGAGGTAAGCCAATCTCAGTAGCAGCAATTTGTGCAGATATTCTCTCGAGAACTTTGGAGAGATGTATGGTCAAAGTTGAAATTTTAGGATTTACTACTAAACATTGGAAAGGTGGCTCGTCTAGAGAAAAATGGATGAAAAATAATAAACCAAATTTTCCAGGTAGATTAAATGATTTAAGGCATATTATTTATAAATCTGCAGACACTCAATGGCGACAAGCTAAAAATAATATGGGCTTAATGTTAAAGGAGGGGCTATTAAAAGAAAATATTGATGGAGAGGCATTGAAATGGGCTTTTAATAAAATGAGTAGAAGAAAAGAAGACAGAAAAATTTTGATGGTAATTTCAGATGGTGCTCCCGTGGATGACTCTACTCTTTCAACAAACACTAGCGATTATTTAGAAGCAAATTTGAAAAGGACTGTTAAATGGATTGAAAGTAAATCTGATATAGAACTACTTGCAATTGGTATTGGTCACGATGTAACAAGATATTATAATAAAGCAGTGAAAATAACTGATGTTCAAGATTTAGGGGACGTTATGATAAATCAATTGACTGATTTATTTGTTGAAAAAAATAAAAAAACTTTACATTAAAGTTTTATTCTAGAACCTGAGGGGTCCGTGTAATCTTTAATTTTGAATAATAGGATTCTAAATGGAATTAACATTGTTAAAGTTATAAACAGTTTTACTATTAAATCACCAAAAGCTAATGTTACCCAGGGAACTTCAGTTCCGTAAAAAGCAATGGAAAAAAATAACAAAGTATCTGTAATTGAGCCTATGGTAGAAGATGCTAACGGAGCTACAAACCATATTTTTTTTCTTAAATAATCAAATATATTTACATCTAAATTTTGAGCAATAAAAAATGCCAAACCGGAACCTATAGCTATTCTAATTGAAATAATATCTGAAAAATTAGTAGACACAAATAAAGTAAGAAGAATTCCAATAGTAAAACCGATATATACAACTTTTCTTGCTACCATCTTTCCATAAGCTCTGTTTGCTAAATCTGTTATTAAAAAAGTTATTGGGTAACTAAAAGCCCCATAAGTAAGTATTTCGGCTAAACCAAATTGTTGAATAGGGAATTGCACTAAATAGTTTGAAATAACTACCACTACTCCCATCATGATTGAAAGCTTATAAAATAAACTCATATTTAAGATTTAGCTGAAATTGATGCTTTAATTTTTTGTACTTTTTTTGAAAGTTTTTTATTCTTTGCTGATAGTAAAAATTTATCAAGTCCTCCCTTAAAATCTACTGTTCTTAAAGCAGAGTTAGCAACATTTAATTTAATATCTTTTTTTAAAATGTCGCTTCTGAAAGTTATTTTTTTTAAATTAGGTAAAAACCTACGTTTAGTCTTGTTTTTAGCATGACTTACGTTATGGCCTTTCAATGGTGATATACCTGTTAATTCGCATCTTTTAGACATAAATTTTACCTAAGGCTATATAATTGCAGCAACGAGACGGGTCAAGTGCTAATTCCAATTGCTTCATCTATTTTTTTAAGGTTTTCTTTTTTTAAAATTGAAATTAAGTCCTTTTTTATATCTTTGACTATACCAGGTCCTTTAAAAACCATCCCGGTGTAAAGTTGAACGGCATTGGCACCTGCGCTTATTTTTTCAAAAGCTGCTTCGCCGGAATCTACACCTCCCACCCCAATAATTTGTATTTTTCCTTTTGTTTCACTATAAAATTTTTTTATTAACTTTGTAGATCTGTCTCTAAGTGGTTGTCCTGATAATCCGCCTCTTTCATTTTTTTTTACATCACTCAAATTTTCACGATTAATTTCGGTAGAATTTGAAACAATTATTCCAGAAATTCTATATTTAATAATTAGCTCAATAATTTTACTAATTTCATTATCATCAATATCAGGCGAAAGTTTCAGCACCAATGGCTTTGATAGATTATTTTCTTTTTTTATTTTATTTATTCCAGTTAGAAGTTTCTCTAGTTCTTTTTGATCATGAAAATCTCTAAGCCCTTCAGTGTTGGGAGAAGATATATTTATTGTTACGTAACCAGCATAAGGAGATATTTTTTTTAGACATGAATAAAAATCCTCTTCTTTATTCAATGTATCTTTGTTGGGGCCAATATTTATACCTAAAAAACCATCTGGTAAATTATTTGATATTCTTTTGAAAATAATTTCCGATCCATGATTATTAAAACCTAGTCTATTAATTAAAGCTTGATCTTTTTCTAGTCTAAATACTCTAGGTTTAGGATTTCCTAATTGTTTCTTTGGGGTAACTGTTCCAACCTCTACAAAACCATAACCAAATTTGAATAATGAGTTGTAAACTTCAGCGCTCTTATCGAATCCAGCTGCCAATCCAATTGGGTTAGGTAATTTTTCATTAAATAAAGAGGTCTCAAGCATCTCTTCCTCATCCACATTAAAAATACTTTTAGGAAGAACATTAAATTTTAGAGATTTTATCGCTAAATCATGTGCAACTTCAGGATCTAGAGAAAAAATATAAGGTCTTAAAATTGAAAACATTAATCTATTCTATCATTAATTAATTTAATTGTTTCATTTAATCCAAAAAAACTTATAAAAAATCCCATTCGTGGTCCATTTTCTTCTCCAAATACAACCTCATAAATAAGCTTAAACCAATCTCTAAGATTCTTGTCGTAACCATTTTCTTTTCCAACAGTATAGACATGTGTTTGAATTTCTTCTGGTGTTAATGATTTATCAATTTCATTTAATTTTAGAACCAAATTTTTTAAAGCCTTCTTTTCCTGATTGTTAGGTTTTTTAAATTTTTTATTTGGCTCAACTTTATCTTTAAAATAATTTACGGCATAATCTGTAAGGCTATCTAAAATTTTATAATCTTTTGGATTAATTTCTTTATGAAAATTGTTTATAAATTTCCAGAGAATATCCTTGTTATCTGCATTGCTAGAACCAGCTAAATTTAACAGCATAGAAAATGGCATCACAATTTTTTCATTAGGTGGGTTTCCATTATGCACATGCCAAACTGGATTAAGAATTTGATCTTTCAATTCCTGGGAGGGATATTTTTCTATCTGAGAAAGATACTCATCCACTGTTTTTGGAACTACCTCAGAGTAAAGTTTTTTTGCTCTCTTCGGATTTGGATACATATACAGAGATAAACTTTCAGGAGATGCGTATCTTAACCACTCTTCTATCGAAATTCCATTACCCTTTGATTTTGAGATTTTTTCACCTTTCTCATCTAAAAATAATTCGTAGGCGAATCCATTAGGAGGACTTTTTCCTAATGAACGACATATTTTATTTGATAACGTAGCGCTTTCCATTAAATCTTTACCGTACATTTCAAAATCTACGTCAAAAGTAAACCAACGCATTGCCCAGTCAACTTTCCATTGTAATTTACAATTACCATCAAAAATGTTCGTTTCAATTTTTTCATTTAAATTATTGAAAACAACTTTTCCAGTTTTTTTGTCCATACTTGATAATGGTACTTCAAGCACTCTACCGGTCTTTGGGCAAATAGGTAAAAAAGGGCAATAAGTTTTTCTTCTCTCCTCTCTTAAAGTAGGTAAAATTAGATTCATTATATCTTCATATTTTTCAAGAACTCTCATAAGAGAGTTATTAAAAACTCCATTTTTATAGTTCTCTGTTGAACTCTTAAAATCAAATTTAAATTTAAATTTTTTTAGGAAAACTTTGAGCATTTCATTATTATGTTCACCAAAACTATTAAATTTCTGAAATGGGTCTGGAATCGCAGTTAAAGGTTTACCTAAATTTTTTTTTAAAATTTCATTATTAGGGACATTGTCAGGGACTTTTCTTAATCCGTCCATATCGTCAGAAAAAGTGATTAATTCATGATTGATTTTTTGAATATGATTTAGAGCATTTATCATCATAGTTGTTCTTGCTACCTCACCGAATGTACCTATGTGGGGCAAACCACTCGGCCCATATCCAGTCTGGAATGTGATTTTTTTCTTTTTTGAAATAATATCTTTTCTCTCTTTAAGTAGTTTTCTTACTTCAACAAAAGGCCATGAAGAGGTAGATTGAATTAATTTATTATCAAGCATTCTTATGGTTTATTAAATTTTGTACTCAAAATATATACATTAATGTATGATATTAAGTTGAATTTTAAAACTATATAAATAATCTCATTTAAAATGGCTACTAACAAAACTGTATTTTTTTTAATAGGTATATTATTGATTGTTTTAGGGGCATCCATGCTAGCACCCTATTCGCTTCAATTAATTTTTAAAGAAGATAGTCATAGTTTTGTCTCAGCATCAATTGTAACCATTTTCATAGGGTCTTTATTTGTATTAGGAAATCTTGAAAAAGAATTTAAGTTAAATTTAAGACAAACTTTTCTATTCTCATCTTTGGCTTGGTTTATGATAGCAATTTTTGGGAGTTTACCTTTTTTGCTTTCAACTCAAGAATTTAGTTTTAGTGAAGCTTTCTTTGAAAGTATGTCAGGGATCACAACAACCGGAGCTACAATTATTTCCGATTTGGACAACAGCCCAAAAAGTATTTTACTTTGGAGAGCTATAATGCAGTGGTTGGGTGGAATCGGAATTGTGGTAATGGCTATAACGATACTTCCATTGCTTCAAGTGGGTGGAATGCAATTATTTAAAATGGAGGGACCCGATAGTACAGAAAAAATATTACCTAGAACTATTGAGGTTGCTGCAACAATAATATCAATTTACATTATTTTAACTTTTCTATGTGGTTTTTTTTACTGGATCTTTGGAATGACAATATTTGATAGCATAAGTCATTCTATGACAACTATTGCTACAGGAGGTTTTTCTACGCATGATGACTCAATTGGTTTTTTTAAGAACCCAAATATTGAAATAGTCGCAAGTGTATTTATTATTTTAGGTAGTATCCCATTTATTTCATACTTAAAATTTGCTCAAGGAAATAGAAAAGTTTTTTTTAATGATGTTCAAATAAAGGGATTAATTTATTTATTGTTGATCTCAATTACAATAATGTTTTTTTACTTATTATTAACAAAATATGAAGCCAACATATTCGATAAAATTAGGATTTCCTCTTTTAATGTAATTTCAATACTTTCAGGAACAGGATATGTTACTGATGATTTTGGGCTATGGGGTAAATTCTCTTTAATTTTTTTCTTATTTTTGATGTTTATTGGCGGATGTGCTGGTTCTACGGCCTGTGGGATAAAAATTTTTAGATTGCAGATGCTTTTAATTTTTTTAAAAAATCAAATTAAAAAACTTATTTCTCCTAATAGCGTGATTATAACTAAATACAATAATCAAAAAATTTCGGATAATTTTATTAACTCTGTAATTATCTTTATATTTACATTTTTATTTGTTTTCTTAATAATTGCAATGTTACTATCTATAAGTGGGCTTGATTTTATTACTTCCATTTCAGGTGCAGCCAGTTCTATCTCAAATGTTGGGCCTGGCCTTGGAGATATGATAGGACCTAATGGAAATTATAAGGATATACCTGACCTCTCAAAATGGATATTATCAATTGGAATGTTGTTGGGAAGATTAGAGCTTTTTGCAGTATTGGTTTTATTCTTTCCATCATTTTGGAGAAATTAAATTATGGAAATTTATAAAAAGCAGTCGTTATCAGAAACATTTAAAGTTTATTACGACATACGAATGCTAAGAATTTTGCTTCTCGGAGCAATAAGTGGTTTTCCATGGGTCATCATAGGAAGCAGTTTAAGTCTTTGGTTAAAAGAAGACGGGTTAAGCAGAAGTACAATTGGTTGGGCAGGTTTGATATTTGCAGTATATGCTTTTAATTATCTTTGGGCTCCATTAATAGACAGAGTAAAAATTCCTTGGTTAACAGAAAAATTAGGCCATAGGCGCGGTTGGATAATAATCATGCAATCAATAATTTTAGTGAGTTTAATTTTTTGGAGTTTGATTAATCCAACTACAAACTTAGCTTTAGTAATCAGTATAGGGCTTATAATAGCAATAGCCTCAGCAACACAAGATATAACAGTAGATGCACTCAGGATAGAACAAATTGGTGAACACGAAGGTAAATCAATGCAGGCTGGTGCCGCTATGGCTGTTGTTGGATGGTGGACAGGATATAAATTGGGTGGAGTAATTGCACTTAATGCAGCTGATTTTTTCCAGAATTTAGGTTTTGAAAATTATTGGCAAACAACTTTTCTAATTTTGGGTATTGTAATTATTGCTTGTAACATCGGCTTAATGTTTATTAATGAACCTCAACATTTAGAAAGAACAGAGTCACAAAGACAAACTGATAAAATGATTGAGGATAAGTTAGGATCATCAAATATAATGACAAAATCTGCTGCGTGGTTGACTGGTACTATTGTAGGCCCTGTAATAAGTTTTTTCAAAAAAAATGGGTTTAATATAGCAATAGCAATTTTAGGATTTGTTTTTCTTTTTAAAATTGGAGAAGCATTTTTAGGTAGAATGTCAGTTATTTTTTACAAAGAAATTGGCTTTACTAAATCTGATATTGCTCTTTACTCTAAAGGTTTAGGTTGGATCACCACTGTAATTTTTACGTTAATAGGTGGATTATTTGCTATAAGATCGGGAGTGATTAAAGCAATGTTTGTGTCGGGAATATTAATGGCATCGACGAATCTTTTATTTTCTCTTTTAGCTTGGTACGGAAAATCTGAATTACTGTTCGCAATTGCTGTAATTTTTGATGACATGGCAGCAGCTTTTGCAACTGTAGCATTTGTTGCTTTCATATCCTTGCTAGTTGATAGGACTTATACTGCTACTCAGTATGCTCTTTTAGCATCAATTGGTACAGCTGGAAGAACAACTTTAGCGGCCTCTTCGGGGGCTTTAGTAGACTGGTTAAATGGAGACTGGGGAATATTTTTTATACTCACAGCTTTAATGGTAATACCTTCACTAATATTTCTTTATATGATCAAAGATAAATTAAAGTTAAATGAGTAAATATTTAACAAATAATTTTTCAATTATTAATCTTCACAAAAAACCTTCCTTGAGCACCGAAGTGGTAACACAAATGATTTATGGCGAAAGCTTTTCTATTTTAAAAGAAACAAAAAAATGGCTTAAAATCAAAATCAAAGAAGACGGGTATAAAGGTTACATTAAGAATAAAAAATTTTTAAGTTTTTCGAAAGCAACACATAAAATACATGCCCTAAAAGCTAAGATATATAAGTTTCCTAATTTTCGAAAAAAAATTTATGAATTACCTTTTTGTTCTAAAATAAAAGTAATAGATCGCAATTCAAATTTTTTAAGGTTTTCAAAAGGATGGATCAGCAAAAAAGACGTGGTCCCAGTTAATCACAAAGAAAAAAATCTATTTCGAAAAGTCCTTTTTTTCAAAAATATAAAATATAAATGGGGAGGAAAGTCTTTTAAGGGAATAGATTGTTCAGCTTTGATACAATTATTTCTAAATTATAATAATAGATTTTGTCCTAGAGATGCAAAAGATCAGGTTAAATACTTTAAAAAAAATATAAAATTAAATAAAATTAAAAAAGATGACATTATTTACTGGAAAGGACATGTTGCATTGGCTATCTCAAATAAAAAACTTATACATGCTTATGGGCCTATGAAAAAAACTGTAATAATGGGGATCAATGAAGCAATAAATAGAATAGAAAAAACTGCAAAACTTAAAGTAATTGGAATTAAAAGAGTATAAATGGCAAGGGCAGCTTCAGTCTCCCTCCACTACCCTTAAAAAGTATTTTAATTGATTCGTGCTAATGAAATAAGTCTCTTTTTAGTTGTATGTGGATATTAAGATAAATAAAATATAGTCATGCTTCAAAAAAATGTTTTCCTTAAGTACGAAAAATATTTTGTCTTAACTTTTTTTGCCTTAATTTTTTTCACGGGTTGGTCAATTGTTGGGGATTATGGGGTAACCTTAGATGACTACATTTATTATACTAATGCTGAAAATACTTTTATATATGTTAAACAATTTTTCTTATCTCTATTAAATGATGAAATAAAATTATCAAGCTATAGAGACAAATTAAAAGAGTTCCCCATTGTTTACGAATTACTTTTAGTTTTTGTGTGTCAATTACTTAAAATAAATGATTTTCAAGCTATCTACTTAACTGCGCATAAGCTTAACTTCTTAATCTTTTTTTCAAGTTTATTGATATTTTTTAGATTTATAAAAAAGAGGTTCGAAAGTACTTTAATTTCTATTTTAGGAATAAGTTTATTAATTTTATCCCCCAGAATATTTGCAGAATCTTTCTATAATTCTAGAGATATATTTTTTATGTGTTTATTCATTTTTTATTTTAATTCATTGCTTTACTATTTGGAGAGCAAAAATTTTAAAAGTATTTTATTATTTAGTTTTTTTACTGCCTTACTAATTAATGCAAAAATACTTGGACTTTTACCTGTTGCAGTTTTTTATTTACTTTATGTCTATAATTTTCTTAATACTAAAAAAGGATTTTTAGAAGAAAAAAACAATTTATTAAAGTTAATATTTTTAAGTTTTTTTTTCATTTATATACTCTGGCCTTACCTCTGGAATGATCCTTTTCAGAATTTATTTTTAGCTTTGAGAGATATGCTTAAAGGACATGAAGAAATAATTTTAATTAATTATTATTTTGGAGAATACATTTCAAGCGATATGATGCCTTGGCATTATAGAATTGTTTGGTTTTTAATATCTACTCCAGTTGTAATATTATTTTTATTTTTTATTGGAGTTTCATTATTTTTTAAAAAAATTATTACATTAATAGACCTTAGTTTAAATAATAAATTTAGATTAAATAATAATAATTTTATTGATATGTTTTTATTTTTAACATTTTTTTTAAGTTTCTTTATTGTTTTAGAATTTAATAAATCAAAATTTGGCGGATGGAGACATATTTATTATTTATATCCGATTGTAATTTATTTTTGTCTTTATTTTATCAACTATTTTAAAAAAAATGCTAAAACATTTCATAAAAATTTAATTAAGTTTTTAATAGCTTTGAATCTTTCTTATACTTTTTATTGGTCAATTCAAAATCATCCTCATCAATATCTTTTTTTTAACTTTTTATCAAAAAATTATGCCTATAAGAATTTTGATTTAGACTGGTGGGGTGTGTCGCATAAATCTTCAATTGAATATATTCTGCAAGATAGTAAGAAAGATAAAATATTGATATATGCGGAAGGTTTTACAAATCTTAAGGACACTTACTTGTATCTAGATAATAAAAATAAAGATAGAGTTGTTTTGGTCGATTATGAAATTGCTGATTATGTGATCGATAATAGAATGCGAAGAGTCAGAGCTAATAATAATATTAGGGAAAATAATAATTTTAAACTTATTTATGATCTTATAGTCAGCGATCAAATTGTCACTTCAATTTATAAAAAAATAGAATAATAGTTGGATAAACTTACTTATATAATATAGCTTAATTTTATGAGAACTTTTATATTAAAGACTATTGTCATCACTTTAGCTATATATATTTTATTTCAATTTACTCTAGGACAAGTGATAAATGATATTTCCTCAAAATTTAAATTAGTATCTAATCACCATCAACGAATAGAGATTAAAACAAAGATTTTAGAGGAAATGAAAAAAGGCACAGAAAAAGAAAATTTATTTTCTGATGAGGAAAGAGTTATACTTTCAAATTTTATAAATAAGATTCTCAACGAATTAAAAACAACATCCCAAAAATAATTTTGGGTTCTATTTTTTTATTATATCAAGTTTAATAAGCAAAAGATTTTTTAATGTTCTAATAATTTCAAGTCTAGGAATTTTTGACTTGCCTTTTTTTCTATCTCTAAATGTAATTGGTATTTGGGTCATATTATTATTTGTTTTTTGCAATAAATTAATTGTACCTAAAAAAAAACTATAACCCTCCAATGATACCTCGTTCATATCAAAATTTTTGAGAGTTTTTAGATTAAAACCCCTATAAGATGTTGTAAATTCATCTAAATCAATATTAAGGACAAATTTAATAAGTTTATTACCAAGAAAACTTAAAATAAATCTAAAAAAACTCATTTCATTTTTTCCCCCAGGCATGTACCTAGAACCAATTACAAAAGAATTCGTCTCCAAATGTTTTATTAATTCCGGAATTACCATCGGATCATGAGAAAGATCTGCATCTAAAGTAATAAATAAATCATAATTATTTTCTTTTGCATAATTAAAACCAAGCTTGTGAGCAGTGTTTAAACCCTCTTTTTTTGCACGTTTAATTAGATTAATTTTTTTTGTGGAATGTGACTTATATTGTTCAATTATTGACCAAGTATTATCTGGAGAATTATCATCAACTATTAGGATATCAAAATTGTATTTAATAGTTGTAATTTTGTCCAAAAAAAACTTTATATTTTCAACTTCGTTGAAAGTGGCGGTAAAAACTAAAACTTTTCTCATATACTATTTTTTATTATAAATTATAAGTTGTGCAAGATCTTAAAAAATGGCGGAGAGAGAGGGATTCGAACCCTCGAAACGGTTTCCCGTTTACACGCTTTCCAAGCGTGCGCCTTCAACCTAGCGGCTTAGAATCGTTGATTAACTTTCAATTTATTTTTAAGACTTTAAAAAAAATGGTCTAGCGACGACCATGTGGCGACCAATCTTAATTAAAAATTTAGTTTAAATCCTAAATTTCCACTTAAGCTTTTAACATCCTGATTAGTATTTTTTGCAGAAATACCAGCAGTAAATTTTCCATTATCTGTAATCTTTTTTTCGTAACCTAAATTAGCAACTAATGAAATCTCTCTTGTAAGAGCATTATCTTGTTTGTACGTGGCGCTTGTGCCATTAATTGAATAAACTTGAGATTTGTCTCCTACCAAATTTCTAAAATCTAATAACCAACCTAGATTAAAATTATTATTATCATTATTTATAAGATTGTATTTATCAGAAAAAAATACAGACACGTTTCCCACTTTTCTATTTCTCCATGAATAATATTTGCTCTCGTCATAACTTGGTGTAATTGAAAAACTTCCAGTTAATCCAACATTTGGAATAAGCTTGGAGTTAGTTTTTGTTACACCAGAATGTACTTCGAAAGTTTGGTAATTACTGTTTATATCTAATTTACCTGATGATGTTGTGTTTGTTAAAATTGTTCTCTCACCCTCTTTTAAAGTAATTCCACCTAAAATAAAAGAATCTAAGTTTAAAAGATATTTATTGCTTGGAAGATACAATCCAGCAGAAACATTTTGATATGTTATTTTATGATCTTTTTCAAAATCTTGAACTCCAGCTTCAAAAGCAAGAATGAAATCTGAATTTTCTAAAGGTGAAATTAAATTAGCTCCCACATTAAGTAAATCGTACTCTAAAGCCAAATTTGTGGCATGTTCTTTTCGATTTAAAAGAGAGGTATAAGTTTCTCCCCAGCCATTACCATCATATAAGTTTTCTGAGTCTTTATATCTGTTTAAAAATTGTCTTATATTTAGAGATTTATAACTTAAAAGTTCATCTAACGTCTCGCTTCCACCTTGACCTACTGATCCCGCTGATCCTTTTACTACTTGGTTACCATCAAGATCTTCTAATGTGAATGAACCCTCTGTTTCATAAAAATAAGATTGACCAGCTCCATGATTAATTTTTAATGTACTTCCAGTTCTTAAACGAGCATCTAATTTTCCAACTACTATTCCTTTATCTTTTAAAGTAATTGTAGAATTGTTTCCGTACAATTTGATAGCATCGTTTCCAACATCATTTTTTATTGTTCCGCTATTGGTAATTGAAGAACTTGCACCAACTCTTATGGTTGCGTTACTGCTGTCAGAATTTGTCATAATACCACTTGAGTTATTTGTTACTGTAGCTGTTGTATTAGAATCAGCTGCAAAAATTGCAGAACCTTGGTCTGTTGCTTCAATTGTTCCAGAGTTGGTAATTGTCAATCCTGTAGTGCTATTGCTAGTGGATTTACTAATTCTAATTGTATTTCTAGTTGCAGAAATCTGACCACCAGAATTATTTGTTATGCTTGCATCAGTTGTTCCTTTAACATCTATTGCCACTATTCCACTTGAGCTGATTGTGCCAGAATTTGAAATTGTTAAATCAGAAGTATCGTCTGCAAAAATACTAACTGTATTTGATGTTATTGTGGAACCAGAGTCAACAGTAACACTTACAGTGTCTCCGGTAATGTTTGCAGGTTTAGTTGCGCCAGTATTTAAGGTTGAATTATTTGTAACTGTTAAAAATTCATCGTTCCCATCAATATTTTGCTGACTATTAGTTGTAGCGCCATCATTTAGAGTTGCGCTGTCAGCTAAGACAACTTGGGATAAGGATAAAAAACTCAAAAAAAGTAAAATTAGCTTAAAATACATTTTGTGTAATTTATTTAAGATAGAATTAATATCAATTTTAAAAAAGCTAATAAATACCTGGAAAATGGCGGAGAGAGAGGGATTCGAACCCTCGAAACGGTTTCCCGTTTACACGCTTTCCAAGCGTGCGCCTTCAACCACTCGGCCACCTCTCCATTTATAATTTATTAAAAGTGCTTTTATTATTTAAGTATGTTTTATAAAAGTTTCTATACCAAGATATAGTTTGTTTTAATCCCTCATCGAAACTTATCCTAGGCTTCCATCCCTTTGCAATTATGAATTTATTATTAGCTTGCATATTCCATATTTCGTTAGGTCTATAATTGAGTGATCCAATTTTTAATTTCGAATTGGAATTTGTAAATTTATGAATTTTAAGCACAAGATTTCTTATTGAAATTGGTTTATTGCTGCCAATATTGACTGGTTCAATTCTGTGTTTAATTTTTTTATTAAGAAACAGAATTCCGTCAATTATATTATCTATATAATTAAATTCTCTTGTTTGTTTTCCGCCTGTTGTTTTGATCTCTTTATCTTGAATACACTTTAGGATCATCTCTGGAATAATGGCTTTTTCACTTTGAAAAGGGCCAAAAGTATTAAAAGGTCGTACGCAAATCAAATCAAGTTTGTTGCTTTTAGACTTTAGGATTGTGAACAATTCACTTCCAAATTTTGTTAGGGCGTATGGTGACATAGGATTAGGCTTTTCAGATACATTGAAAGGAAGTTTAGATTGTAAACCGTAAATTTCTGAAGACCCCATGTGGATAATTTTTTTTATTTTTGGACCGTTATTCAAAAGATTTACAGTTGAAATAATATTTGAATTTATATTTTCCATCACATGCTTAAAACTATCACCAACATGGTTATAAGCTGCTAAATGGAAAACGAGATCAAATTTTAATTTTTTCATTTCACTTACAGAATCAGTATTTCTTAAATCAGCTTCTACAATATCAATCTTGTCCCATACCTTAATAAGACGTGGGCAATCAAAAATGCTATTATATTTTACAATAACAGTCACTTTTGCTCCTGCATTTACTAATCTTTGAGTTAAATGTGAACCAATAAAGCCTGCTCCACCTGTTACTAAAATTTTTTTATTTTTCAACATTTATATAGTAAAATATTTTTTATAATTTAATCGCGCAAACTTAAGTTCCTCTGGAGAATTTATAGTTATTTGAAGATTCTTAAATTTATAAATATTAACCTGCTTTCTTTTGATAAGATGTTTTATAGCTTTTACTATTCCGTTTCCGTCTTTTAGATTAATAGTTTTCTTATCTAACATATCAAAAAAATTCGGGCTGATTACAGCATAACCTATATAATGATTTAGTATTGGTTTTTCATCAAAAAATAATGCTTTCCCCTCTGAATTCCAATTTACAATACCAAAAGGGTTTTTAATAGGCGCAGCTACAATTGTTAGAGCACATTTTGATTTTTTGTGGCTTTTTACTAAATCTAAGAAATTAATTTTTGCTAATGTATCTCCATAGCTAATTATCGTATAATCATTTATATATTCTTTTACTAAATTAATTCTTTTTAATATTCCTGCTTTTACACCTGCATCATGGAATAGGCACTTAGGTAATTTATTTTTAAGAAATTTCCTTAATTGATTTGATTTGTATCCTAAACAAAAAATAAAATCTGTTAGTCCCTGGCTTTTGTAATAAATTAGTTTATGTTCAATAATAGGTTTCTTCGCTACTTGAATCAACGGTTTAGGTATTTTGTTTGTTATCTTCCCCATTCTTTTTCCTCTTCCTCCACAAAGAATAATCATTTTATATTTAATGTTTTTAAAATTCATAAATTAGTTGAATATAATTTCTTTCAATTCGTTTATAAAATTTTTTTTTGTTGGAAGCTTATTTGTTTTAATTTTTGACAAAATATTTTCATAATTATTATTGATATAATTAATCGAATTCTCTAATGATTTTATATTTCTTTCGCAAACAAATACGCCTTTTCTATCTCGTACAACATGATCAATTTCCTTGAAAACAATTACTGGCCTGCATCTTGCTAAAGCCTCATCTAAAACTTGAGGATGAGCTTCAGTATAGGAAGGTAAAATAAATATACTGTGCTTGTCATATATGTCGATGATCGCATCATTATAATTTTCAAAACTCATTAAGTTTATATTCTCGTGTTTCTCTTTTAATTCAATATTTTTTTCAGATGTAATTATAGTTAAAGAAAAGTTTGTATCTCTCAAAATATTAATTAAAGAGAAAATTCCTTTTTCAACTCTTAGTCTACCCACATACAATAATCTAATTTTATCGGGATTTATATTTTTTAAATTTTCAAACCATTTTTCACTTAATTGTGACGGGTTAACAACTTTGCCATTATTATTTTTGAGTAAATGTTTTCTGCAGGCTATCAATTTTGCCTTAAAAATTCCAATTTTATAAAAAAAATTATAAATTATAGGTCCCAGGACTCCTAAAATTGACTTATATTCTTCGTAGCCGTCACTACGTAGATAAATAAAATGTTGCTTTAAAAAACATTTAAGTAGGAGGCTTGCAAGAAAAGTGTAAGGAGACAATGAGATGATTAAATATTGCGAGTTTTTGTCTTCGAAACTTTTTAAAATTGAGGTTAAGTAAGTAAAAATATTTTTAGAAATTGAGATTTGTTTTATATTAATTTTTTTTTGACCTAATTTTTTTAGAATATCGAGCTATTAAACTTATATTCGAATAATTATTTAATTCTTCTGGTATTGATTTTAAATCAATATTATCACAATAAAATTTATTATTTTCATCTAAGTAAACACTTTCATTGCTAATTATGAATAGTTTATTTCTCATTTTTAATAAGTTGTTTTATACCTTTCTCTAAAGAAATTCTTGGATGCCAATTAATGTCTTTTTTTAATTTCGATATGTCAGCAAGAGAGTTTTTAGCCTCCCCTGGTCTATTTGGAATAAATTTTTTCTTACCATTAAATATCTTAGCAAGAGTATTTATTGAAGTTTTTTTTCCAGAACCTAAATTATATATTTTGTTTATACACTTGCTATTTATAACTTTAACACACGCATTTGTTAAATCATCAACATGTATAAAATCCCTTGTCTGTTTTCCATCTCCTACTATAGTTAATGCTTTATTATTTTTTATTTGTGATAAAAAATTACCTATGACCGCGCTATATTGCCCTGAAATATTAAGCCTAGGTCCATATACATTAAAAAATCTAAAAGAAATA
>CACCVU010000008.1 GCA_902549495.1 uncultured Pelagibacteraceae bacterium
ATAAATCTATGATTGTAAAATTATGATAGATATAAATAGGAAATTAAAAAATTTTGGTCCATTAGAAGTTTTAGTATTAAGTTCAATTATATATGTGGTTGCGATGTTATTATGGACAGCTTCAACAAGATCAGAAGTTTTACAAAAAGCAAACGATATAAAATCAAATCATAAGTCTGTAGTTGATTTCATTAATGACGAGGTAAATAGTTGCAGCTCAAATGAAGAGGGCTCAACGTCTTGGGGTGAGAAATGTAATTCTGTTTGGAGTTCAGACAAAATCGTAAATTATGTCTTAAATAATATTGATCTTAAAAACCCATATTCAATTAAAAAACCGTTAATACAAACCTCTCAAGATCCTAGAATTCAGGCCGAAGGTAAAGCGGGTCAATCTACAGATAAAGGTATAATTTTTGTTTCTTCAAATAACTTTGAGTCAGAGGCAGGTTCAGAATGGGTAGTTGGTACTTGTATAAAGTCACCTTGCGTAGCTGCGGGTAATAATGAATTAGTCTCTGTATACCGTTAATTAATAATTTCAAAACCACATTGTTTTGCAGTTTTACTTAAATAATTGAAACCAATTTTTGCATATTCAAATGGATTTGCTTTAGCAGGGTCTTGCTCTGCCTCTACCACAAGCCATCCTGAATAATTTTTTTTCTTCAAAGTATTTAAAAAAGGAACGTAGTCAATACATCCATCACCTGGCACAGTAAATGCACCATCTAAAAATGCTTGTCTAAATGTTGCATCATTTTTCAGTGACTTTTCTAAAATATCTTTTCTAATGTCTTTGCAATGAACGTGAATTATTCGTTCGTAAAAATTTTCAACTAATTTAATAGAGTCACCTTGAGCAAACAACATATGGCCAGTATCTACTAATAACTTAACTGTATCCTTTGTATTTTCTATAAGTCTAGAAGTATCTTCCTCAGTTTCTATTATAGTTCCCATGTGATGATGATAAGCTAATGGCATATTTTCATCTATCATCATTTTACTAATTTCATTTATTGAATAAATAAATTTATTCCAATCATCTTTATCTAATTTAGGCCTTTTTGATAACGGTGTTATAGGATCTCCTTGGACGGAGTCTGTAACCTCAGCAAAAACCATGCAAGGTGCTTTACAATCTTTAAATAATTTAAGTTGTTTTTGCATAAGTTTAAATTCTTCTTTGGGCGATCTTTTTAATAGTTGAGCTCCGTACCAACCTGAACATAATTTAAGGTTCTCTTTTTGAAGTTTAGGAATAAGTTCTTTCGAATTCATTGGAAATTTACCGCCAGACTCAATTCCAGTAAAACCTGCCATACTTGCTTCTTTTAAACATTGTTCCAATGGAGTTTTTCCACCTAATTCAGGCATATCATCGTTACTCCATGCAATGGGTGCTATTCCTAATCTTATCGACATAGTTTTAAGAAAGTAATAATATTTTATATTATAAATAATTAACTTACAAAAGAATTTATGATCAATGTAGCACTTTTGGGTTTTGGTAGAATTGGGCAAATGCATGCTCAAAATATATATCTAAATAAAACGCTCAATTTGTTATATGTATACGAAAAGATTGATAAACTTAGAAAAAAAGCTAAAAATCTTTATAATTGTAAAATTGAAAAAGATTATAAAAAAATATTTTCAGACGAAAAAGTAGATATTATTTTTATTTCTAGCCCTACAAATACTCATATCAGATTTATCGAAGAAGCCATCAAATACAATAAAACTATTTTTTGTGAAAAACCTTTAGACTTAAATATAAATAAAATTGTTAAAACTTTCAAAAAAGTTAAGAAAAATAATTCGAAGATACAGATGGGGTTTAATCGAAGATTTGATCCTAGCCACCACTCAATTAAAAAAGATTTAGAAAAAGGTAAAATAGGAAGATTAGAAAAAATAATAATCACAAGTAGAGATCCAGAACCTCCTTCAAAGACTTATCTTAGATCTTCTGGAGGTATTTTCAGGGATATGATGATTCATGATTTTGATTTATGCAGGTATTATTTAAATAATGATGAAATTTCCGAAATAAGTTCATCTGTAAGCTCATTTGAGAATTTTTACAAAAAAATTAAAGATCATGAATTAGCCACTGTTACTATGAAATCAAAGAAAGGAGTTATATGTGTAATCACAAATTCTAGACATTGTTCATTTGGATACGATCAAAGGGTTGAGTTATTTGGAAAAAAAGGAATGCTTTTATCAGGCAATCAAAAGAGGACGGCCACAGAGACATTTAATTCAAATCAATCCCATTCACAAAAACCCTTTTTAAATTTTTTTATTGAACGATACAAAGAAGCGTATAATTTGCAATTGAATGAACTAATTTCTCTTCATAAAAATAGAATAAAACCTAGGTCAACTTTCAAAGATGGTTATTTAGCTTTAAAAATTGCTAATGCTGCATATCAATCTCTAAAGCAAAAAAAGGTAGTAAAATTAAAGTTATTTTAACTACCTCTAGTTGTATGTATTTTTTTTCCTTTTGTATTTTAACAAATTTTTTGTTTTAATTGCGCAAATTTAACAAACAAATGAGGGAAATAATCATGAAAAAAGTATACTTAACTATTGCTGCTTTAATGAGCTGGGCAATGATGTCAGTAGCTGCTTTAGCAGTAGATATTATTGTTGTGTCTCATGGACAAGCAAATGACCCTTTCTGGTCTGTTGCAAAAAATGGAGTTGATAAAGCTTGTAAAGATATGAAAGTATCTTGCAAATACACTGCTCCAGCAACATTTGACATGGTAGAGATGGCAAAACTTATTGACAACGCTGTTTCTCAAAAGCCAAAAGGTATTGTAATAACTCTTCCAGATGCTGCCGCTTTAGGTAAATCTGTTAAGGCTGCAATATCTGCAGGTATCCCAGTAATCTCTATGAATTCAGGTTCAGACGACTACATGAAACTAGGTATTAGTGCTCACGTAGGTCAAACAGAGTTTGAAGCTGGCGTAGGTGGTGGACAAAAAATGAAAGCTGCTGGTGGTAAAAAAGCACTATGTGTTAACCACGAAGTAGGTAACGTCGCTTTAGATAGAAGATGCGCTGGTTTCAAAAAAGGCTTTGGTGGATCTGTAGACATATTAGGTACATCAAATGACCCGACTGAAATTCAAAAAGCTGTAGCTGCTAAATTAGGTGGTGGATATGACACTATTCTTACTTTAGGAGCTGGTCTTGCGGGAGAAGCTGCTCTAAAAGCATTAGAGTCTGCTGGTAAAGTTGGAAGCGTTAAACTTGGTACATTTGATATGTCGCCAGGTATGCTTAAAGCTGCTGCTGCTGGAAAAGTTGAGTTCTTAATTGACCAACAACAGTATCTACAAGGTTATTTACCTATAGCTATCTTTTCTCAATATATGAGATATGGAACAATGCCAGCTGGTGTTGTTATGACAGGACCTGGTTTTGTTACTCCTAACAATGCGAAGGATGTAATAAAATGGGCTGCTCAAGGTTATAGATAAGAACAATATTAAAAAGGCCTAGTGAATAATCACTAGGCCTTTTTTTTTAAGTTTTTTTATATGTCTACAAAGTCTAAAAGTATTGAAACAAAAACTGATTTCAATCAGGATGAAAGACTCAAAAAAGTTTCCAAATTAAGATTATTGTTAAATAGACCTGAACTTGGCGCTCTAGGTGGAGCAATACTAGTTTTCATATTCTTTGGTATCGTTGCAGGAGATACGGGAATGTTCAGTGCTTACGGAGTTTTAAATTTCTTAGATGTTTCTGCAAATCTTGGAATAATAGCTATTGCAGCTGCAATGTTAATGATAGGTGGAGAATTTGATCTATCAATTGGATCTATGATAGGATTTGCAGGCATTTGTATAGCTATTCCAGCAATTTATTGGGGATGGCCATTATGGATGAGTATAATTTTTGCATTTTCAATGGCTGTTCTTGTTGGATATTTTAATGGAATATTAGTGGTAAGGACAGGTCTACCATCATTTATTGTAACTCTTGCAATGCTTTTTATTCTGAGAGGAGCAACTTTAGCTATAACAAGATTGATTACTGGTCGAACTCAAGTTCCAGGCCTAAGAGTTTTAATCGAAGATGATCCATTAGCATGGATATTTGCAACTGATACATTTAAATGGGTTTTTACTTGGTTAGGTTCTATGAATCTGATTGCATTGAGAACTGATGGAACTCCACTCGCCACAGGAATTCCACCGTCTGTAATATGGTTCATAGCCTTAGCAATCATTACAACATGGATTCTAATGAAAACAAGATACGGAAATTGGATATTTGCATCTGGAGGAGATAAAAATGGTGCTAACAATGTTGGAGTGCCAGTTGGTAGAGTAAAAATAAGTTTATTTATAGGTACTGCAGTTGCAGCAACCATTTTCGCTACTATTCAAGTTTTAGACGCTGGTTCAGCTGATACAATGCGTGGCACTTTGAAGGAGTTAGAAGCTATTGCGGCTGCAGTTGTTGGCGGGTGTTTATTAACTGGTGGATATGGTTCAGCTATAGGTGCAGCATTTGGAGCTTTGATATTTGGTACGGTTTCAATGGGAATATTTTATACCGATGTAGACACAGACTGGTTTAAAGTTTTTTTAGGAGCAATGATGTTGATTGCTGTAATCTTTAATAATTATATAAGAAGGAAGGTAACAGAGAGCAAATAATGTCTGACTATTTAGTTCAATTTAATAATATTAGTAAATTTTTTGGAAAGGTTATTGCCTTGAAAGATGTAACGATGAAATTAAAAAAAGGTGAAATTATGTGTCTTCTTGGTGACAATGGTGCAGGTAAATCAACCTTGATAAAAACATTGGCTGGAGTACACAGACCTGATGAAGGTGAAATTATTGTCGAGGGGAAGAAAACAATATTTGATAGCCCAAAAGATGCATTGGATATGGGAATAGCTACTGTGTATCAAGATCTAGCTTTAGTTTCTTTAATGAGTGTAACAAGAAATTTTTTCATGGGAAGAGAACCCATGAAAGGTCCACCATTTTTTAAAACATTTGATATAGAAAAAGCAAATAAGATAGCAGCCGAGAGAATGGGGCAGATAGGAATTGATGTTAGAGATCCATCTCAGGCAGTCGGAACGATGTCGGGTGGTGAAAGACAGTGTTTAGCAATAAGTAGGGCTATATACTTTGGAGCAAAAGTTCTTGTTTTAGATGAGCCTACTTCTGCTCTAGGAGTTCACCAAGCTTCAGTTGTTTTAAAATATATAGTTAAAGCTGCTTCTCAGGGATTAGCAGTAATTTTAATAACACATAACGTTCATCATGCTTATCCAGTTGGAAATAGTTTTACAGTATTAAATAGGGGAAAAAGTTTAGGCACATACGAAAAAAAAGATATTTCTAGAGAAAAACTTTTAAGTATGATGGCAGGTGGAGAAGAATTAAATAAATTAGAGGTAGAGCTTCGAGAAATGAATAGGTCTTCAGCTAATTGATGCAAATAGGAATTGATTTAGGCGCAACCAAAATAGAGTACGTTCTTCTAGATAATGATAATATTGAATTAAAAAGAGACAGAGTTCAAACACCTAAAGATTACGATAAAACAATAATTACAATTACTGAAATCGTTAAAAAATTAGAAAAAAATTCTGGTAAATTTAATGTAGGCATATGTCATCCTGGAGCAGTAGATAAAACGACAGGGTTAATTAAAAATGCACATAATTCTCAGTGGTTAAATAAAAGAAATTTAATAAAAGATTTGAAATTAAAAATGGATAATAATTTTTTTTCAGAGAATGATGCTAATTGTTTTTGTCTATCCGAAGCTTTTGATGGATCAGCTAGCCATTATGAAACTGTATTTGGCATTATATTGGGATCAGGGTGTGGTGGTGGATTAGTAATAAATAAAAAGATAATATCTGGGGCAAATGGTCTAGGAGGAGAATGGAGCTTAAATCAAATGCCACTTACAAATACACCAAACTTAAAATCAGATAAAATCTTAGATTTTTCAAATAGATTAGAAGGTTATCTATCTGGCAAATCAATAGAAAAAAGATTTAATGAACAATTTAATGAGAACATTTCAGCAAAAGAAATTTTTAGCAGATATAGAAAAAAGGATTCAAACTCCATTTTATTTATAAATGAGTATAAGGATATTTTAGCAAGATGTTTGGTATTAATAGTAACAACACTTGATCCAGATGCAATTGTTTTTGGTGGTGGAATTTCTAATGAAATAGATTTTTTAGATCAAATTAAAAAAAAAACATCATCATTTATAAATGAACCTAATCTTAAAACAGTATTTTTAAAACCAAAGTATGGAGATGCAAGTGGAGTAAGGGGTGCTGCTATTTTGAGTAGGCAAAGTTCTATTTAAGTATTGAATTAATCTCTTTATTTGAAAATGGCTTTGGTTTTTCACATTTAACAGAAATTATTTGCTTTTTATTATTTCTCGCAGATAAATGAATTGCCTCAATAATATTTAAAACGTGAAGAGATAGATTTCCGTTACATCTATGTGTTTTCTTATTATGGATTGAATATATCATCTCCGATAATCCAACACCTCTATAATTTGCGTTAGTAGGAGACTCATTTGACCTAGAACTTTGGGTTCTTATATTAATTTTTCCTAATGACATTTTGTTTGTTCGATGATCCTTCCATTTGCTACCTAATTTTTTACTGATTAAAACCGATCCACCAAACATATTTGGATCTGGGACTATCATAGAACCATTGTCTCCGTAAAGCTCTATGTGGTTCCTTAAATGAGAAATGACATCAAAAGATAAAGTTAATCTAATTATTGTGCCATTATGAAATTTTATAGTAGAAAAGTAAGTTGTAGGACACTCCACTTTAAATTTTTTACCCTTTTTTGGTCCTATACCGATAGTTCGTTTGTTTACCCCTTTTGAGCTTATACTTGTTACTTCTTTAGCTGGACCTAATAAATTTACTAAAGCAGTTAAATAATACGGACCCATGTCTATAACTGGTCCTCCTCCTTTTTTAGCAAACCAAGGCTCTGGGTTAGGGTGATAGGATTGTATTCCTGGATAGGCAAATATTCCTGTACCAAACTTCACTTTACCTATTACTTTTTTGTCTAAAAGTTCTCTTGCCTTTTGATTGCCTCCACCTAAAAAAGTATCAGGAGCATTTCCTATGAAAAGTTTTTTTCTTTTTGCTATTTTTATAAGTTCTTTCCCATCTTTGAATGAAACTGCTAATGGCTTTTCAGAATAAACGTGTTTACCATTAAGTAATGATTTTTTAGCTATTAAATAATGTGCATTAGGTATTGTTAAGTTTAGAATAACTTGAATTTCTTTATCTTTAAGTAATTCATTAACCGATGCTGAACTTATTTTATAAGTTTTTGCACATTTTTGAGCTGCAAATTTGTTAATATCAGCACATTTAATTATCTTAAAATTATTAAAAAATTTATGCGCCCTAAAATAAGTTTCAGCTATATGACCGCAGCCAATTAGACCGACTTTATAAACTTTTCCCATTAAAAAGTTTATACACCTTTTCTCTGTTTTTTCTTCCCTTCTAGGTGTTCTTTTAGGGCTCTTTCATTTTCATTAGTCGTTGGTATTGAAAGAGTAGGGCTTTCCCAGTAAGCTGAACCTTCTAGCCATTGATATCCATCGGTATGAATACTTATAACATACGTTTTCTTGGATTTTTTTGCTCTCTTAAAAGCCTCCTCTAGTTCAGATATTGAATTCACTTGTTCTCCCTCTGCGCCCATACTTTTTGCATGCGACGCGAAGTCAACTGGAACAAGATTAGGAGTTTTAGAACTTTTTAACAAACAATTAAATTCTTTACCTCCCTTATACAATTGCAATCTGTTAATAACTGCATGACCACCGTTATCGCAAACTATTATAATCAATTTATTATTAGTAATTACCGAGCTGTAAATATCTGAATTGTAAAGTAAATATGATCCATCTCCAACGAATGCTATAACATTTTTATCAGGGTTTGCCATTTTAATCCCCAAAGCTCCTGAAATTTCATAACTCATACAACTAAAACCCCATTCAGTTTCGTGAGTATTTAATTCTCTAGGTCGCCAAACTTGCACAACTTCTCCTACCAAACCGCCTGCCGCAGTAACAGCTATGTCTGATGGATCAGAATTTCTATAAATTGCACCAACTGCATGCGCATAACTAGGTAATTTTTGATTAGTAGGACCACTTTCTTTGTCTACATATTCATTCCAATTTTTTAATTCTGATTGTGCTTTTTTATTCCAGCTATCCTCTGCTTTCCAACTTCCTAGAACTAAAGATAATTCAGATAATGAAACCTTAGCATCGCCAACTACAGCTTGTGCCATATGTTTATTTGCATCAAATCTAGCTGCATTAATAGATACAAGTTTGAAATTTGGATTTTCGAAGTTTGCCCAAGATCCTGTAGTAAAATCTGCTAGCTTAGTGCCTATTGCTATAGCTAAATCTGTTTTCTTTGCCATATTATTTGCAGCTTTACCACCAAGACCACCTATTGGTCCTAAAAAGTGAGAATGATCTCTTTTCATAGTAGAATAACCCATGACGGTTTGTGTTACTGGTATATTATGTTTTTTTGCAAAATCAGATAATTCATCCATTGCATCAGAGTAAAATACTCCTCCTCCTGAAATTATTATTGGATTTTTTGAGGATTTAATTGCTTCAGCTGCTTTTTTTATTTGATAATCATCTGGACGTGGACGTCTAATAGAATGAACTCTTTCTTTAAAAAATTCTTCAGGGTAATCGAATACTTCGCCTTGAACATCTTGACTTAAAGAGATACATGCGGGGCCACAATCGGCAGGATCAAGCATAACTTCAATTGCCTGAGGTAAAGTAGAAATTATTTGCTCAGGTCGAGTAATTCTATCAAAGTATCTAACTACCGGTTTAAATCCATCATTTTGAGTAATCCCAGGATTATTAAAATGCTCAACCTGTTGTAAAACTGGATCCGGCATCCTATTAGCAAAAGTATCTCCAGGTAAAAATAAAATTGGAAGTCTATTACTCATTGCAACAGCTGCTGCAGTAATCATATTTGTAGAACCAGGCCCAACTGAACTTGTTGCAATAAATATTTGTTTTCTTCTTTTCGCTCTTGAATAAGCTATTCCTGTAAGAGCCATATTTTGCTCATGATGCCCTCTCCAAGTAGGAAGTTCTTTTTGATTTTCTTCAAGTGCTTGACCTAAACATGCTACGTTACCGTGTCCAAAAATTCCAAATGCACCTGGAAATAATGGTTCTTTCTTTCCGTCAATTAAAATTTTTTGTTTTGTAAGGAATTTAACGAGTGCATGAGCACAAGTAAGTTGAATGTTTTTCATAAATTCTTTATAAGATAGATAAATAACTTATTATATTCAATAAATTTATATAATTTATGTACGAAAAATTCGGTCAATTTATCGATGGTAAATGGCAACAATCATCTAGCGGAGAAACTTACGAAGTAATTAATCCAGCTACTGAAGAAATTATAGGTAAAGCATCAAAGGCAAATAGTAAAGATATTCAACGAGCGTTAAAGTCGGCTGAAAAAGGTTTAGAAATTTGGAAAAATACTTCTCCGTGGGAAAGATCAAAAGTTATTAGAAAAATTTCAGAGCTAATGAGAAAAAAAGTGGACACATTATCAAAATGGCTCACATTAGAAGTTGGTAAACCTCTCACTGAAGGCGCTGGAGAAGTTGGAGGCGCAGCTGATATATTTGAATGGAACTCTGAAGAAACAAAAAGAATTTTCGGTGAAATAAACCAAAGTCGTTTTCCAAATACAAAAATTCACGTGATTTATCAACCAGTCGGCGTAGTCGCTGCGTTAGTTCCTTGGAATTTCCCGGTTATTTTAGCATCAAGAAAAATTTCAACTGCTTTAGCTGCTGGATGTTCAGTAATAGTAAAACCTGATGTAATTACTCCAGGCAGTGTAATGGAAATAGTTGATATATGCAAAGAGGCTGGTGTTCCTCCTGGTGTGGTAAATTTATTATCTGGCGATCCAGCTGGAATTTCATCTGAATTAATTCAATCTGATATAGTAAAAAAAATATCTATTACAGGATCAACAAGAGTAGGTAAGCTTATTCTCAAACAAGCTGCTGATAAAGTTCAAAGAGTTACAATGGAATTGAGCGGTCACTCTCCATTTATTGTTTTTGATGATGTTGATTTAAACAAAGTAACAGACATGGCTATAACAGCAAAATTTAGAAATAATGGACAAGTTTGTATATCTCCAAATAGATTTTACATTCATGAGAAAAAAAAAGACGAGTTTGCTGATCTGATGGTACAAAAAACTAAAAAATTGAAAATGGGTAACGGTATGGACAAAGATACATTGCTTGGACCTTTATGTACAAAAGAGAGATTAGAAGGTGTTGAAAAATTAGTTGAAACAACAAAAAAAGAAGGTGGAAAAATTCTTTTAGGTGGAAAAAGAGCTGCTAATTTCAATAAAGGCTATTACTATGAGCCAACTATCTTTGATAATATTAAAGATGACTTCACAGTAATGAAGGAAGAGCCTTTCGGACCAATAGTTCCAATTCTTAGTTTTAAAGATTTTGATGAAGTCATGAAAAGAGCTAACGATAATGATTTAGGTTTAGCAAGCTATGTTTATACAACTGATTTAAAAAAAGCAAATCAAGCTTCTGAAAAATTAGAAACTGGATGTGTAGCTGTAAATACACCAGTTGTTGCAGTTGCAGAAGCGCCGTTTGGAGGAATTAAACAAACTGGTTATGGAAGAGAAGGTGGATCAATGGCGATCAAAGATTATTTAAATATTAAGTATACTCACTTTGGTATTTCATACGAATGAGGAAAAATAAATTAAAAGAAATTTTCAAATCAGGGAAATCTGCAATTAATGGTTGGCTTCAAATTCCAAATTCGTTTACTGCTGAGTTAATGGCAAATCAAAATTGGGACTCTTTAACCTTAGATATGCAACATGGTGTAATTGACTATCCTAATGCTGTAGGAATGCTTCAGGCAATTTCTACAACTCAAGTTGTTCCTATGGCCAGAGTCAATTGGAATGAACCAGGACAAATTATGAAAATACTAGATGCTGGTGCTTATGGAATAATATGTCCAATGGTAAGCAACAAGAAAGAAGCAGAAAATTTTGTAAATGCATGTATGTATCCGCCTAATGGCTACAGAAGCTATGGACCAATAAGAGGTTTAGTTTATGGAGGACCTGACTATGCTGATGAAGCTAATAATGAAATATTGAAATTTGCCATGATTGAAACAAAAGAGTCTCTAGAAAACTTAGATGAAATTATGAAAACACCAGGCTTAGATGGTATTTATATTGGACCTGCTGATTTAAGTTTGGCTATAGGACAAAAACCTAGTTTTGATAAACCAGAAGGAGATCCTGTTTATGAAGTTATAATGAAGATCTTAGAACACGCTAAAAAAAATGAGATAATCGCTGGTATACAAAATGGACAACCTGAATACGCTGAAAAAATGATCAAAAAAGGATTTCAACTAGTTACAATAGGATCTGATCAAAGATATATGACAGCGGCTTCTAAATCAGCTTTAAGTAAACTAAAAAAAGATCAAATTAAGGACTCTGGAAAAGGGTATTAATTTTTAATGAATTATTTCGTTTATATGCTCAAATCCTTGGGCAAAGATCCTGTAACATATGTCGGTTATACAAATGATCTAAAAAAAAGAATCAATCTTCATAATAATAATAAAGGAGCGAAATTTACTAGAGGACGCAAATGGAAACTCATTTATAAGGAAAAACTTAATTCAAAAAAAGAGGCAATTTCTAGAGAATATTATATAAAGAAAAACAGAGTATTAAGAAATAAAATTAAGGAAACACATAAGTGAAAATAGCAATTCTATTACCCTACAAAGAAAATTTTTCGCCTCAATACCCTGGTGCTGTTTCATTATTTGTAAATGAAACTTCAAAAATAAGTAAATATAAAAAAAATATAGTTGTGTTTGGTTCTACAGATTTTAATAAAAAATTTAATCTCAAATATATTAATATAAAAAGTAGAAAAAATCCTTTTGAAAGTCAAACAAAACACTATGTAAATGAATTCATTAAATTTCAAAATTTACACAATTTTTCAATCATAGAAATCCATAATAGACCAAGTTATATAAATATATTATCAAGTAAAATTAAAAATAAAGTTTTTTCTCTATATTTTCATAATGACCCTTTATCAATGAATGGGTCAAAAACGGTTAAAGATAGAAAAGTGTTATTAAAATCTTGTTATAAAATAATTTTTAATAGTAACTGGTCAAAAAAAAGATTTCTAGAAGGTTTAGAAAATAAATTTGTGAATAGTAATAAGTTAGTCGTTTTTTTTCAATCAGCAAAAAAAAATACTTTGAATGTTATTAAAAATAAAAAAAAATGGATCACTTTTGTTGGGAAACTTAATAAAGCAAAAGGATACGATATTTTTGCTAAAGCAATCGTTAAAATATTAAAAAAAAATCCTGACTGGAAAGCAAAAATTATAGGAGATGAAAAAAGAGAAAAAATACCTTTAAATCATAAAAATGCTGACATCTTAGGGTTTTTAAATCATGAGAAAGTTTTAAAAATTTTTGAGAAAACAAGTATTGCAGTAGCATGTTCAAGATGGGAAGAGCCTTTTGGAAGAACAAGTTTGGAAGCTTCTGCAAATGGTTGTGCCGTAATTATTACCAATAAAGGTGGATTACCCGAGACAGTTACAAACGCTAAAATAATGAATAGTCTTAATATAAAGAGTTTGGAACAAAATATAAATAAATTAATTAAAGACAAAAAATTAAGATTAAAACTTCAAAGACTTTCCATAGAAAATTTTTATCTAACTCATAAATTTATTACACAAAAAATTGATTTATATAGAGCTGAAAAATTAAAAACTTTGAATTTTTTTAACACAAAAAAAGATAGAAGTAACTTAAGGATTCTACATATTACTAATTTTAATGAAAGACTTGATGGCAGACTTTTTTTTAATACTGGCAGAAGAATAAATAATGGTTTTATTAGACAAGGTCATAGCGTTTTAGGTTTTAGTGACAGAGATATTCAAAAATATTATAAATCTTTTACAGATTTTAAGGGAGCCAAAACACTTAATGATAAGTTAAAAAAAACCTGTTATAATTACAAACCTGACTTAATTATACTTGGTCATGCAGATTTGATTTCAGCAGATCAAATAGCTGAACTTAGAGAGGATTATCCAAATACAAGATTTGGTCAATGGTTTCTTGATCCGTTGAATAAAAAGGGACCAGATTTCGAAAGAAATAAAAAAAGAATTTTAGATAAGATCAAATATGTTGACGCCTCTTTTCTTACTACAAGTCCAGATGCTCTTAATTTTCTGAATAATGAAAATAGTTTTTTTATTCCAAATCCATCAGATAAATCTTTTGAAATTCTAAATAATTTTAACAAATCTTGTAATGTAGATGTTTTTTTTGCTTTAAGTCATGGTGTTCATAGAGGGGTACTTAAATCGGGTAAAATAGACGATCGAATAAATTTTTTAAAAGATCTGGTTAACAAAACCCCTGACGTAAAGTTTGATTTATATGGAATAGATAAGGTTCAACCAATTTGGGCTGATCATTATTTTAAAACGATTTCGAATGCAAAAATGGGTTTAAATTTAAGTAGAGGCGAAGCAATCAAGTATTATAGTAGCGATAGAATAACACAAATAGTCGGAAATGGACTTGTATGTTTAATTGATGAGAAAACAAAATATCGAAATTTTTTCGATGAAAATGAAATGGTTTTTTATAGAAATACTAATGATTTATCTGAAAAAATTTTAAAAATCTCCTCTGATGATAAACTTAGAAAAAAAATTGCAAAAAGAGGTAAATTTAAATATATGAAATATTTTAATTCAGACCTTGTATCTGAATATATTATAGACAAAATTTTAAATATAAGATCTAATAAAAAATATTTATGGGAAAAATGAAACGCAAGACTGCTTTGATTTTTGGAATAACTGGTCAAGATGGTTCTTATTTAGCGGAATTGCTATTAAAGAAAAATTATATTATTCATGGCGTAAAAAGAAGATCTTCAAGTGCCAACACTGAAAGAATTGATCACATATTTGACAGTTTTAATTTCAGCAATAAAAACTTTTTTATTCACTATGGCGATATATCAGATGGAACAAGTACACTTAATATTATAAATAAAATTAAACCAAACGAAATATATAATTTAGCAGCACAAAGTCATGTTCGAGTTTCGTTTGATATTCCTGAATATACAGCAGATATAACAGCATTAGGAGCATTAAGAATATTAGAAGCAATTAAGATACTTAAATTAAAAAAAACTAAATATTATCAAGCCTCAAGTTCAGAAATGTATGGTTTAGTAAAAAATAGAAAATCTTTAAACGAAAAAACTCCTTTTCATCCAAGATCTGTATACGGGATTTCAAAAGTTTTTGCTTATCACGCAACAGTACACTACAGAGAAGCTTATGGTATTTTTGCATCTAATGGAATTTTATTTAATCATGAGTCACCTAGAAGAGGTCCTACATTTGTTACCAAAAAAATTGTTCAGGGGTTAGTTAGAATCAAGAAAGGTTTGCAGAAAAAATTATCATTAGGAAATCTTTATGCAGTAAGAGACTGGGGACATGCCAAAGATTATGCGGTTTCTATGTGGAAAATCCTTCAACATAAAAAGCCTGATGACTGGGTGATTGCGACAAATAAAGATCAAACAGTTAAAAAATTTGTTGATCTAGTTGCCCGTAAACTCGACATTAAGATAATCTGGAAAGGAAAAGGAATTAAAGAAAAAGGAATAGACAAAAAAACTGGCAAAGTAATTGTTGACGTAGACAGTAAACATTTTAGACCAACAGAAGTAGATTTTTTAAGGGGAGATTTCTCTAAAGCAAGAAGAAATTTAAAATGGAAACCAGCTATTTCAACAAATGATTTAATAAATGACATGATTGAAGAAGAATTATCTGTTTATTAATTTTTATGAAAAAATATTTTTATCCGTTGATAGATAATCCTTATAGACCTAAAGACATTCATCAAGCTATTAAAGTTTTAAAATCATCAAAGATTACATCTGGTCCTATAACATTGGAATTTCAAAATAAATTTTCAAAAAAAATTAAAACCAACCACTCTCTTCTAGTAAATTCTGGGTCTTCAGCAAATCTATTAGCAATGCAATGTCTTATAAATCCTTACAGAAAAAAAAGGCTTAAACAAGGTGATGAAATATTAATTCCATCTTTATGTTGGTCGACGTCTTTATGGCCTATAATTCAATCAGGTCTTAAACCAAAATTTGTTGACGTAGAAATACAAACATTGAATCTTGATTTAAATGATTTAAGAAAAAAAATCTCAAAAAAAACGAAAGGAATAATGCTTGTTCATGTGCTTGGTAATTGTACAAATATGGATGAGTTAATGAAAATCATAAAAAAGTTCAATTTAATATTAATTGAAGATACTTGCGAATCTTTAGGCACTACTTATAAAAAAAAATATTTAGGGACATTTGGTGAATTTTCCTCATTTTCATTTTATTCTTCGCATCAAATATCTTCAGGTGAAGGTGGAATGATATGTTGCAAATATGAGGAGGATTTTGAAATTATTAAATCTTTAAGAGCGCATGGATGGTCAAGAGGTTTAAAAAATGAAAAAATTATTGCCAAAAATAATAAACAATTGGATAAAAGATTTATCTTTTATAATTCTGGGTTTAACTTAAGGTCTACAGACATCGCTGCAAGCATTGGACTTAGTCAATTTAAAGATTTGGATAAATTTATAAAAGCAAGAACAACAAATAGAAAATTGATATTAGAAATATTTAAAAATAAAGATAAGGTAAATAATTCTTATAATATTATAAAAGAAAATAAAAACGTTAATCCTTCATGGTTTGGGCTTCCAATTTTGATCTCTAAACATTTAGAAAGAGATAAAATAGTAAGTAATCTTGAAAAAAAAGGAGTTGAAACAAGGCCAATCATAAGTGGAAATTTTTTAAAACAACCGTCTATCAAAAAATACAAATTAAATAAAAATCAAAAAATGAAAAACGCAGAATATATTAATCGAAAAGGTTTTTTTATTGGTTTACCTACAAAACCATTAGGAAAAAATAAGGTAAGAAAACTTGCAAAAATATTTGAACAAAGTATCTAAAAGAAAAATCGTTATTACAGGTGGAAAAGGTCTACTTGGTTCAAGTTTTTATAACAAATACAAAAAACAATATATTATCATTAGATATCCTCATAGAATTGAATACTTTTCTAAATTTAAAAAATGGTTGAAAAATAAGAATTTCAATTACTTTATTCATTTTGCTGCTTTAACAAAAAGTGAGAGTATTAAAAGAAAAAAAAGTCTTAACTTAATAAACGTAAAATCAACAATTAATTTAATTAAGAATCTAAATCAAGAAAAAATAAGAAATTTTAAATATTTTTTATTCATCTCGAGTTCACACGTATATGGAACTTCATCAAAAAAAGTAAAAGAAAATAAAAAAACTTCTCCTAATAATTCTTATGGTTTTTCTAAAAAAAAAGTTGAGGATTTTATATTCAAAAATAGAAATAAATTCGGATTTAAGATAGGTGTTGCAAGAGTATTTAACTCTACAGGACCAAAGCAGAAATTAGGAAACTTTGTTCCTGATATGATTAAAAAAATTAAAAGGAATGATTTTATAGATAACGTTAATCAATACAGAGACTTCATACACATAGATGACGTAACAGAGTCCTTATTATTATTAATTAAAAAAAAGTTTTATAAGCCAATAAATATTTCTAGTGGTAAAAAAATTAATCTAATTAAGGTTTGTGAAATAATTAATCAAACTTATGTAAAAAGAAAAATTATTTATGGAAAAAAAAGGGGTAAAGATTTATATGGAGACAATAAATTATTGAAATCAATAGGAAAAAGAAAATTTAAAAATATTTATCAAATTATAAAATCCTTTAATAAATAATGAAGAATTTTATTTTCTTTAGAACTGACAGACTAGGGGATTTTTTAATAATCACAAATATTATTAAAGTACTTAAAGAAAAATATCCAAAATCAAAAATAACTGTTGTGGCATCGCAATTAAATTATCTTTTCATAAAAAAGTACAAAATAATTGATAGAGTAATATTATATAACAAGAATTATAATTTTTTAAAAAAAATACAAATTTTTAAGATAATTAACGACAGAAATTATGATGCTTCATTTTCCGTTGACGGTAAATCTTTTTCTAATTTATGCACTTTTTTTTTAAAGTCTAAATTAAAGCTTGGTTTAATTTATAAATCTAAGATTTTTGGGTTTCCATTCTATAAACCTAACTTTTTTTTTAAAATTATATTTAAATATTACGAAACTTTTACAAGTAAAGATTATCTCAATAAAAAAGAACATTTGCCCACTAAGCTAATAAACTTATCTAATAAACTGTCTCTTAAAATAAAAACTACTGACAAATATTATTACAAACCTTCAATTAATGAAAAAAAATTTAAACAAGAATTTAGAAAATTTATAAAAAGAAAATTTATTTTAATCCATTTAGATGAAAAATGGTTAGATATAAATGGTATAAAAGAAAGTTTATATGAAGAATTAGTTATCTTTCAAAAAAAAATAAAAAGCAAGATAATAATTACTTCTTTTAATAATTCTTTTGATTATTTTGTCATTTTTAAAAATAAACTTAAAAAGAAAAAAAACAAAAATATCTTATTATTTGAGAATAAGAGTTTAGAAGTAATGGAAAGAATGATAAATTATTCAAAATTTGCATTAAGTTGTCACTCAGGTTATTTGGTTCAAATTTGTGGAACTAATAAAAGCAAAATAATTGATATAATTAATAAGAAGGATTTTATTTGGTATAGTTGTTGGTTGCCAAAAAACACCTTTCATAAATTTGTTTTTAAATCCAATGAAAGAGAACAATTTGCTATAAAAAAAATCTTATTTGATGTTTTTAAAATAATAAAACCTTTAAAGATTGCCAATCGATGATTAGAAAAATTATTGTATATTTATACTCTTTTAAACTCTTTAAGAGGATAATTCCTTCTTTAATAAGGAAACTCACCTTTTTTGCAAATGGGAATACAATTTTTTTAGATGACTTTAAGATTAATCTTTTTTTAACATCATCGATAGATCGGGAAATATATCTCAAAAATCAGTATGAAAAAGATCAGTTAGATTTTGTAAAAAAAGAAATGTTAAATCATAAATACGATTATTTTTTCGATATTGGGGCTTACATAGGCTATTATTCTTTATCATTATGTAAATTAGTCACTAAAACAGCAGCTTTTGAGCCAAATAAGCAAAACTTTCAAAGATTAAGTAAAAATGTTGAGATAAATAACTTTGATATCAGATGTCATAATCTAGGCTGCTCGGACAGCAAAAATAAGCTCAAACTTTGGTATACAGATAAAAACAAAAGGGGAGGCTCTTCTATTCTTAAAGACACAGATAAAGAATTAAATAAATACGATATAACTAAATTACTTTTTGAGGAAATAGAAACCGATAGATTAGATAATTTATATTCTTTAGAAAATAAAAAAATTTTTTTTAAAATAGATGTGGAAAGACATGAACTAAACGTTTTAAAAGGAGCATTAAATATTCTTTCAAATAATCAATGCTATTTACAAATAGAAATATTTCCACATCTCCAGGATGAAATTTTATCTTTTTTAGATAATAATCAATTTAAATTACTACATAGAATTAATAATGATTTTTATTTAAAAAATTTTTTTTAATTATATTTTTATTTTACTCAAAGCATTATTTTTAAATATATTTGCTTCTCTTATATATCGCCTCACCATTTGTGTAGTTTTATGACCCGTCATTGCCATAATGCTTCTTTCATCTGCGCCGGACTCGGCTGCAACTGTTGCAAAACCAGATCTTAAGCTATGACCTGCAAAATTTTGATTTTCTATTCCTGCTAATTTTAAACAATCCTTAATTATTAATACTACTGATTGATCTGTTAACCTATGTCTAGTTAGTATTGACCCTTTAGCAAATCTTCTAAATATTGGCCCAGTTTTTATTTTTGATAATATTAACCAATTCTTTAAATTTGTAACTGGACAATATTTTTCATTAGAGAAAAAGGGTAGGCCTTTGATCATGCCTTCTCCAAATTGATCTGTTTTAGATCTTCTAACAGTTATTTTCACTCCTTCTTGAACAAAATCTATATCTTCATGGTTAATAGAGATAAGTTCTGTGCGTCTAAATCCTCCTCCAAAACCGATGAGTACTAGAGTTTTGTTCCTTAATTTTTTAATTTTTTCGATTTTTTGTTCGTCTATTACATTAATAATTTGTTTTAAATGATTGATTAATATAGGTTTTTTACCTATTTGAATGCTTCCTTTTTTTCTTTTGATACCCATTAGGTTTTCAATAATAACTGGATGCTTTGTATCTAAATAATGACCTTTTAGTTTATGAACAACTCCAATGGATACTAATCTTCGTCTCAAAGTGCTTATTTTTGAGTTTTCGGAGAGATGCGTAAGATATAATGATACAATCTTCGGTTCTGTCGGCATAGAATTAAACCCATGTTTTGCACAGAATGCTCCAAAGTCTTTAAAGTCAGATTTATATGCTCTAAGCGTGTTGTTTGCTTTCGACGACTTGAGGTTGTTTAAAGTGTCCTCATGAAGTTTTTTCAGATCAGTTACTAGTTCATTCATATTACTATTGATAACAATAAATTATCATTAGTAATATATTAAGTGATTTTAGATGTCAATACATATAATTTTAAAGCTTATGATTAAATTTATTCTTCCTATAGTAGTATTTATAGCCGCTGTTTATGGAATTTCTTACTTCTGGACTACATCAAGTTCAAAAGGCAAAAAAATGATAGCTTTAGGCTTAATAATAACTCTTATAATAGCCATATCACTAACAATTTACTTAATTTTTGACTAATGAAGCTATTAGGTACTAAATTTCAGCTAAAAGTATGGGCTTATTTGAGTAAAATACCTCGTGGAAGCGTTAAAACCTACGCTCAGGTGGCTCAAGCCATTGGAAAACCCCTCGCAGTGCGTGCTGTAGCCAATGCTATAGGAAAAAACCCCTATCCTCCTAAAATACCTTGCCATAGAGTTATAAGGTCTGACGGATCGCTTGGAGGATATTCAGGCAAAGGAGGTTTAAAAACAAAGAGATTTTTGCTAAAAAAGGAGGGAATAAAGCTCTAGAATTGTTATTTGACGGGCGATCGGGTCTATTGACTGCTATTTCACTGTTTTTTTTATCCACACACCAGTCAGTTGTACTCTAAAACCAATAATTGCAAAAAATGCACTCTCTACGGCCGTTTAAACGCTATATTCAATAAATGCAAAGCTTCTAGAACTGTTAATTATTAATGCTTTTCGAATAGGTTAAAACACTCTATTTTGCTTAGAAATTTAATACTTTATCGTCATTCCAATAAAAAAATTGTTTAATTACTTTTTTTTAACTGATTTATTACGTTTTCTGATCCAAATAAGCATTATTTTTTGATGTATATATGCTTTTTCGTTTAAATATATCAATAGTATTTACCTATTAGTTAATATATTACTTTAATTATTTATTGTAAGTTATTGTATTTAATAGAAATATCTAAGACTTATATAAACAACTACTGGAATAGTTAAAAATGACATTACTGTAGAGATAACGATAACGCTAGCTATACTGTCAACTACCCTTTTCTCTGAGTACATCGAACCAACTAAATAAGTTAAAATTGCGCTTGGCATTGCAGATTGAATTAAAAGGACTCCAGCCGCTAATCCACTAAGATTTAGATATTTAATTAAACTAAATCCAATTATCGGACCAATGATAATTCTTACACAGCTTAAAATAGATGCATTCAACCATGATACTACTTTTAATTTTGTCAATGCTATTCCTAAGGACATAAGGACTAGAAATATTGTAGCATAGGTTAATAAAAAAGTGGTATTAACTACAAAACCAGGAACCTCCCAATTATAATATAAAACAATCACAGCCGCTATTATCCCGTAAATAGGCATATTGGTAATTAATATTTTCAGTGAAAAACTCTTTTTCGCTAAAAGAACACCTAGTGTAAAGTGAAGCAAGATAATTACTGAAGCGATAGCTGAGGCTATACCTAAACCCTCTGTGCCGTAGGCAAATAAGCAAATAGGTATACCCATATTACCTGTATTTGGCAATATTAATGGAGGAAGTTCACTTACAAAGTCCTTTTTCATAAAAACAAGAACAATTAAGCCTACTACAGCAAACCCTCCTATTATAATTAAAGCATAAGTAAAATATTCTATAAATGTTTCTAAAGTAACGCCTGTTGATGTAATAGTGTAAAAAATCATTGCAGGTGTGCCGACATTACCAGCCAATGTGGTTATAAAATCTGTATTGAAATTTGGATCTTTTTTTCCAAGGTAATAGCCTATGCCAATTACAAAAAATACTGGAAGTATGACGTCTATCAGTTTGATATAGAGTTCCATTAAACTCTTACATCAGATTTTTGAGGCTTTCTCAACTTATTAGTGTTATAATTAATAGCCGTCTCGAACTCCATTAATCGTTTATGTATTGATCTAAGTTCTGTAATTCTTGTCCAATTATACAAAAATACAGAGAAAGCGTCCTTTACCTCACCAAATGCATTTACTACTTGCATCATAATACCCAAAGTGAACGCTGCAGTAAACAATCCTGGTGCCATTATTAAAAATGGTACAATAACAAATAATTGTCTATACCAAATAGCCCATAAATCAAAATATCCGTAGTGTAAAAATAGTTTATGGTAATTGAATTTTATTCCTGTAAACAATTGTAAAATCGTAGGAGCTTGAACATAATTTTTTCTATCGTCTTCACCATAAACTAATTCTTTTCTAAATGCAGCTTCAACCTTTTGGTTGTTATATTCGAGACCTGGTAACTTTATTCCGACTAGCCAACTAATAAGTATTCCACCTAAACTAAGGGTAAGCGCTACCCATACTAAAGATCCGGATACGTTATTTAAAAAAGGTACAGTAACATTTGAAGAAAGCATCCATAAAATTGGAATAAATGCTATTAATGTCATAATGGCTTTAACAACCTGCAATCCAATTGATTCTACAATTTTTGCAAAGTTCATACAATCCTCTTGAATTCTTTGAGACGAGCCTTCAACTTTTGCTTCAGTTGCTCTCCAATATGGCATGTATGAAAACGTCATAGCCTCTCTCCATCTAAATGCCCATAACCTTGTAAACCAATTTGTAAAAGCAAAAAGTGTAACGTATGGAAGTGCTATATATAAAAACCTTTTAATTGACTCCCAAAACTCTGATATCTCACGATTTTCAGCTGTTTGGAGAATATCATAAAAATCCTTGTACCAACTATTGAAGAGAACATCCAAATAGGTTTGCAGCACTAGCAAAGAAATAATAAAAAATCCTCCTCCGTAGGACCAGTAAAACCATTTTTTATCTCTGAAAAAACTTCTCCACATAATTAATCTTTAAGAAAATTATCTGCGTATGATTTTATAACAAATTCTTTCTTATTTGGTTCAATAACATTGTAAGATATATTATTTTTTTCAGCATATTCTATAGCTTTTTCTTTTGATGGAAATTTGAGAATAACTTCTTCAAGTGTATCCGTCGATGTCTCCCACCCCATTAAAGGATTTATTGAGGGATCTTTAGTTATAAATTCTAATACCCAACTTTTAAGTTTGCTCCTGCCAGATTGCATCGCTGTTTTAGCAGGAATATAAATTTTAGCTTTTTTCATGTTTATAATGGTCGGGGCGGCAGGATTTGAACCTGCGACCCTCTGGTCCCAAACCAGATGCGCTACCAGGCTGCGCTACGCCCCGAACGTCTGTTTTATAGGTTAATTAAGTGATTTTGGCAATTGAAAGATAGTCTCTATAGAAGTAAATAATACCAATGATACAGCATATTACAAAACCATTTAAATATTTTTTTAAACTTGAAGCAGCTTCAGGGTTAGTTTTGTTATTTGCTGCAATACTAGCACTTATAATTAGTAATGGTGATTTAAGTGATATTTATTTTTCTACTCTAGAAAAATATATCACACTTGGTACTAAAGAATTTGGTCTAAAACTGAGTGTTCTTCATTGGATAAATGACGTTTTGATGGCTATATTTTTCTTTTTTGTCTCATTAGAGATAAAAAGAGAATTTATTCAGGGAGAATTATCTAATCCAAAACAAGCTATGCTGCCTATCATTGGTGCAGTCGGAGGGATGGCGGTGCCGGCAATATTCTATATCGTTGTAAATTATTCTGATAGCACAACATTAAATGGTTGGGCTATACCTTCAGCTACAGATATTGCATTCTCTTTAGGAGTTTTATCGTTATTAGGCAAAAGAGTTCCAATATCGCTTAAAGTTTTTTTGACTGCTCTAGCAATTATAGATGATTTAGGTGCAATTGTTATTATCGCCTTTTTTTATTCTGGAAATATTGAAGCAAAATATTTGGTTCTGATGTTATTATCTTTAATTGTTTTAATAGGTCTTAATAAATATAAAATAAAAAGTTTTATACCTTTCTTAATTGTAGGAATTTTTCTGTGGGATTTTACTCATCAATCAGGAATACATGCTACAATTGCAGGTGTTCTTTTAGCCCTAACAATTCCACATAACAAAAATAAAAGTAAAGAGTCAATGTTGCTTAAATTAGAACATGGATTGTCACCTTATGTAGCTTTTGGAATAATGCCCCTTTTTGCTTTTGCAAATGCAGGAGTTTCACTTGAAGGACTTACTTTTGCTACTTTGTTAAATCCTGTGCCTCTTGGAATTGTTTTAGGTCTATTTTTTGGAAAACAAATTGGTGTTTTTGCCCTCTCTTATATATCTGTTAAACTTAAATTTGCAGATAAACCATCCGGTTCTACTTGGTTAGCTATTTATGGAGTTTCAATATTAACAGGAATTGGTTTTACAATGAGTTTATTTGTTGGAAATTTAGCTTTTGTAAATAATTTGGAATATATGGATGGAGTTAAAATTGGAGTGTTAACTGGATCACTTCTTTCTACACTCTTTGGATATTTCTTACTGTTATTTTCTTCTAAGAAATGATCAGCAAAAATATCATTAGATTAGCTTCTAATACTTCAAATGCAGGTCTTAAAAACAAATACTCACACAAGATATCTTTAAAAAACTCAACATGTGGAGATAAAATTACCTTAGAGCTAATAGCAGATAAAAAAAAGATAAGCTCAATGAAATATGAAACTATATCCTGTGTATATTGTGAGGCTTCAGCAAGTCTTCTATCAAGAAAAATAAAAAACGTAAAATTAAAAGATATAAAAAATGATTTTTTAACCTTAAAAAAAATATCATCAAAAAAAAATGTAAAGATTCCTAAGTGGTTATCTGATTTCCAAAAATTGCTAAATAGCGACAATTTTAATAGATTTAAATGTATATTTTTGCCAATTGATGCAGTATTAAAAGCATTAAAATTATGAAAAAAATATTTATTATTTTATTTATGTTCAATTTTTTTTCAAAAGTTATTGCTGAGAATAATGGTACAGCTTATGATTACGAATTTAATAGTATTGATGGAGACTTAATCAAACTCAGTCAGTACAAAGGAAAGGTAATTGTAGTAGTAAATGTTGCGAGTAGATGTGGTTACACACCTCAATACGAAGATCTTCAAACATTATGGTCTGAATATAAAAATAAAGATTTAGTTGTTTTAGGAGTCCCAACAAATAACTTCAGACAAGAACCTGGTAACAATAAAGAAATAAAAAACTTTTGTGAAACGAATTTTGGAATTACATTTCCGATGACGGAGAAGATTAATGTAATAGGAAATAATTCACATCCATTTTATAAATGGGCAAGAAAAGATTATGGTATTAGTGCAATACCAAAGTGGAATTTTTATAAAATTATAATTGGAAAAGATGGGAAAGTTGCAGAAACATTTTCCTCTATAACTAAACCTTCATCTAAAAAATTCATTAAAGTAATTGAAAACTTGATTTAGCTAGTAAAACTTAATCCATCATACGCAGGGGTTATATTTTTTGGTAAAATTTTTTTTAATTTAAAGTAATCTAAATCCGTATGCAAATTAGTAAGTATAGTTTTTTTAGGTTTGGTTAAATTTATTAAGTTTAAAGCTTCTTCTAAATTAAAGTGTGATGGGTGCTTATCAATTTTGAGACAATCTAATACCAGGTAATTAAGATTTTTGAGATGATCTATATTCTTCAACGATATTTTATTACAATCACTTATATACGCAATTTTATCTATCACATATCCGGTTGATTTTATTGATCCATGAGTAACTTGAAAGGGTTTGATGATCAATTTTGCATTATTTTTTCTTATAGAAAAACTTTTATCAATTATATTCGCTTTCATAATCGGCTTATACCCTTGCTCCTCAAAGAAACAAAATCTGTAAGATTTTTTTAAAGCTGTGATTGTTCTTCGACTACCATAGATCGGGATCTTTGATTTATTTTTCCAATAAAACGGTCTCATTTCAAATATACCGGCTGTCTGATCTGCGTGTTCATGAGTATAAATAATTGAGTCAAGATTTTTAATTTTATTTTTTAAAAATTGATACTTAATATCTGGTGATGTATCTATACAAACAGACAAATTTCCTTTTTGAATATGAGCGCAACACCTAGTCCTTATATTTTTTGGACTTTGTTTAAGATTGCCTCTGTAATTAGTTATCCATGGAGATCCAAGAGAACTTCCACAGCCTAGAATTGTAAATTTACTTTTCAATTTAATTTACCAAACAAATTAAAAAAATTGTTAGTTGTTACTTTTGAAAATTCATTAAATGATAAATTTTTAATTTTAGATAAAAACTTTACTGTATGTATTATGTAACTAGGTTCATTTGGTTTACCTCTTAATGGTACTGGAGCAAGATATGGAGCATCAGTTTCAACTAATATTTTTTCTTTTGGTATATCTCTGAAAGTATTGGCTAAATCCTGAGAATTTTTAAATGTTACAACTCCACTAGCAGAAATATAAGCACCTAGATCTAATAATTTAAAAGCAAATTCTCGTGATCCAGTAAAACAATGTATAAGGATTTTAGTTTCTTTTTTTTTCGAATGTTTTTCTAATATTTGTAAAGTTTCTTTTTCTGCAGATCTTGTGTGAACTATTAGTGGCAGATTTTTTTTTTGTGCAGCTGATATGTGTTCTTCAAAGGAATAGATTTGATCTTTCTTTTCAGAATGATTGTAATAAAAGTCTAATCCTGTTTCACCAATACCAATAATTTTTTTATTTTTATTAACTTTATTAATTATATCTTCACTTTTAATATGTTGATGTGACTTAGCCTCATGAGGATGAATTCCATAAGTGCCGTAAACACTTTCATAACCATTTACTATCTTAAGTATTTGTTCAAAACTTTTATCTTCTGTCGAAATAGTAAGCATGTATTTAATGCCATCTTTATTTGCTCTATCTATTGTCTCGTTTAAAGCTTTTGACATCGGTTCGTAGGTTAAATGGCAATGTGAATCAATTATCATTTTCAATCTTTTTAAATAAAATATCTAAATTTTTTAATTCCAAATTATAGTTAAAAATGTCATCTTTTTTAATATTATCAATTGAAATATCCTTATCAGATAAATTAATAGTATCTAAAACTTTTTTGGTGGAAATCGGTATAATTGGATTTAAAAGAATAGAAATATTTTTTATTTGTTCCAAAATTGTATGAAGAATTGCATTCATTCTTTGGGGATCTTTTGTTTTTAAAGACCATGGTTCTGAGTCATTGAAATATTTGTTTGCCTCGAATGAAAAATTAACCACCATTTTAATATATTCATTCAAATTTTGCTTATCTATGTAACTAATTAATTTAGGAATGTTATCTTTTATATTTTCAATTAATTTTATATCATTTTCTTTTAATTTATTTTTCTTGGGTATTTTGTTTCCACAATTTTTTTTTATAAATGAAAAAACTCTTTGGCAGAGATTACCGTAATTATTAGCTAGATCATTGTTTATACAATTTTTAAGATTTTCCATCGAAATACTTCCATCGTTTCCTAATGAAACTTCTTTTATTAAATAATATCTTAGTTGATCAATTCCATAATCTTTGATTACCTCAATTGGATCTAAAATATTACCAAGTGATTTAGACATTTTCTTATCATCTGAAAGAATCCAGCCATGTCCGAATACTCTTTTAGGTAATGGTAAATTTGCTGCTATCAAAAAAGCCGGCCAGTATATCGCATGAAATCTCAAAATATCTTTTCCAATAATATGAACGTCTGCTGGCCAAAAAGCTTTATATTTTTTATCTTCGGTATTAGGAAAATTTAGTGCACTTAAGTAATTTGTTAATGCGTCTAACCAAACATAAATAACATGCTTGTTATTTTGTGGAACTGGAATTCCCCAAGAAAACGATGTTCTGCTGATGGACAAATCTTTAAGACCTTTTTCTACAAAACTAATTACTTCATTTTTTCTTGATTGTGGCAATATAAAATTCTCATTTTTTTTATAGTGATCTAGTAACTTTTTTTGAAATGAAGATAATTTAAAAAAATAAGACTCCTCTTCAACCCATTCTACTTCTGAGCCTGAGATTTTTGATAATTTTCTACCATCTTTTTCCTCGATTTCATCTTTATCATAATAAGCTTCGTCTGACACAGAATACCATCCACTATATTTATCTAAATAAATATCTCCTGACTTTATCAATCTATTCCATATTTCATTAACTGAATTCAAATGCCTTTTTTCAGTCGTTCTAATAAAATCGTCATTAGTTAAATTTAATATTTTTGTTAAAGATCGGAAAGTTTGGGATATTTCATCACAGAATACTTTGGGATCTTTTTTCTTTTTTTCAGCTTCTTTTTGAATTTTTTGACCATGTTCATCAGTGCCAGTCAAAAATAATACATCATAACCTTCAATTCTTTTAAATCTTGCAAATATATCAGCAACTATGCTTGAGTAAGCATGTCCCATGTGGGGTTTGCCTGATGGGTAATAGATTGGTGTTGTAATATAAAAATTTTTAGTCATCAGAATAATTTTCTTCTAGATTACTTAATAAAGTATTTTGATTTAAATTATACAGAAAAAAATCATTTATATTCTGTAAAATCATTAATTTTTTTTCTACGAGTTTTTTGTTGTTAAGCATTCCTTGCGATTTTAATTTTTGAAAATTATATTCAACAAAAAATAAAAGCATCTCTTTATAGAAAATATTTTTTTCTTTTTTGTAAATTCTTAAAATATTACTAAAATTTGTTAAAAATTTTTCATTTATATCTAAACTATTATTTTTAAATATATAATTGAACTTTAAAAAATTTCCTGGTGTGCTTGAAACTAGATTTTCATCAAAAACTCTATCTTGATTAAAATATTTTAAAAGAGATGCGGAAATACTAAGTCTGTCTTTATTATTTATTATTATTTTTATCTCAATCGATCTAGATTTAATTGTATTTAGTAATTTATTTGACTTATTATTTATCAAAATAAAAAAATTATTTTTTCCAGGATCTTCAATAATCTTTAAAAGTGCATTTAAACTATTTATGTTAAAACTATCAATATCATCTAGAATAATAAATCTTTTGTCTTTCTTAATTGGAGATTTATTCAGATCATTAATTATTTTTCTAATATCGCCTACTTTCACATTTCTATAATCTGAACCATTCAAATATAAAATATTTGGAAATAAATTTTCTATAAATTGATTTAAAAAAAAACTTTTATTCGTAAATGTATTTTCATTTTCATTGTAAGTTTTTTTATCAAAGTGGTAGTGCATTAGATGGCTAATCATGGTTGATTTACCAACGCCCCTATTACCTGTCAACATGAGAGTTTTTGGAAATTTATCTGAGGAAATCATCTTTTTTAAAAAATTAAACTCATTTTCAAGACCGAAAAGTCTTGTAGTTTTTTTTGGATTAAAATTTAATGAGAGCATTATTTAATTTTTAAGTATCTTGCAGTTATATCAAATATTTTTTTTTCTAAATGACTGTTATTTTCTGAAGAGTCTAAAATAAAATAATTTTTTTTGTTTTTTGCAATCTTTATAAATGATTTTTGTGCTTTATCATAAAAAGATTGTGAAAAATTATCGTATCTATTTTTTCCTTTTCTTTTTGATAATCTTTTCCTTGAAGATTTTGAAGAAACTTTAAGAACAAATGTTAAATTAGGTTTTAATCCATTTAATATATATTTGTGAATATTCTTAATAAATTTGATATTAACTTTTTTTCCATAAACCTGATAAGCTATTGTGGAGTCAATAAACCTGTCACAAATAACTACTCTTTTTTGTTTTAAAGCCGGCTTAATTTTTGTTTTTACATGTTCATTTCTTGCAGCTAAGTATAATAGTGTATCCGTATATTTATCAAACTTTTCTAAATTTGAATTGTTAAAATAATCTTTTAAAATTAAATTTCTAATTAATTCTGCGCTTTTAGTTCCACCGGGCTCTCTCGTTATTAAAGCTTTTATTTTTTTTTTCTTTAAATTGTTAAATAATTTTTTTGATTGGTAAGATTTACCACAACCTTCTACGCCCTCAAAAACTATAAAAAAAGGTTTTTTTTTATACATCACCCCAAATCAAATAATTGATAGAAGTAACTAAGCTTTTAAAAAAATTTACTTTTTTTAAATCTTCCTGTGCATATAAAGGCAATGTCTTAATCAGTTGATCTTTGTTCTTTACAATAATATCGGCAATTTTTTCCCCTTTTGATATTGGTGCTTTTATAGGCCCCTTATATTTTAAAGATATATTTATATGTCTGATATCTTTTTTATTAATTGTTAAATAAAAATTTTCTTTTGGGGCAACTTTAATCTTATTTGATTTTCCAAGCCACGTATCCAGCTCAAAAAAAGTGTTGTCTTTTTTTGAAATTTCAAAAGTATTAGTATTTCGAAAACCCCAATTTAATAATTTTAAAGACTCGGAACTCCGTAAGTTTTTATTTTGAAACCCAGATGCAACTGCTATGATTCTTCTGTCATTCTTTACCATTGTGCTAGCCAAAGAGTATTTTTCAACGGCTAGATAGCCAGTTTTAATTCCATCTACACCAACATTTTTATAAAGAAGTGGATTTCTATTCCCTTGCTTAATTGGATCACCTCCGGTTCTATCCCAAGTAAAAGTTTTTTCTTTAAATAGTCCATAATAAACTGGGTAATTTTTAATTAAATATTTAGACATGATTGCAATATCTCTTACTGTTGAAACATTTTCGGG
>CACCVU010000009.1 GCA_902549495.1 uncultured Pelagibacteraceae bacterium
AAACAATCATGGTTAATTGTAATCCTGAAACTGTGTCAACAGATTACGATACAAGTGACAGACTTTATTTTGAACCTTTAATAGATGAATATGTTTTCAATATAATAAAGAAAGAAAAATCAAAAGGTAATGTAAAAGGTATCATTACTCAATTTGGAGGACAAACTCCGATTAAACTGGCAAAATTTTTATATGAAAATAAGCTTCCAATTTTAGGTACTCAATATTCATCAATCGATCTTGCTGAAGACAGAGATAGATTTAGGAGTCTTTTAAATAAACTTAATTTAAAACAAGCTGAAAGCGGTATCGCTAGAACTTTTCCTCAAGCAATAAAAATTGCTGATAAAATTGGCTTGCCTCTAATGGTAAGGCCATCTTACGTTTTAGGTGGAAGAGCAATGGAGATTGTTCATGAAAAAAGGCAACTAAAAGACTTTATAAAAGAAGCATTTAAAGTTGCTGAAAAAAATCCAATTTTGATTGATAAGTTTATTGATAATGCAATGGAGGTTGATGTTGACGCAATATCGGATGGTAAAAATGTTTTCGTAGCCGGTATTATGCAACACATTGAAGAGGCAGGAATACACTCAGGTGACTCTGCATGTAGTTTACCGCCAGTATCAATAAAACCTTTTTTAATTAAAGAAATTGAAAATCAAACAAAAAAATTAGCTTTAGCTCTTAAAGTTAAAGGTTTCATGAATGTTCAATATGCAATTAAAAAAGATCAGATTTATGTAATAGAAGTTAATCCAAGAGCTAGTAGAACCGTTCCATTTGTTTCAAAGGCAAAAAATTTACCTCTTGCTAAAATAGCCTCTAGAGTGATGGCAGGAGAAAAATTATCAAATTTCAGATTAAAAAGTAAAACAAAAGATATGTTTGCAGTAAAAGAGGCGGTCTTTCCATTTAACAAATTTCCAAACAGCGATCTTTTACTTGGGCCAGAAATGAAATCAACAGGTGAAGTTATGGGTTTTGATAAAAATTTCGGGATGGCTTTTGCTAAAAGTCAGATTGCAGCTTCAAACTCTCTTCCAAAAAAAGGCTTAGCTTTTATTTCTTTAAAAAATAGTCATAAAGAGGAGGGGGTGCAATTAGCAAAACAATTAATTAAATTAAATTTCACACTTTGTGGGACCGGAGGTACTGCCGATTATATTAGCAAACACGGGATTAAGTGCAAAAAAATTAATAAAGTAAATCAGGGATCTCCTCATATTGTTGACATTCTAAATACTAAAAAAATAGCATTAGTAATTAATACAGGTGGCGGAAATAGTGAAGCTCAGTTGAGCGATGCAGTAGCTTTAAGAAGGGCTACGTTAGCTAACAAAGTTCCATATTGCACGAATATGTCGACAGCCAAGGTTTGTTTGGAAGGTATAAAATCTCTTAAATTGAAAGATATCAGCGTTACTTCTTTACAAGATCTTTAACTTTTAACTTTCCAATCAGTTTCAAATGTAACATAATTTATTTGAATACATCTTCTCTCTTTTTTGATCTCTTTTTTTTTCCATTCCATGCCAAGTGTTTGGCCCGCTGGTAAAGAAGTATCCATAATTATGTTTGTAAGGAACTGTTTTAACTTTGTTCAATTTTGCATCATAAAAATCAGTACCTAAATTCTCTGACTCATTATGTAAATTTACAAAAACTATTGATGACATTAATTTTTCCTCTATATCACAGTGAGGCTTTAACCAAAAACCTTCTCTATCACAAATTACCTCTAGCCTTACATAAGAATTACTCAAATCTTTTCCAATTAATGATCCAATCTTTTTATAAACATCAGGTGATCTTAATTCTTCTATAAATTTTGTTAAATTTGGAAATTGATTAGAGTTTTCTTTAGTAACATAACATCGAAGTTTTTTTGCTTTACCACCATCTTTAATTCCAGCTCGAAAAGCTCCCTCTCCTCCATCAAGAGCTCTTGTTCCATCATAATTTAAATTTTGTTTTCTAGGATCAGCTATCTCTGCTCTACAGATCTCATCAATAGCATTTTGAGTCAGCGGCTGGTTGATTTCAAAATGTTTAAAAGGATCGTTAAATATTTTAGTTCTTTTTTCTAATGATTTAAATAATTCCATGTTTTTTCATTTTTGCTTTTACAACTGGAGCAATTCTGTTTACCTCATTTAAACTATTGTAACTCCAACTTTCAACTCTATCTTCTAATTCTCTTGTTATACCTAAATCTTTCAATTGTGAATAAAATTTTTTAAATCTTCCAGTTGGCTTAAAAGACTTCATCATGGCAATATAAACAGGTTTTCCAGTCATCGCAGCCTCTGAAATCATTGACGTGGAGTCGCACGTTACAACTATATAATTTGAGATTGCTAATGCAGAAAGATAAGCTTTTTTATCAATATTTTTTACAACATGGTGATTAATGCTAAAGGTATTAAATGCTATTTTTAAAATGTTTTCAGGTGTTCTGTAGGAAGGAATTACAATAATTTTAAATTTATCTGGAGTAAATAATGTTTTAACTTTATTAAAAAGTTCATGAATTTGTTTTTCTGAATAATTATAATATTTGTTAGGTCCTCCGATAATAAATGCTACTAATTCTTTTCTTTTATCTTTTTCAATTCCTAAATACTTTGAATTATCGTTAATCTCTTTTTTTGTAAGGTAGTGAATAGCGCCCGTTGTGTTAATTATATTTTCACCTCTCAAACGATCATGCTCAGGACTCACTATAAGGTCAAAGTGTTCAAAAGAAACTTTAGGATCTTGTATGTGAATGTTGAAAATTTGATTACCTAATCTTTTTTTTAAAGCTATTGATGGTATTACACTTTTTCTTCCACAAGATATAATGATTTTACAATCACATACGAATTTATTTTTTACCAAATCTTCTGATATTGGGCTTATTTTAGGAGGAATTAAATTCCAAAAAGATTTTAATTCAATTTTTTGGTGTTTATAACTTAGGCCCAAAGCTTTAGCTAATCCCTCTACTTGACTGACCATGCCGTGCATACCTTGCGTTAAAAGAAGTGCTTTTAATTCTAACATTAGTTACTATATACCTTTACATAATGAATAATAAATCAACAAAACATACAAAAGTGTTAATTCTTGGATCAGGTCCTGCCGGCTATACAGCAGCTATTTATGCGGCCAGAGCTATGCTTAAACCTATACTTGTTCATGGTTCTCAACCCGGAGGACAATTAACTACCACTACAGATGTTGAGAATTACCCTGGTTACTCAAAAGTGATTCAGGGGCCATGGCTAATGGACGAAATGAAAGGCCAAGCAGAAGCTGTAGGCACAGAGATGATACAAGACCATATAAGTAAAGTTGACTTAACAAAAAAACCTTTTACAGCAACAGGTGATAGTGGCCAGGTTTACACTGCTGATAGTTTTATAATTTCAACAGGAGCACAAGCAAGATGGTTAAATTTAAAATCTGAACAAGAATTTAGAGGATTTGGAGTTTCGGCATGCGCGACTTGTGACGGATTTTTCTTTAAAGAAAAAGAAGTAGCTGTAGTTGGTGGAGGAAATGCCGCTGTTGAAGAAGCAATGTTTCTAACTAAATTTGCTTCAAAGGTTTATTTAATACATAGGAGAAACGAACTAAGAGCAGAAAAAATGCTTCAAACAAAATTAAAATCTAATAAGAAAATAGAAATTATTTGGGATACAGTAGTTGAGGATGTTATTGGAACTAAAGAGCCAAAAACTGTAAATGCATTAAAAATTAAAAATGTAAAAGATAATAAAATTAAAGATCTTAAAGTTGATGGTTTATTTATTGCAATAGGTCATGATCCAGCTACATCTTTATTTAAAGATCAACTTAAAATGGACAAAGAAGGGTATTTAATTACAAAACCTGACTCTACTGAAACGAATATTCCAGGAGTTTTTGCTGCAGGAGATGTAAAGGATAAAATTTTTAGACAAGCTGTTACCGCTGCTGGAATGGGTTGTATGTCAGCACTTGAAGCTGAAAAATATCTATCTGAGTCTAATTAAGGCTATCACAAAAAGTTTTAATTCTTTGCATCGCTTTTTTCAAATTTTCCATTGAAGTAGCGTAAGATATCCTAAAGTAACCGTCTAAACCAAAGGCAGAACCTTGAACCACAGCTACCTCAGCTTTTTCTAACAGTTTCTCTACAAAATCTTTATCGGTTTTAAGTTTTGTTTTCTTGTTAAGTAGCTTTTTACAGTTTGGAAAAACATAAAAAGCTCCTTCAGGACTTAAACAGCTTAAACCTTTTATATTATTTAAACTATTAACAACAAAATTTCTTCTTTCTTTAAAAGAATTCGATCTTTTTAAAATAAAGTCTTGTGTGCCGTTTAAAGCCTCGACTGCAGCTGCTTGACTTATGGATGTAGGATTACTAGTTGATTGGGATTGAATTTTAGCCATCGCTTTAATTATTTCCTTTGGACCTGCAGCATAACCTATTCTCCAGCCAGTCATTGAGTAAGATTTACTCACTCCATTCATAGTTAAAGTTCTGCTTTTTAATTTTTCTATTTGAGCAATTGTAAAAAATTTAAAACCGTCATAAGTAATATGTTCGTAAATATCATCGCTTAAAATATATAAATTTTTATATTTCATTAAAATCTTCGATAAAGCTATTATTTCATCTTTGGTATAACCAGAGCCTGTAGGGTTAGATGGTGAGTTTATAATTATCCACTTTGTTTTTTTTGAAACTACTTTTTTTAATTTTTCTGGTGTTAATTTAAAATTATTTTTTTCATCACACTTTATTATTTTAGGTTTTCCCCCAGCTAGCAAAACAATATCAGGGTAAGAAACCCAATAAGGTGCTGGAATAATGACCTCATCACCTTTATTAATTGTTGCCATAAAAGCATTATATAAAACTTGCTTTCCACCAGTTCCGACGGAAATTTGATCAAGCTCATATGATAAATGATTTTCTCTAGAAAATTTTGCTTGGATAGCTTTTTTTAAAGCTGGAGTTCCATCCACTGCTGTATATTTTGTATCCCCTTTTTTAATCGCCTCTATTGCCGCCTCTTTAATATTGTCTGGAGTATCAAAATCGGGCTCCCCAGCCCCTAAACCAATAACATCCTTTCCAGCAGCTCTCATTTCCCTAGCTTTTGAGGTAACTGCTATTGTAGGCGACGGTTTTATACGTTTTAAACTATTGGAAACTATGCTCATTGAAATTTATAATATAATTAATTTATTATTAACACAAAATGCAAAATACTTATCAAGAAAAATTAGCTGATCTAGAAGTTAATAACTCAAAAAAAATTAAGAAGTTAGAGGGAGGTATTAACTTTAAAATCAAAAGTGATTTTCAACCTAGCGGTGACCAACCAGAGGCCATCAAGCAAATATTAAAAAACTTAAAAGATAACAAACAGGAACAAGTACTTTTAGGGGTCACGGGATCAGGTAAAACATTTACAATGGCAAAGGTTATCGAAAAGGCTAATAGACCAGCTCTAATTCTAGCACCAAACAAAACTTTAGCTGCTCAATTGTACGGAGAATTTAAAAGTTTTTTTCCAGATAATGCTGTAGAATATTTTGTATCATATTACGATTACTACACTCCAGAAGCATATGTTCCTAGATCTGATACTTACATAGAAAAAGAGGCCTCAATAAATGAGCAAATTGATCGTATGAGACACTCGGCAACAAGATCTTTGTTGGAAAGAGATGATGTAATTATTGTTGCAAGCGTATCATGTATTTATGGTTTAGGTTCTGTAGAGGCGTACTCAAAAATGACTATTACTTTAAAGAAAAATTATGAGTACGAGCGAGACGATTTAATTAGAGCATTTATAAACTTACAGTACAAAAGAAATGATCAAAATTTTTTTAGAGGGACCTTTAGGGTAAGAGGAGAAAATTTAGAGATCTTTCCATCACACTTAGAAGATAGAGCTTGGAGAATAAGTTTTAATCTAAATAAATTGCAAAAAATTGAGGAATTTGACCCACTTACTGGAGATAAGACAAATGATTACTCAATAATAAAAATTTACGCTAATAGTCATTATATAACTCCTAAGCCTACAATCGAACAAGCAATCAGACAAATAAAATCTGAGTTAGCTGAGACTTTAAAAAAACATAGAGAAAACAATAAACTTTTAGAGGAGCAGAGATTAAGAGAACGAACTAAATTTGATTTAGAAATGATTGAAGCCACCGGAACTTGTGCGGGGATAGAGAATTATTCAAGATTTTTATCAGGTAGAAAAGCTGGTGAGCCACCTCCTACTCTATTTGAGTATTTTCCAGATAATGCAATTATATTTGTAGATGAAAGTCACGTAACAGTTCCTCAATTAAATGGAATGTATAAAGGTGACCGAACAAGAAAAAGCACGCTAGCAGAATATGGGTTTAGACTCCCTTCATGCATGGATAATAGACCTTTGAAATTTGAAGAGTGGGATTTAATGAGAACACAAACTGTTTTTGTCTCTGCTACCCCAGGACCTTGGGAACTAAAACAAACGAGTAATAAATATATTGACCAGATTATTAGACCAACAGGTTTAATAGACCCACCGGTTGAAATAAGGCCGGCCAAAACTCAAGTTGATGATCTTATGCACGAGGCAAAAGAGATTGTAAAAAAAGGATATAGAGTTCTTGCTACTACGTTAACAAAAAAGATGGCTGAGGATCTTACGGAATATCTTCACGAAAATGGTCTTAAAGTAAGATATATGCATTCTGACATTGATACTCTTGAAAGAATTGAGATCATAAGAGATTTAAGAATGGGAGTGTTTGATATTCTTGTAGGAATTAATTTGTTGAGAGAAGGATTAGATATTCCTGAATGTGCTTTGGTAGCAATTTTAGATGCTGATAAAGAGGGATTTTTAAGATCTGAAACTTCTTTAATTCAAACAATTGGAAGAGCAGCGCGAAATGTTGATGGAAAAGTAATTTTATATGCTGATAAAGTCACGAAGAGCATTGAAAAGGCAATTAAGGAAACAGACAGAAGAAGAAATAAACAATTAGAATATAATAAGAAAAATGGAATAACTGCTGAGTCAGTAAAAAAAGAAATAAGTGACATTTTAGAGTCTGTTTATGAAAAAGACTACGTTAAAATTAGTGAAGGTTCAAACGTAGGTGGTAACTTAAAAAAACATCTTAAAGCTTTAAACAGAAAAATGAAGGAAGCTGCATCTAATTTAGAATTTGAAGAGGCTGCTAAACTAAGAGATGAAATGAGAAAACTAGAAGCTAGTGAACTTGAAATAACTTTAAATCCTAAAATATCTCAATATAATTTGAAAAGTAAGGTTTATCCAAAAGGAAGATCAACTATGGGTATGCCTGGCACAAGACCAAGAAAAGCAATAAAAAAATGGAAGCCAAAAAAATAATTATCACTGGCGGAGCTACTAGAATAGGATCTGCAATCGCTAAAAGTTTAGTTAGCTTTGAAACAAAAATAGCTATCCACTTTAACAAATCTAAAAGTAGCGCTTTAAAATTAAAAAAAGAATTAGAGGAACTTGGTGCTGAAGCATACTTATTTAAAGCCGATTTAAATAATTTAAAACAAACCGAAACTTTAATAAAAAAAGCTTTTAAAACTCTGAAAGGATTAGATTGCTTAATCAATAATGCATCTATCTTTGAAAACGATAACCTTGAAAATTTTACTGAAAAATCCTTTACAAAACATATGAATATCAACTTAAAATCACCAGCAGTTTTAACGCAAAACTTTAAAAAATTAATCAAAAAAAAAGAAGGATGTGTAATTAATATTATTGATCAAAGAGTTGAAAAATTAACTCCTTTTTTTTTCTCTTACACTCTTAGTAAATCTTCATTGGCAATTTTTACAAAAACATCAGCCATGAAATTAGCGCCTAATATAAGAGTAAATGGTATTTCACCCGGACCGACATTAAAAAACAAAAGACAATCTGAAAGGCATTTCAAAAAGCAATGGAAATCCACGCTCTTAAAAAAAAAAGTAGATTTAGAAAACATATGTAATGGGGTAAAGTTTCTGATTGAAAATAAAAATATAACAGGAGAGATAATTAATATTGATAGCGGACAAAGACTTGCATGGCAAACACCAGATATTATTAATACAAAAGAATGAAAATAATTAAATTTAAGAAAAAAGAAAAATTTAAGTATAAAAGAAAAGTAATTATAAAAGATTTTATCTTAAATATTTCTATAGGAATACACAACTTTGAGAAAAAAAAGAGACAAAGAGTAAAATTTAATATTGAAATTTTGACAAATCCATATGTGACTCCAAATAACAAAGATTTGAATTCTATACTTAATTATGAAGAAATTGTTAGCAAAATTGAGAAAATTGCTTATATGAAACATCACGAGTTACTTGAAGACTTAGCGGAAAATATTTTTAATATGATATTTAGAAATAAACTTGTAAGAAAGATTAATCTTAAGATAGAAAAGTTAGATATATTAAAGAAAACTAAGTCTGTTGGCATCGAGGTATCAAAATCAAAAGTATGATTAATAGTTTAGAGTTAGGAAAAAAAGTAATAAAAGAAAAAATACCGCTGATACCAAAAAATCCTGGTGTTTATAAAATGATTAGTTCCACTGGTGAAATTCTATATATTGGTAAAGCTAAAAATATTCCAAATAGACTCAAAAGTTATGTAACTGAGTCTAATCTTCCTATTAGAACTGAGAGAATGCTTTCACTTACGCATAATCTTGAAACTACTACTACAAGTAATGAAAGTGAGGCTCTACTATTGGAAGCAAATTTAATAAAAAAACATAAACCTCGTTACAACATACTTTTGCGTGATGACAAATCTTTTCCTTATATTTACATTGGTAATAAAGATAAGTGGCCACAACTTACAAAGTTAAGAGGGAAAAAATCAAAAACAGGATATTATTTTGGTCCATTTGCATCAATTGGTTCTGCTAATTGGACAATAAAAATTTTACAAAAAATTTTTCTTTTGAGAGTCTGTGATGACACTGTTTTCAAAAATAGAGAGAGACCGTGTATCTTATACCAAATTAAAAGATGCTCTGCTCCATGTGTTGGTCACATAAATGAAAAAGATTACGAATCTACAGTTGCAGACGCTATTGACTTTATTTCAGGCAAATCCAGAAGAATTCAGAAAAACTTATCCAAAGAAATGGAAAAAGCTAGCAAAGAATTGGACTATGAGAAAGCTGCTATTGCAAGAGATAGAATAAAAGCATTAACTCAAATACAAACCTCTCAGAAAATAAATCAAACAAATTTAACAGAAGCCGATGTTATCAGTATTTATAAAGAGACAGGAAAAACATGTGTGCAAGTATTTTTTTTTAGGTCAAAACAAAACTGGGGTAATCAGGCTTTCTATCCTAAACATGATCCAGATGACAGTATAGAAGATATAATAAGTTCTTTTATATCGCAATTTTATGAAAACAAAACTATTCCAAGGCTGATACTAACTAACTGTGAAGTCAAAGATAAAAAACTTATTGAAAAAACATTCTCCGAGAAGGATAAAAAAGATATTATTATTAAGCTAGCAAAAGGTAAAAATGAGATAAGTATATCTAGTCTTGCAGAGAAAAATGCAAAACAAGCTTTAAAACAAAAACTAGTTCAATCTGATACTAACAATAATCTTATTGAGGAGTTAGCATCTAAATTTAATATTAATAACAATATAGAATTAATAGAAGTGTACGATAATAGTCACATTCAGGGAACTAACTCTGTCGGATCATTAATTTGTTTTAGTAATGAAGGTTTTGTAAAAAAAAGATACAGGAAATTCAATATTAAAGATGAAAAAATAAAAAATGATGACTATGGGATGATGAAAGAAGTATTATTTAGAAGATTTTCTAAAGCTATCAAGGAAAAATCTGGTTCATTATCATTGCCAGATTTAATAATGATAGACGGTGGAAAAGGACAATATTCTGTATCTAGAGAAGTTCTAAATGAGTTAGGATTGCACGACTTACCAATTTTAGCTGTAGCAAAAGGTAAAAGAAGAAATGCAGGAGAGGAAAAAATTTATTACAAAAGTAAAGAATATATTTTAGAAAGAAATGATCCATTATTATTTTTCATACAAAGACTAAGAGATGAGGCTCATAGATTTGCGATAAGTACTCATAGAGCTAAAAGAAAGAAAAATCTTAGCAAATCTTTGTTAGATCAAATCCAAGGAATTGGAAAACAAAGGAAAAGAGCTTTATTAAATCATTTTGGGTCTGCGCGTGCTGTTGAGTCTGCGAGCTTCGACGATTTAAAATCGGTCGAAGGAATAGAAGACAATATAGCAAAGAAAATATATGATTATTTCCACGAATAGATGAAATTAAAAATACCAAACATATTGACAATTGGCAGAATAATAATTGTTCCAATTTTTGTTGTTACTTTTTTTATTCCAGGTTTTTTTGGAGATTTAATCCCCTTTTTTTTATTTGTGCTAGCTAGTTTTACTGATTACCTTGACGGTTTATTGGCAAGGTTGTTTAAAGAGGAATCAAAACTAGGTGAAATGTTAGATCCTATAGCTGATAAAATTTTAGTTTGTGCTGCTCTTATTTTGCTTGTAATGAATGGGACAATAAAAAACTATGAAGTTATCGCGGCAGTGATAATTTTAACTAGAGAGATATTAGTTTCAGGTCTGCGTGAATTCCTAGCAAAAGGCAAGATATCAATGGAAGTAACAAGCCTTTCAAAATTAAAAACTTTTATTCAAATGGCTGCAATAGCTATTCTGTTGACTGGAGATATAGGAAATAAGATTGTAAATTTTCAAGATTATAATGCCCAAACTGTTGGGATAATTCTTTTATGGTTATCAGCATTTTTAACTTTATATACTGGATACGATTATCTGAGAAAAGGTATCGATCATGCTATAAACGAGGACAATAAAGATTAAGCTGCTGAGTCTTTTCTCACTAAATTTTGATATGCGTCATTTAAATCTGAAATAACATCACATACTTTAAAATTATAATTACTTATTTGTGATACGGGCGTAATTTCAGCTGCTGTGCCAGTTAAAAAGCATCCTACAAATTCATTCATCTCTTTTGGTTTAATTTTTCTCTCTATAACTTTAATTCCTTTTGATTTAGCGATTTTTATTACCTCTCGTCTAGTAATTCCGTCTAAAAAAGAGTCTGGAATAGGCGTATGTAATTCTCCTTCTTTATTTTTAAAAAAAACATTAGCTCCTGTTGCCTCAGCCACATTGCCCTCATGATCAAGCATTAACGAGTCTGTGTATCCTTCAGCTTCGGCCTCGTGCTTTGATAAAGTACAAATCATATATAACCCTGCTGCTTTTGTATCCCACGGGATTGTATTAGGTGCTGGTCTTCTCCAGCTAGAAATATTTAACTTTATACCTTTAAGCTTCAGTTCTGGATCAAAGTAAGAACCCCATTCCCATGTAGCTATAGCAACATGAATTTTATTTTTTTGAGCAGAGATTGCCATCATTTCGCTTCCTCTCCAAATTAAAGGTCTTACATAACCGTTTTGTACTTTTTGAATATTAACAATCGCTTTACAAGCATCGTTTATTTCTTTTTGAGAATAAGGAACTTCTATTCCCATTCTTTTTGCAGAATAAAATAATCTTTCAGTATGCTCTTCTAATCTAAAAATTTCTCCGTCGTATACCCTCTCACCTTCAAAAACACAACTGGCGTAATGAAGTCCGTGGTTTAATACATGAATATTTGCATCTTTCCAGTTCACGGTTTTTCCGTTAAACCATATTTTACCAGATCTTTTATCGTAAGGTATACTTTCCATTAAGCAAATATATAGATTTTTTTTAATTAAAAAAGTATATTCCAAAAAGAGATAAGTCAATATAACTTACCGATATGAAAGATTTACTTTATTTAAAGGACGATCAAATTAAAGAGTTTATTCAGCTTCTTTATTATGCGTATAGAGAAACCTTTTCAGATCCAAGAGAAATTTTATCAAAAAAATTTTTCGGCCCTGCGCATCTTAGAGCCTTACACCTAATTGAGAGTAATCCTGGAATAAACTTAGGAGAATTGATATTCAAACTTAAAGTAACAAAACAAAGCCTTAATAGAGTTTTAAGAGATCTAATTAAAACAAGAATGATTAGACAAATTCAAGATGAAAAAGATACAAGAAAAAAAAATTTATATTTAGATAAAGAAGGAAAAATTTTTTTTAACACAGTATATAATTCTCAAAAAAGAAGAATATTTAACGCTCTTAAAAGTTCAAGCTCAGACTCTGTAATAAAGTTTAAAAATGTTTTAAAAAAAATTATTGATGGAAAATAATAAATTGCATATTCTAGTGGTGGATGATGACGATAGAATAAGGTCTCTATTAAAAGAGTATTTAAATGAAAATAACTTTATAGTTTCTACTGCTGAAAATTCCGAAGAAGCGAAAAAGAAGTTGGGTTATCTAAAATTTGATATTGTTATCCTTGATGTAATGATGCCTGGTCAAAGTGGATATGAACTGACTGAGGAAGTTAAAAAAAATATAAAAGTTCCCATTATATTGCTTACGGCCAAAGGAGAAGTTGAAAATAGAATTAAAGGGCTTGAGCTTGGCGCAGATGATTATATCGGTAAACCTTTTGAGCCAAAAGAACTTTTGCTAAGAATTAAAAATATAATTAAAAATACTAATAAACTAGATTTAGATGAAGATTACTCTATTGGCCAGGCAAAAATAAACCTAAACAAAATGTATATAACTTTAAAAAATATTAATAAAAAAATTAATAACACAGAAAAAAAAGTTTTAATTGAAATGTTATCTAATCCAGGAAAAACCTATTCGAGAGATGAAATTGGAAAGATCTCTGGAATAACGCAAGAACGTTCAATAGATGTGATGATTACAAGGCTTAGACAAAAGCTCGAAATAAATCCTAAAAATCCAAAATATTTACAAACTATAAGGGGCTCAGGCTATGTTCTCTGGATTGAATAATTTTATTAAAATAATTCTTCCAAAAAGATTATTCTATAGAGCTTTAATCATAGTTGCGGCTCCAACAATTATTCTTCAACTTATTATTACAATTGTTTTTTATGATAGTATATGGATTAAGGCTAATAAAAATTCAACTAGAGCATTAGTTGCTCAACTCAAAACTATTCAAGAGGTATACCAAAATGATAAAAAAAACTTAGACTTTTTTACAGACAGTTACAAAAACAATTTTAATTTTGAGATTGGAATCAGCCAAGAAGAATTGCCTAGATATTCTGGTGAGAGAAAAATTTAGTCCTATGGACAGATCTCTTCGGAGAGAACTTAAATCAACTTTTGGAAATAATAATTATTGGTTTAACACTTCTAAATTTAAGAATGCAGTTGAAATAAAAATTAGATCTGAAAATGAGGTAATTGATTTTATAGTTCCAAAAGAATTGGTTTCAGCCTCCTCTGTAAGATTATTTGTTTTATGGACAACTCTTCCTTCTATCGTTTTAATTATAATAGCTCTTATTTTTTTAAAGAATCAAACGAGGCCTTTAGTAAAACTTGCTAAAGCAGCTGAAAGATTTGGCAAAGGTGATTACGTCAACGATTTTAGACCCTCTGGAGCACAAGAAATTAGAAAAGCAGCATATGAATTTGATAGAATGGCAAAAAGAATTAATCGACATCTTAACCAAAGATCAGAAATGCTATCAGGAATTAGTCATGACTTAAGAACTCCCTTAACAAGATTAAAATTACAACTTGCCATGTTAAATCAAAAGGATTTATCCGTAAAAATGTCCAAAGATATAGATGAAATGGAAAAAATGTTAAATGACTATCTTCAGTTTGCCAAAACACAATCTCAAGAAGAAACAAAGAAAATTAATTTGAAGGAATTATTCAATAATATTAAAGAAAATTTTGGTACTAAAGCTTTGGAAATAGTAGTCGACGATGACATTAGTTTGAGCGGAAGGCCAAATGCATTAAAAAGATCTTTTGAGAATATTATTCACAACGCACTTACTTACGGAAAAAGAGCATTTGTAAACGTACAAAAAAGTTCCAACCGAGTATTAATAACTGTAGAGGACGATGGTCCAGGTATACCAGAAGAACAACATAAAAATGTTTTCAAACCCTTTTTTAGACTAGATAAAAGCAGAAGTTTAAATCAATCTGGAGTTGGATTAGGCTTAGCTATCGTGGAAGACGTTATTAATTCTCACGGAGGCAGTACTTTCCTTGGAAAAAGTAAATTTAAAGGACTTCTAATTAAGGTGTCTCTACCGCTTTGATTTTTTTCTTTTTTGGATTTTCTGAATTTGAATTTCCTGTTTTTGGACTATCTTTTTTAAAACTTCAAATTCTTTTCTTGATACAAGATCAAGCTTATTAATTATTTTATCTTTTTTAAACTTTAGATCTGTAGATATTTCTTTTCTTAAGTCTTTTGAAGTAAGCACACCTGTTTCAATTAAATTAGAAATGGCTTTTAAAATTTTTTCTGAATTACTCATATCACATCTTATTTGATAGGCATGTTAATTTCAAATATGATATAAGAAAATATGTTTACCCATAATTTTAGTCCAATATTATTTGATTTAGGGTTTTTTTCTCTTAGATGGTACTCTCTAGCATACATAATAGGTATTATATTTGGTTGGTGGTATGGAAAAAAAATGATTATTCAAAAATTTTATCCAATTAATACCGAGATCAATAAAAAATTTGATGATCTTATTACATATATAATTTTTGCTATTATAATCGGCGGTAGAGTTGGGTACGTGATTTTCTATAATCTTGAATTTTACTTTTATAATCCAATAGATATTATAAAGATATGGGAAGGTGGCATGTCTTTTCATGGCGCTTTGATAGGTATAATTATTGTCACATATATTTTTTCAATTAAGAAAAATTTGAAAACTTTTTTTTTGCTAGATGTAATTGCTTGTGTTGCTCCTGTTGGTATTTTTTTTGGTCGTGTGGCAAACTTCATTAATGGAGAGTTAGTAGGGAAAGTTAGTAATGTTCCTTGGTCAGTTATATTTCCCCTAGTAGATATGTTTCCAAGACATCCCTCACAAATTTATGAAGCCGTTTTAGAGGGTTTAATCTTATTTATAATTTTAAATACTATTATTCATAAAAAAAAATATATCCCGGGAACATGTTCTTACCTTTTTTTAATTTTATATGGGCTTTTCAGAATATTTTCAGAAATATTTAGAGAGCCAGATCCTCAAATAGGATACTTTTTAGGATTTTTAAGTCTTGGCATGATTTTAAGTTTCTTCATGATATTTTTCGGTTTAATTATTTACCATTACATTAAGAAAAGAGATGAGATCAGATAAAAAATTTTTTAATAAATCAAATTCTCTACCAGTAGATGAGTTTTTTTTTAAAAGTTCTTTACGATAAAAAGTATGGTTATTATGCTACAAAAAAACCTTTCGGTGCAAAAGGAGATTATATCACTGCGCCCAAAGTTTCACGCTTATTTTGTGAGGTAATTGCTATTTGGTTAATTTCAGCGTGGAAAAATTTTGGAGAACCAAAATACTTTAATATTATAGAACTGGGACCAGGAGATGGTACTCTTGCAAAAAATCTCATAAGAACTTTCAAAAAATTTCCAAAATTCAATAATTCTAAACACCTTTACTTATATGAAATAAGTGATTTTTTAAAAAAAAGACAAAAAGAAAATATTAAAAATAACAATGTAAAATGGATAAAGAATTTTAATGATATTAAAAAAGGACCAGTTATTTTTTTTGGAAACGAATTTTTTGATGCAATACCAATAAAACAGTTTAAAAGATTCAAAAACTTATTTTATGAAAAATATTTTACCCTTGATAAAAATTTTAAAATTCACGAGAAGTTAAAGAAAATCTCCAATAAAGAAATGAAAATAATTAAAAATTTTAAATCATTCCATAATCTTGAATTCATCGAATATCCTAAATTAGGATTAAACGAATTAAGAAAGATGATAAAAAAAATTTTATTTTTAAAAGGAGGTATCTTATTAATTGATTATGGATATTTAAAACCTAATAATCAAAATACCTTGCAATCTGTTTTTAAACATAAAAAAAATAACCTTCTTAAAAACCTTGGAAAGGCAGATGTTACTTCTAATGTAAATTTTGCCCTCCTTAACGAATTTTTTTTGAAAAACAACTTAAAGGTTAAAAAAGTAATTACACAAAAGGAATTTTTAGAAAAAATGGGTATCGTTCAAAGAGCTGAAATTCTTTCCAAAAAAATGAAATTTAGAGAGCAATCTGATCTTTATTTAAGGTTGAAAAGACTATTAAGCCCTAATCTTATGGGCAGTTTATTTAAAGTAATGTTGGCATATAATCACAAAGCGAAGAATTTTTTAGGATTTTAATAATGTTTTACTCAACTAAACTTAAAAAATTTAAACAAATAAAGCATTGTTTTTTTTCTAAAAGAGGTGGCTATTCATCTGGAGTTTACAAAAGCCTTAATTGCGGTCGAGGGTCTAGGGATAAAACAAAGAACGTTGAAAAAAATCTTCTATTGGTTGCTGAGAAAATGAAAGTTAAAAGAACTAATCTTATTCTTATGCATCAGACACATAGTAATAAAGTAATCGAAATCAAAAAAGATTTTTCAAAAAGAAAAGTTAAGTCTGATGCTATTATTACTAAAAATAAGAATATAGCACTTGGTGTGGTTACAGCTGATTGTGTCCCTGTATTAATATATGACAAAAAAAATAAAATAGTTGGATGCATTCATGCAGGTTGGAAAGGTGCGTTTTCTGGAGTTATTAAAAATACAATTTCCAAGATAAAAAAGGGTAAAAAACAGACACAAATTTATGCAAGCATCGGTCCTTGTATTGGAAATAAAAGTTATGAAGTAGGATTAGACTTTTATAAAAAATTTATTTCTAGATCGAAGAAAAATAAATCCTATTTTACTTTCAAGAACAAAAATAAAAAATTCTTTAATTTAAGAAAATTTGTTTGTGATAAACTTAAGCTTCAAAATGTAAAAATCGATCATGTAAATCGAGATACATTTAAAGAAAGTCACAACTTTTTCAGCTTTAGAAGAACATCTGTATTAAAAGAAAGTGATTATGGTAGGTGTATCTCAGTAATTAGACTGATATAGATTAAATTTGAAAACTTTACAAAATAATTGTATAAGTAATTATATTTCATGAAAATATTATCTGGAACTAGCAATCTAAAGCTTAGCAAAGATATTTCTAAGAACCTTAAACTAAAATTAATCAATACAAACATAAAAAGATTCGCTGATGGAGAAATTTATATTGAAGTGAATGAAAATATTAGAGGAAATAGTGTATTTGTAATTCAATCAACTTCTAATCCAGCAAATGATAATATAATGGAGCTACTTTTAGTTATAGATGCATTAAGAAGATCTTCAGCAAAAACTATCACAGCTGTAATTCCTTACTTCGGATATGCTAGGCAAGATAGAAAGGTTGCTCCTAGAACTTCTATTTCAGCTAAGGTTGTAGCAAATTTAATTTCTAATGCTGGAGCTTCAAGAGTTGTTACAGTTGATTTACATGCTGGCCAAATACAGGGGTTTTTTGATATGCCAGTTGATAACTTGTATACTGCACCACTTTTCGCAAAATATATTAAAAGAAAATTTAATAATAAAAAATTAATTTGTGTATCACCTGACGTAGGAGGAGTAGCAAGAACTAGAGCTTTAGCAACAAGAATTAAAGCTGACCTGGCGATTATTGACAAGAGAAGACCTTCGCCTGGAAAATCTGAAGTAATGAACATTATTGGAAATGTAAAAGGTAAAACTTGCATTATAGTTGATGATATAATTGATAGTGGTGGAACAATAGTGAATGCAGTAGATGCTCTCAAAAAAAAACGGAGCAAATGAAGTTTACGTATTTATAACTCATGCAGTTCTGAGTGGTGATGCAGTAAAAAAAATAAAAAATTCTAAAATCAAAAAATTGATAATTACTGACACAATTGACAATATTCAAAAAATTAAGAATAATAATAAAATTGAGGTGTTATCTATTGCCTCACTGATGTCAGAAGCTATTAAAAGAATAGCTAATTCTAATTCAGTGTCAGATTTATTTAATTAATACTTGTTTTAGAACACATCTTGAGTTATACACGCTCTTTCAACATTTTATGAACAACTTAAAAGCATTAAAAAGAGAGAAGTTGACTTCTGGCTCAAATAACAAACTACGAGCAAATGGATTAATACCTGCAATTTTGTATGGAGGTAAAGATCCAAATCAAAATATATCAGTAAGCAAGAAAGAATTATCAAGTATAATCAATTCAGACACTTTCTTATCAAAAGTTTTAGAGATAGAACTTGAGGGTAAAAAAGAAAAAGTTATTCCAAGAGATGTATCTTATAATGTAATTTCAGAGGAGCCGATACATATTGATTTCATGAGAATCGTATCAGGAAAAAAAATTATTTTGGAAATACCGGTTAAATTTATAAATCATCCTGACTCTCCTGGCTTAAAACGAGGTGGAGTTTTAAATATCGTTAGGAGAAAAGTAGAGTTAAAGTGTCCGGCGGAGAGCATACCTGATGAAATAATAGTCGATTTAGCAGGAACAGACATTGGAACAAGTATTAAAATCTCATCGGTAAAACTCCCAGAAAATGTAATACCAACTATTACTGATCGTGACTTTGTTGTTGCAACAGTTGCAGCACCGACAATAATTAAAGAACCTGAAAAACCTGCAGAAGAAACTCCAGCTGAGGGAGCTGAGGGCGAAACTCAAGCAGAAGGTGCTGAAGCTGCTGCGAAAGACGGTGAGGCAGCCAAAAAAGGATGAGAAAGGCAAAGATGCAGCCGCTGATAAAAAACCTGAGGAAAAGAAACCTGCTGAGAAAAAACCTGCTGAAAAAAAATAATTAATATGCTTTTACTAGTTGGATTAGGAAATCCAGGATCGGATTATACAAATACGAGACATAACATCGGTTTCAAAATAATTGATGCAATCAATGCCCATTTCAAGCTCTCTAAGCAAAAACCAAAATTTAAAGGTTTGTTAACGACTGGCAGTATAGATGAAAAAAAAATATATGCTATCAAACCATTAACTTTTATGAATAATTCTGGAACAGCAATTAAAGAACTAATAGATTACTTTAAAATTGATGCTAAGAATGTAATTGTATTTCACGACGATATGGATATCGATTTCGGAAAGATAAAAGCAAAATTTGGAGGAAGCAGCGCTGGTCATAATGGAATCGAATCTATTGATAAATTCATAGGAAAAGATTACTCAAGAGTAAGAATTGGTATAGGCCACCCAAAACAAAAAAAGAAAGTTAACAATCACGTACTAGAAGATTTTAAAGAAGATGAAGAAGAAAGAATTAAAGAAATTACTGAGAATATCGTAAAACAAATTCCAACTCTAATAGATAAGAAAATGGATTTATTTTCTAGTAAAGTAAATCAAAAACTTGATGGGATTTAAATGTGGAATAGTTGGATTACCAAATGTAGGTAAATCAACTTTATTCAATGCTTTAACAGCATCAAAAAACGCTGAAGCTGCAAATTTCCCTTTTTGCACTATTGACCCAAACATTGGTGTAGTTGATGTTGTTGACTCAAGACTTGATCAATTAGCCAAACTGTCAAATTCTAAGAAAAAAATTTATACAAATATCACTTTTGTTGATATTGCAGGTTTAGTTAAAGGTGCTTCAAAAGGTGAGGGATTAGGTAATAAATTTCTCTCCCACATTAGAGAGGTAGATGCAATTATTCATCTAGTACGATGTTTTGACTCTGAAAAAATTACTCATGTTAGCTCAAAAATCAATCCCGCAGATGATCTTGAGACTATAAAAACGGAAATAATTCTTGCAGATTTGGACTTGGTCCAAAAAAAACTTGAAAAAAGTAAAAGGAAATTCCTCGATGAAAAAGAAATAAAAATTTTAAATGAAAAATTAGATAGTTTAAACAAAGGTGAGGAAGCCAAAATTAATAATGCTGCAGAGGAAAAGTTTCTCCATAATATTGGATTATTGAGTATCAAACCAAAAATTATTGTATGCAATTTAGATGAGGAAAACCTATCTAAAGGAAATAAATATACTGAAATGGTTAAAATTAAATATCCAAATGAAAAAATAATTTATATTTGTGCAGATATTGAAGACCAACTTTCTGGTCTTGAAAAAAGTGAAAAAGAAACTTTTATGAAAGATATTGGTTTAGATAAAACGGGATTAAATCAACTAATTAAAGAAGGCTATGATCTTTTAAAACTAGATACTTTTTTCACATCCGGGCCGGAGGAAAGTAGAGCGTGGACAGTGAGAAAAAATACTCCAGCTCCGAAAGCAGCAAGTGTTATTCATACAGATTTTGAAAAAAATTTTATTAGGGCAGAAGCTGTAACCTGTGAAGATTTTATAGAATATGGAAGTGCAGAGAAATGCAAAGAGAATGGAAAGTTAAGGATTGAAGGAAAAGACTATGTTGTAAAAGATGGTGATGTTTTACATTTCCGAGTCAACCCTTGACCATATCTTTTTCATGCTTAAATAAACAAGAATAGTTAAAAGCACTAAATAAATAATTACTTTTACGCCAGTTTTATGTCTCTCTTCAAGTTCTGGTTCAGCAGCCCAAGCTAAAAAAGTTGTTACATCTTTAGCCATCTGTTCAACAGTAGACTCTGTGCCGTCTGCATATTCAACCAGGCCATCCATTAAATTATTTGGCATTTTGATCTTGTTTCCGGCCATGTATTTATTGTAATAAACACCGTCATCAAGAGTTACACCTGGTGGAGGGTCTTCGTAGCCGACAAGAACCGAATAAATGTAATTAGCTCCTCCTTTTCTTGCTTTAACTAAAACTGACATATCAGGCGGGTATGCCCCACCGTTAGCAGCTGTTGCTGCCTGAACATTAGGGTATGGGCTTTTAAATTTATCTGAAGGTTTTCCTGGTCGCGTAAACATTTCTCCTTGAGAGTCTGGGCCATCCTCTATTTCAAAACTAGCAGCAATAGCTTTTACTTCTTGTTCTGAAAATTCAGGTCCGCCAGGTTCTCCTAGATTTCTATAGCTAAGATATTGCATAGAGTGGCAAGAAGCACAGACTTCTTTATAAACTTGAAAACCTCTTTGTAGTGATGCTCTGTCAAAAGTTCCTGTTAAACCTTTAAAACTCCAATCTACTTTTATTGGATCGACCATTTCAGCACTATGTAATGGTCTAAATGAGATAATTAACAAAAAAGATAAAACGAGTAGTTTTATATTAGACTTTATCATTAACCTTCCTAGCCAAAGATGGTTCTGCTCCTCCATTTAATACAGGCTCGGAGATACTCATAGGAATAGGATCTGTCTTTTCCAAATAACCGACGACAGGCATAACTACTATAAAATGTAAGAAGTAATAAATAGTTCCCACTCTAGCTAATACTAAGTAAATTCCTTCAGCTGGCATCGCGCCAACATAACCAAGCATTAGAACGTCTATTACTAATATCCAAAAGAACTGTCTATAAATCGGTCTAAAAACAGCCGATCTAACTTTAGATGTGTCTAACCAAGGTAAAACAAATAAAATAAAAATTGCACTGAACATTAAAATTACTCCGCCTAATTTATCAGGGACGGATCTTAAAATTGCATAAAATGGTAATAAATACCATTCAGGTACAATGTGAGCAGGTGTAACTAAAGGATTAGCAGGTATATAATTGTCTGAGTGACCCAAAACATTAGGAGTGAAGAATACAAATCCAGCAAATATGATCATAAAAACTAAAAGTGCAAAAGCGTCTTTAATTGTTATGTAAGGATGGAATGGCACTGTATCTTTTGATGGTTTTTTTATATCAATTCCTACAGGGTTATTATTACCTGGAACATGTAAAGCCCAAATGTGTAAAACTACTAATCCTAAAATTAAAAACGGGATTAAATAATGTAAACTAAAGAATCTGTTTAATGTTGGGTTATCTACAGAATATGCTCCCCATAACCAAGTTGTTATACTGTCACCAACTAATGGAATCGCGCTAAAAAGGTTAGTTATTACTGTAGCGCCCCAAAAACTCATTTGACCCCAAGGCAAAACATAACCCATGAAAGCTGCTGCCATCATTAATAGATAAATCATCAGACCAATGATCCAAATTACTTCTCTTGGTGATTTATATGATCCATAAAATAAAGATCTAAAAATGTGAATGTAAACTGCTAAGAAAAACATAGATGCTCCATTACTATGAATATATCTTATTAACCAACCATAATTTACATCTCTCATTATGTGTTCTACACTCGCAAAAGCTAAATCTGCATGAGCGACGTAATGCATTGCTAAAACAATTCCTGTGACTATTTGAGTAATTAAACAAAAAGTTAAAATTCCGCCGAAGGTCCACCAATAATTTAAGTTTTTAGGTGTTGGGTAATCTGTAAGATGTGCACCGAGAGTAAGCAACGGCAAACGATCGTTAAACCATTTTCCTGCTTTAGATTTCGGTATATATTCGTGTTCACTCATAATTTTTTTTAACCAATTTTAATCGTATTACTATCTACAAATTCGAACTTTGGTATTTCCATATTTGTTGGCGCAGGTCCTTTTCTAATTCTGCCTGATACATCATAATGTGAACCATGACAAGGACAGAACCAACCATTAAAGTCCCCTTTATCTTTTAAAGGCACGCATCCAAGATGTGTACATACTCCTAACATGACTAACCATTCGTCTTTACCCTCTTTTACCCTTTCTTCATCCTTTTGAGGATCAGGCAAATCGTCCATATCTACAGCCCTAGCTTCTGCTATTTCCTCAGGAGTCCTTCTTTTTAAAAAAACTGGCTTACCTCTCCATAAAACTGTGATCGATTTTCCAGGTTCAATGTTGCTAATATCAACTTCAGTAGTAGCTAAGGCTTGTTGAGCTTTATCTGGATTCATTTGATCGATCATTGGCCAAATAACTGCTCCAACACCCACTGCCCCAACGGTATAACTAGCTGTAAATAAAAAATCTCTTCTATTAACTTTTTTTTCTTCTTTGCTCATTTATTTAAGTGCTTATAATGTAATTATTAAATAAAACCATATTATAAAAATTTCTAGGGTCAGAATGACACATAAATTATGCTTAAATAATGCACATAGTCCTTTACAAACCTGATATCCCTCAAAATACAGCAGCAATAATCAGATTAGGTGCCTGCCTAAATTTAAAAATTCATTTAATAGAGCCTTGCGGGTTTAATTTAAACGATAAAAGGTTTGAAAGAGTTGTTATGGACTATTTAGGCCTATGTGATGTTATAAGGCATACTGACTTTAAAACATTTTTGAAAAAATATAAAAAATCTAGAATAGTTTTAATGACAACTAAGGCAAAAAAAATATATCATAAGTTTAGATTTAAAAAAAACGATATGCTTTTATTTGGAAGAGAAAGTGCAGGAGTTCCAAGGGAATTGCATAAATTATTAAAAAATAAAATTAAAATACCTATGAACAAAAAAACCAGATCACTTAATGTAGCAATGAGTGTCGCTATAGTTACTTCCGAAGCTTTAAGACAAAACAGATTATTAAAATGATTACATCCAATTTTAGAAAAAAAATGACTGACAGCTGGTTTTCTTATTTACAACATCAAATTTGTAAAGAGTTTGAGTATCTTGAAAATAATAAAGTAAAATTTAATCAAAGGAATTGGAATAAAAATAAAAAAAACGAGGGAGGTGGAACTGCATATCTACTAACAAGAGGAAAAATTTTTGATAAAGTTGGAGTTAATAAATCTACAGTTTCAGGAATTTTTCCGAAAACTTTTAGGTCAAAGATACTAGGAGCAGAAAAGAAAGGTAGATATTGGGCATCAGGAGTATCTGTTGTTGCTCACATGAAAAATCCAAAGATGCCAGCAATACATTTTAATACAAGATTTATAGTTACCACTAAAGAGTGGTTTGGCGGAGGAATGGATGTGACTCCAAGTTTTAAAGATAATAAAGAGAGGAAAATGATTCATCAAGATTTAAAAAAATTATGTGCTGTTAACAAAAAGAACTACCAAAAATATAAAAAATGGTGCGATGAATATTTTTTTTTACCACATAGAGGAGAAACCAGAGGCATAGGAGGTATTTTTTTTGATTACGAAACTCAAGATTGGATTAAAAATTTTAAATTTGTTAGAGAACTTGGTCTATCTTTTATTGATATTTCAAAAAAAATTATTAAGAGAAAAGAAAAATTTAAATGGACAAAGAAAGATAAAGAAAAACAATTATTAAAACGTGGGAGATATGTAGAGTTCAATCTTTTATATGATAGAGGTACAAGATTTGGATTAAACTCAGGCGGAAATATTGAATCAATACTAATGTCACTTCCTCCTGAAGCAAAATGGAAATAATTATGGAAAAAGAACCAATTACAGTAAGCGGACTTCAAAATTTGAAATCAGAATTAGAAGATTTGAAAAATGTGCAAAGACCAAAAATAGTTGAAGCGATAGCCGAGGCCAGATCGCACGGAGATTTAAAAGAAAACGCTGAGTATCACGCCGCAAAAGAGCAACAAGCGTTAATTGAAAGTCGTGTAATTGTTATTAATGATATGATTGCCAGAGCAAATGTTATTGACGTAACTAAAATAGAAAATAATGGAAAAGTTATTTTTGGGTCTACCGTCAAAGTCCAAGATCTTGAAACAGATAAAAAAATTTCTTACAGATTAGTAGGTCAAGATGAAGCTGATATCAAAAAAAATTTAATTTTTTTTAAAAGTCCAATTGGTAAAGCTTTGATAGGAAAAAATAAAGGTGAAATGATAACCGTGAATACTCCTTCTGGTGATAGAAATTTTGAAATTTTAGAAGTTGAGTACATCTAATTTATATTTATTTTAATTATTTCATCAATTCTATTATTTGAAATTTTAAAATTATTATTAACCCACTCTTTTTCTAATTCTTTCAAAACTTTTCCTAAAGACTGTCCCTCTTTCATACCTTTTTGCTTTAATAATTCGCCATCAATGGAAAATATAGGTACTTTAGTTTTCAAAATTTTGTTTAAAATTTTAGAAAAATCATAAAATTTTACTTTCGCATTTATTGAAAAATTGATTAAATTCAATGCAATAAGGTGTTTTTTTCCGTTAAAATAAATATTTCTAGTTAAATCTTTTTCAAAATAATCTTTATCATTTTTAAGCTCTATTAAATTTTTATTGAATTTACTAAGCATCTCTGTAATTTTATTAGAAGCATTATATTTGTGTAAAAAATATTCGTGGTTATTTTTTTCATCAATTAACAGCGCTGCAAGTAAAATATCTCTATTTAGTTCTGATTGCTTATATACTTTTTTGAGTCTATCTAATCTATTTAAATATAAAAATTCAGGAAAAATTATTGAAAATATCTCTCTTAAATTACTACTCTCATTTATTTTTAAAAAATTTTTAAGGTCTAAAATTTTCAGTAACTCAATAAGAATTCTCTCCTTGGAAATTTTTTTAATTCCATCTAAATTTTGTTTTATTGCATTGCTTGTTGTCGGCTCAACAGCAGTGTCGTACATAATTTTGAATCTAATAAATCTTATAATTCGCAAATAATCTTCCTCGATTCTTTTTTGTGGATCCCCAATAAATTTAACAATTTTATTTTCAAGATCTGCTTTACCCATTTGTGGGTCAAAAATTTTTCCATTAATATCCAGATATATTGCATTTATTGTAAAGTCTCTTCTATCAGAGTCTTGCTTCCAATCATCTGTATATTCTACTTCCGCATGTCTTCCATCAGTTTTAATATCTTTTCTTAAAGTGGTTAATTCGACCTTGTGCTTATCCGACACTAAGGTTACTGTTCCATGTTTAATTCCTGTATCAACTATTTTTAAACTAGTGTCTTTGAATTTTTCTCTTATCTGATTTGTTGTTAAAATTGTTGCAATATCAATATCGTCAATTTTTTCATTTGAGAGATGTTTCCTTACACAACCCCCAACAAATCTAGCGGCCACTTTTTCTTTAGGCACGCCGTCTTGCAATTTTTTAAATATAAATTGTAGATCTTTATCTTTATAAAAAGGAAAAAAAGTTCTTTTAAGTTTTTTTAAAAAATTAAGA
>CACCVU010000010.1 GCA_902549495.1 uncultured Pelagibacteraceae bacterium
AAAAAAATCCAGAGAGAATAGCAACTTCTAAAGGTCAAAACTTACAAAATTTGGAAAATATTAAAAAAAGAAACGAAGAAATTGAAAATGAATTAATCGAGGCTGAAAAAAAATATAATTCAATAAATGAAAATTTAAGAGAAATTCAATTAAAACTCACAGATCTAAAAGAAAATAAAGCTAGAAATGAAGCCACTATTGAAGGAATTGAAAATAGAAAAAAAGATCTACTTTATTCAGTTAAAAATGAATTAAATATTACAAACGAGTCTTCAATTTTACCGCAATCCGATTTAAGTGATATTGAAATTAAAAATTTTCCATCAATTGAAGAACAAACTGAAAAAATTGAAAAGACAAAAAAACTAAGAGATTCTCTCGGGTCTGTAAACCTCAGAGCAGATGAAGAAACAAAAAAATATGAAACAGAAATTAAAAAAATGGAGGACGATAGATCTGATCTTTACTCTGCAATAGTAAAATTAAAAACAAGCATTGATGAATTAAATCAAAAAGGAAGAGAACGATTATTAGAGGCTTACGCAAAAGTAAATAGAAAGTTCAATGAAGTTTATACTAAATTGTTTAATGGTGGGACTGCAAAAATAGAATTGGTGGACTCTGATGATCCCCTTGAAGCAGGCTTAGAAATGTTTGTTTCCCCACCTGGTAAACGACTTCAATCAATCACACTTCTTTCTGGAGGCGAACAAGCTTTAACTGCTTTGTCTTTAATCTTTGCAGTTTTCTTAGTTAATCCCTCGCCTATTTGTGTTTTAGATGAAGTAGACGCTCCTTTAGATGATGCTAATGTTACAAGATTTTGTGGTCTACTTGATGACCTCACAAAAATTACTAATACAAAATTTATTATTATCACTCACCATGCTTTAACTATGTCAAGAATGGATAGACTTTACGGTGTTACCATGGCGGAACAAGGGATAAGCCAGCTTGTATCTGTGGATTTACAAAGAGCTGAAGAATTAGTTGCCTAAATTTATATAATGACAATACCTGAAGATTTTAAAACTCGCCTTAAAATTGCAAAATCAAAAATAAAAAAGCAATTAGATAACGACAATGAAAAAAGAGGTTCATTTATGGGTAGTGCCTTTAAATTAGGCACTGAATTAGTTGCTGCAGTTGCAGTTGGGACAATAATTGGGTTTATTTTAGATACCTTGTTTGATACTAAACCTTGGTTAATAATAATTTTCTTTTTTTTGGGAGCTGCAGCAGGCATGTTAAATGTAATTCGAGCAGCTAATAGAATGCAAAAGGAAGACTAGAAAGTTTATATGGCAAGCAATCCAATGCAACAATTCACGGTCCAAAGAATTGGTCCTGAAATTAATATAGCAGGTGTAGATTTATCTTTTACCAATGCTAGTTTATTCATGGTAATAAGCGCTACTGTAATTATATTATTTTTATTTTTAGGATCAAAAGAGAAGAAAATTATTCCCAATAAATTGCAATTAATTGCTGAAATGTCTTACACCTTTGTTGCAAAAATGATCAGTGATACTGCTGGCTCAAAGGCTAGGCCTTATTTTCCATTTATATTCAGCTTATTTATGTTTGTCTTATTTTGTAATATGGTTGGGATGCTTCCGTACTCATTCACGGTAACAAGTCATATAATTGTAACTTTAGTTATGGCTTTATTTATATTTATAGCTGTAACAATAATTGGTTTTATAAAGCATGGTTTTAAATACTTGAGTATATTTGTGCCAAGCGGAGTCCCAGCTGTGCTTTTGCCTTTGATTACTATCATAGAAATTATTTCATATCTTAGTAGACCAGTGAGTTTATCAGTCAGATTATTTGCAAACATGATGGCGGGTCATACAATGTTAAAAGTTTTCGGAGGTTTCGTTGTAAGTTTAGGAATATTAGGTGGTTGGTTACCGCTTAGTTTTTCAGTGGCACTAACAGGGTTGGAGATTCTTGTAGCTTTTCTACAAGCTTATGTTTTTGCAATATTAACCTGCATTTATTTGAATGATGCATTAAATTTACACCATTAAACAAAAAAGGAGGAAAAATGGAGTTAGAAGCGGCAAAAATGATTGGAGCAGGTCTTGCTGCAATCGCATTAGCTGGAGCTGGTGTAGGTATCGGAATTATTTTCGGTAACTACCTATCTGGAGCAATGAGGAATCCATCTGCAGCTCAAAAACAATTCCCTAACTTATTGTTGGGATTTGCTTTAGCGGAGGCAACTGGATTATTTGGACTTGTAGTGGCTTTAATTATTTTATTTGCATTTTAGTAAATTAAATATGAAAAGTTTTCTAAATTTTTTAATAGCGTTTGTAGCTATAAATACTGAATTATTTGCAGCTGAGGCTGGAATGCCTCAGCTAGATCCAACGTATTGGGCATCTCAAGCATTTTGGTTAATTTTAGTATTTACAATTCTTTACATTTCAATATCAAAATTTTACTTACCAAAAATTAAAGATAACTTAGATAATAGAGAAAATAAAATTAAAGAGGACCTAGAAAACGCAAATAAATTTAAAGAAGAGTCTGAAGCGAAATTAAAAGAGTATAATTCAATCTTGGAGAACGCTAAAAAAGAAATTTTAAAGATACATTTTGAGTCAAAAAGTACTTTAGATAAAGATATTCAATCAAAAAAGGAATCAATGGAAAAAGAAATAGAGAGAGAAATTTTAAAAGCACAAAAAGAAATTTCAGAACTTAAAAAAAATTCCATATCCTCTATTCAGATTATCTCAGGAAGTATTGTATCTAATATAATTGAAAATATCTCAGGCGATAAACTAAATGAAAGCAGCATTAAAGCAACAATTGAAGATATTTCCAAAAAAAATATGAATAAATTTTTATGATAATGGATTCAACTTTTTGGGTAACTGTTTCTTTCTTTATTTTTTTGGGAATACTAATATATTTCAAGATTCCCCAAAAAATTAAAGAAGCTTTAGAACAAAATATTTTAAACATAAAGAACCAAATTAACGAGGCTGAAAAACTAAAAGAAGATGCTAAAAACATTTTAACGGAGCATGAAAAAAAAATAAGTAATTCAAAAAATGAGGTAAGAGAGATGATGGATAAAGCTTACGAAGAGTCAGAAAAAAATGTCATTAGAGTTAATAAAGAGTTTCACGATTTGATGGAAAATAGAAAAAAAAATGCTGAAGAAAGAATTAGACAGCTTAAAAATCAAGCTGAAAAGGATATTAAAAACGCATCAGTGAGAATAGCCATAGAGGCAGTGGAAAAATTGATTAAAAACTCACTGGATAAAAGCAAATTAGATAAAATTTATACCTCTAGCATTGAAGAAACAAAATTAGCACTTAAGAAGAAATCTAGTTAGAATAGGCCATTAATATATGGCAAAAAAAACAACTATTATTGGTTCGGGTTTTGGAGGATTGGCTGCCGCGTTAAGATTAAAAGCTAAAGGCCATAAAGTTACTCTGGTAGAAAAACATCCTGATCTAGGCGGTCGAGCAAGAGTTTTTAAAAAAGATCAGTTTATTTACGACGGGGGTCCAACAGTAATAACCGCGCCTTACCTATTTGAAGAATTATTTTCTCTATTTAATAAAAATATTTCTGACTATGTAGAAATAGTGCCTTTAGATTTGTGGTACAGATTTGTATTTAGTAGCGGGGATACATTTGATTACAATGGTGATGATAAATCTATGGAAGAACAAGTTAAAAAATTTAACCCTACAGATTATGACGGATATAAAAATTTAGTGAATTTTACAGAAAAAATCTTCGACAAAGGTTTTACGGATTTATCTGACAAACCCTTTAATAATTTAGTCTTTATGATGAAGCAAATTCCATCTTTATTAAAATTAAAAAGTTATAAGTCAGTTTATAGTTTAGTTTCGAACTATATCTCTGATGAAAAATTAAGAAGAATATTTAGTATGCACCCTCTTTTAGTTGGTGGAAATCCTTTTAGTACTACTTCGATATATACATTAATTTTATTTTTAGAGAAAAAATGGGGCATTCACTACTCAATGGGAGGAACAGGAAGCGTCGTTAAAGCTTTAGAAAAACTTATGGTCGAAGAAAATATCAAAATTATTAAAAATGCTGAAGTTACTGAAATACTTACAGAAAATAAAAAGGTTAAGGGTGTTAAAATCAATAATTCTAAAATAATCAATAGCGACTATATTATTTGTAACTCTGATCCCCCAAATGTTTATAACAACTTAATAAAATCAAAAGAAGATTATGATTTTTTGTTTAAACAAAAAATGAAAAGAATGGATTATTCGATGGGATTGTTTGTCTATTATTTTGGCTCTAAAAAAAAATATAGGGATGTTGCTCATCATACAATTTATTTCGGAGAAGCTTATGAAAAACACCTTAATAAAATTTTTGAAAAGAAAATACTTTCTGATGACATAAGCTATTATTTACACCGGCCATCTGCAACAGATCCTAATATGGCTCCAAAAGGCCAAGATGCTTTTTATGTATTGGTTCCAGTCCCAAACAATTTGTCTAAAGTTAATTGGATCGAAGAAGGTGATAAATTTAAAGATTTAGTTTTGGATAAAATGGATAAAACTGTTTTACCTGGTATTAAAGAGAATGTGGTAAGTGATTTTTATTTGACGCCTGACTACTTTGAAATAGATCTCGCAACTCTTTATGGATCTGGATTTTCAATTCAACCAAAATTTTCTCAGTCTGCTTATTTCAGATTTCATAATCAATCAGAAATATATAAAAATTTATACTTTGTAGGTGCTGGTACGCATCCGGGAGCTGGGATGCCCGGGGTTCTATCATCTGCAAAAGTTTTAGACAAATTATTTTAATGAAAAGTAATTTATTAAAAAAACATGCTAAATCATTTTATTGGGCAAGTTTTTTTCTATCGAGGAATACTTTGAATAAATGCTCATCTTTATATAATTTCTGTAGAACATTAGACGATATAGTTGATGGTGATGATGATCTAAGTACGAAGAAAAAAATTTTCTCAAAATTTAAAAAAGATTTTGAGAATAAAAATCTAGATAATCAAATTATTAAAGATATGTGGTCACTAATTGATAGTGACGGTATTTCTTATAAAATAGTTATAGATTTATTTGATGGGGTTGAAACAGACTTGGTGGAAAAAGTAGTGATTAATTCGAAAAAAGATTTAATTGTTTATTCTTACAGAGTTGCCGGAACAGTTGGATTAATGATGTCAAAAATAATGAAAGTAAAAAATAAGGAGGCTCTAAAAGGTGCGATTGATCTTGGTATAGCAATGCAGCTTACTAATATTGCTAGAGATGTTTGCGAGGATAAAGCGCGTAATAGACAGTATATTGAACAGGATTTTTCATCAATTCGAGCTATTATAAATGAGTCTCAATCATTTTATGAAAAATCATTTAAATCTATTAGCAGTATACCAGTTAAATCAAGATTTTCAGTCATTGTCGCAAGACGAGTTTACAGAAAGATAGGTGACTATATTCTCAAACAAAATAACATAGATAATTATAATAAAGCCGGCAAAATCTATGTCCCTATATATGAAAAGGTAATTCAGACTTTTTTGTCTATTATTGACTTTATAAAGTTATTATTCATAAAAAATTTAAATTACGATAATCAATTAAATCATAATATTTTAGAACAAGAGATTAATTTAAATGAAAGAATTTGATTATGTTATTGTTGGAGGTGGGTGCGCGGGTTTATCTTTGGCCTATGAGCTTGAAATAAATGATAAGTTAAAGAACAAAACTTTGGCAATAATTGAAACTCGTGAAGAGTATAAGAGAGACAAAACTTGGTCATTCTGGAAAGTATTTGATCATAACTTTGAAGATTGTGTAATTAAAAGTTGGAATAATTTCACAATTAATACTGCTGATAACTCTAATGAATTAACAAACAAAAAATTTCCTTACCAAAGTATCGATAGTGGAAAATTTTATAAAAAGATAAATTCTAAACTCTCCGCAAATTCCAATATTAGTTTTTTCAGAAATTTAAACGAAGTCAATTCAGAAAATTCAATAATTTTTAATAGTATTTTTGAAAAAGATTTTGCTAAATCTGATTTATGGCAACACTTTCAAGGTATCGAGATAGAGACACCTAAGAACATTTTTGACGAGGAGATAATAAACTTGATGGATTTTAATTGCGATCAGCGAGAGGATGTGCATTTTTTCTACACATTGCCATTCAGCAAAAATAAAGCTTTAATTGAAACTACTTGGTTATCAGATCTAGAGGATCAGAGCCTCAGAGATTATGACCTTCAGTTAGAAAATTATATTAAGAATAATCTGGGTATAAAAAACTACAAAATAAATTTTACTGAAAGAGGAGCTATACCACTCTTTTCTCCATCATTAAGAAATAATAATAATAAAATAATTAATATTGGATCAGCTGGAGGAATGACAAGGTTAAGTACAGGTTACACCTTTTTAAACATTCAAGAACATAGTCGTTATATTTTAAAAAACATTGAAAATATTAATAAAGCAAAAATATTCTCAATTGGAAAAAAGTATCAATTTTTAGATAAAGTATTTCTAAGAGTTTTAGAAAAACATCCCGAAAAGATGCCTAAAATTTTTTTTAATATGTTTAAAAATTCTTCAAATACGATTATAAAATTTTTATCAAATAAAAGTAATATTATTGAAGACATACATATCATTAGCAAAATGCCGAAATTAATTTTTTTAAAAGCATTGTTTAATTAATGGAAAATATTAACTTTAAACACTCAATTATATTTTTTAATTTTTGTATTTTGATAAGCCCTCTTTATCTAATGTTCAATTTTGAATCAGTTATATTTTGTTTGTTTTTAATTTTAATTTTGGGAATTTCTCATGGCGCATTAGATAATATCAAAGGAAAAAGGCTTATAAAATTATTTGGATACAAACAAATGGTATCCTTTTATCTAGCATACGTATTAATTTCATCATTGATAATTATATTCTGGATGATATTTCCTAATACGATTTTATTGCTTTTTTTGATTGTGGCCGCCTATCATTTTGGAAAAGAGGATACAGTATTTTTTTTTAGAAAAAAGTTTTTCATATCTGAGTGTTTATTCTTTTTTAAAGGATCAACAGTAATTATGGCTCCATTATTATTAAAGAGAGAAGAAACTAATGAAATATTTAGGATTCTAAATTTTAAAGTTTTTGAAGCAGGACTTTTTGATAATGAATTTTTAATTGTAATGTTATGTCTTGGTTTTTTATCATCTATTTACATTTCAAAAAAAGAAAACACAAATTTAAAAGGTGTTATGATAATGGACTTCTTTTCTTTAATCATACTTAATTTTTTTTTATCACCTATTTTAGCTTTCACTCTTTATTTTTGTTTTCTTCACTCAATAAGGCATTCCATTACTCTTATTTTTGAGTTGGATAAATCTTTCAAGCCGGGGCTTAAAAAATTTATAATTAAGGCTATTCCTTTAACTTTTGTAACTGCAGTAATATTTTTATTTACAATATATTTTTTAAATAATTTTTATAAGCTTGATGAGGCTATTTATAAGGTAATATTTATTGGTTTGGCGTCACTTACTTTTCCGCATATATTGTTAGAATATCTTTTAGAAAAAAATGAAAAAAGAACTTAAAATTTATTTAGCATCACCACGAGGATTTTGTGCTGGTGTTAAAAGAGCAATTGAAATAGTTGAAAAATCTATCAGCAAGTTTGGGGCTCCGGTATATGTTCGTCATGAAATAGTGCACAATAAACAGGTTGTTGAAGAATTAAAAGAAAAAGGTGCAATTTTCGTTGATGAATTATCTGACGTAGATGATGCAAGTAGACCTGTAATTTTCTCGGCTCATGGAGTACCAAAGTCAGTTCCGGAAGAGGCTAAATTAAAAAACTTATCATTTGTAGATGCAACTTGTCCATTAGTTTCAAAAGTACACAGGGAATCAGAACAATTAAATAAAAATGGTTTCGATATATTATTAATCGGACATAAAAATCACCCTGAAGTTATTGGAACGATGGGTCAGCTTCCAAAAGGATCGATTAAACTAATTGAGACTAAAAGTGATGTTGATCTGCTTAAAGAAAACGATTTCAAAAAACCTCTTGCATATATTACTCAAACAACACTGTCCGTAGATGATACAGCTGAAATAATTGAAGCTCTCAAAAATAAGTTTCCAAAAATTAAAGGTCCTATTAAAGAAGATATATGTTACGCAACTACTAACAGACAGTCCGCAGTAAAAGAGATAGCTTCCAAGTGTGATATGTTTTTTGTAGTGGGTAGTCGTAACTCCTCTAATTCTGTCAGATTAGTTGAAGTTGCAAAAAAAGCGGGTTGTAATAATTCTCATTTGATGCATTCTGAAAAAGAAATTCCTTTTAATGAAATAGAAAATTCTGAGACTATCGGAATATCCTCTGGGGCATCTGCACCGGAAAAGCTTGTTCAAACTTTGTTGAAAAGTTTAAAAAAAGATAGAAATGTTTCTATTGAGGAAGTAATAGTTGCGGAAGAAAAGGTTATATTTAAATTGCCGAAAGAACTTAATTAATGGCTGTCTATACAAAGTTAAATCAAAAAAAGATTGAGGAGATTTTATCTAATTATAGTTTAGGTAAGTTGGACTCATTCAAAGGAATTGAAGAAGGTATTGAAAATACAAACTATTTTTTGTCGATTAATAAAAAAAAATTTATATTAACTATTTACGAAAGAAGAGTTAAATCTGGTGATCTTCCTTTTTTTTCTGATCTAATGTCATCTTTAAATCAAGCTAGCTTTAAATGCCCTGCACCTATTTCTAATAAAAATAATGAAACTATTACAAATTTTGGAGGGAAACAATTAATGATCGTGTCATTTCTTGAAGGAAAGGCAAAACAAAATTTATCTCCAGCCAATTGTAAATCAATTGGATCTGAAATAGCGAAAATGCATGAACTCACAAAGAATTTAAAATTAAAACGACAAAATGACCTATCCGTAAATTCATGGAGAAAATTATTTAATTCAGTCAAAGATAAGTGTGAAAATATTCATAAAGATCTGCCAAGATTGATTGAGGAAAATCTTAATGATGTAGAAAAAAGTTGGCCAAAAAATCTGCCAAGAGGAATAATCCATGCAGATTTATTTCACGACAATATTTTTTTTATTCAAGATAAATTTAGTGGTCTAATTGACTTCTATTTTTCATGTGAAGATTTTTTTGCTTTTGAAATCGCTATTTGCTTTAATGCTTTATGTTTCGACGGTCTTAAAAGTAATTTAAGTTTTAACGTTACTAAAGCAAAGAATTTTATCGATGGATATACATCTGTGAGAAAATTGTCTCAAGAAGAACTGAATAATATTAAGGTTTTATCTCAAGGCGCTGCCTTAAGATTTTTGCTAACTCGGGTATTTGATGCTTTAAATAAAGTAGAAGGAGCAATAGTTAAAATTAAAGATCCAATGGAGTATTTAAAAAGATTAGAGTTTCACAAGAATGCAAAAAATCATGAGGATTATTTCTTTCAATGAAATTAAAAATTTATACTGATGGTGCTTGCTCAGGTAATCCAGGAAAAGGGGGTTGGGCTGCTATCATATTAGATAGTGACTCAAACCAATCAAGTATCTCAGGAAGTGAAAATAATACAACCAACAATCGGATGGAATTAATGGCTCCAATAATGGCATTAAAAAAAATAAAAAAGAAATCAGAGATAATAATTTTTACTGATTCAAAATACGTGAAAGATGGAATTACAGATTGGATACAAAAGTGGAGACTTAATAATTGGAAGAATTCAAATAAAAAACCTGTTAAAAATAAAGATCTTTGGATTAAATTGTATAATGCTTGTCTAAAACATAAAATTACATGGAAATGGGTTAAGGCACACGCTGGTAACAAATATAATAATCTTGTTGATAATTTAGCAGTCTTAGAGACTAAATAGATTTTAAAAAATTCTCAGCAGAAGATAATTCACAAGTAGCTGTTTCTTTTTCTTCCTCTACTTTTTGAACCTCACCATTCTCTACCAACATAGTATAGCGATTAGATCTAATTCCTAATCCTTTTTCAGACTTATCTACCTCTGCTCCAATAGCTTTTGTAAATTTAAGAAAGGGATCGCCAGCCATGAAAATTTTTCTTCCAGTATTTTGATTTTCACCCCAGGCCTTCATTACATTAGGATCATTTACTGCAACACATACAATTTTAGAAATTCCTTTTTTATTAGCTAGTTCGTAATTTTTTATATACCCAGGAAGATGAAGAGCTGAGCAAGTTTTTGTAAAAGCACCAGGCATACCTAAAATAATAGTCTTGCCTTTACAAAGATCCAATATATCAATTTTTTTTACATCATTATTTTGATCAAGATAAAATAGTTCCGAGTTTGGTAGTTTGTCTCCTTTTTTTATTTTCATTGTATTTTGCCCAAAATATAATTTTTTATTTCTGAATTTGAATTCCTAATAATATCAAATGTTTCTTTTTTATCTATATTCAATCTTAAATGCTTGGGTGAATCTAAATTTTTTCCTATAGCTTTTTTTATTGTATCGCTAAATTTGTAAGGATGAGCTGTACCAAGAACAACTATATCTCCTAAATTTTTGAAACTTTTTGCTGCTCCTACTCCAGTAGCAGTATGAGGGTCAATTATAAATTTGTGATCCTTGTATATTTCATCAATAATGCCAATTGTCTCTTCATCTGTGATTTTTACTGCTTCGAAATCTTTTTTTATTTTATCGATTTCTTTTTTTTCTAGATTAAATAAACTTTTTGATGACAAATCATTCATTAATGACCCTACCTTAATATCGCTTTCATCTAATATATAATAAAGCAGCCTCTCAAAATTACTGGCAACTTGTATATCCATACTTGGTGTGATGGTTGCTTTCACTGAGTCAGGTTTATATTCACCCGTATTAATAACTCTTTGTAAAATATCATTTTTATTTGTAGCAACTATAAGTTTATTAATTGGTAAACCCATTTTTTTTGCCACGTATCCAGCATAAATATCTCCAAAATTTCCTGTCGGCACAGAAAAGCTAATATTGTTTTTTTTCAATTTAAAGAAAGAATAAAAATAATAAACAATCTGACAAACAATCCTTGCCCAATTAATAGAATTTACACCTGACATATTTATTTTTGCCCTAAAACTATCTTCATTAAAAAGCTCTTTTACAATTTTTTGACAATCATCAAATGATCCTTCTATAGCAATATTAAAAATATTCGATCCGCCAATTGTTGTCATAATTTTTCTTTGAATATTTGAAATCTTATTATGCGGATGTAGAACAAAAAGATTTATATTTTTTCTATTGCTTAATGCAGCTATAGCCGCTGAACCAGTATCTCCGGATGTAGCTACTACGACATTTACAGTTTTATCTTTAGCAACTTCTAAATAGTCATACATATTGCCAATTACCTGCATTGCAATATCTTTAAAAGCTAAAGTAGGCCCATGATAAAGTTCAAGAAGATTTATATTTCCAATTTTTTTTATATTTACGACTTCTTTATCTTTAAAACTATTATAAGATTTTTGTATCAGTGCGCTAAGTTCTTCTTTTTTTATTTCACCTGAACAGAAATTAAAGATAATTTCTGTAGCAAGTTCATTATAATTTAGTTTACTTAAATTATTAAGTTCTTCTTTACTATACTTCTTTATTTCAGCAGGCAAAAATAACCCTCCGCCTGGTGCAAGTCCTCTTAAGAAAATATCTTTAAAGCTAAATTCTAAAGATTTATCCCTAGTGCTAAAATAATTCATTTTTTTCTTCTAAAATATAAGTAATAAAAAATTATCGAGATTGATATTGCATACCATGTTATAGCATATTTAAGGTGATTGTTTGGCACATCTATACTTATCTTTTTGGGTATTGGTGACTTAGCCTGATTATCTTCTAAAAAAATTACAAATTCATTAAATTGCTCCCCTGTAGCTTCTTTTAAATCTTCTAAATTTAATGAAAACCAAATATTATTTTTAATGTCATTGTCTGGTTTAAATACACTTGGTTTATATATTTCTCTTAAAAGGCCAATTATCTCTTTATCAGTTTCTGCTTCAAAGTTTATCCTTGGATTGTCTTTAAGTTCTTTTTTAATCCAACCTCTATTAATTAATACATTTTGGTTTTTATCTGTTCTAAAAGGGGTAACTACATCGTATCCAGGCTTTCCGCTTTCATTCAAACTATAAAGGTAAATTTGCTTATTGAAATTAAATTTTCCTTTAGCGCTTACTCTCTGATAATTTTTCTTAATTGAGTTAGAGTATTCTATTGGTTTAGAGTCTAGTCCAAAAGTTATTTCACTTATAAGCTCTATTTTCCATTGCAATCTATAAAGTTGCCAAGTTCCTAAAGCACAAAATACTGTTACAAAAAAAATTACGAATAGTTGAAATAAAAATGCTCTTTTCAATTTGAGATTAGCTTCCCCAAATATAGATCGCAGCAAATAAGAATAACCAAACTACGTCGACAAAATGCCAGTACCAGGCTGCTGCTTCAAATCCAAAATGATGTTGAGGCGTAGAATGGCCTCTCATTGATCTAAACAAACAAACTGCAAGAAAAACTGTTCCGACAATTACATGAAAGCCATGAAAACCAGTCGACATATAAAATGTTGAACCATAAATTCCACCATCTAAAGTAAATGTTGCATGATGATACTCATAAGCTTGAAAACAAGAAAATATAAATCCTAAAAATACTGTTGCGATCAAACCATTTACTAATCCTTTTCTATCATTTTCTAACATAGCATGATGAGCCCAGGTGACAGTAGTTCCTGATAACAATAAGATCAGAGTGTTAATTAGTGGTATATCCCAAGGATCAAAAGTTTTTATATCTGCTGGTGGCCATATACCGCCAATTGATTCTGGCGGGAATAAACTTGCATTAAAAAAAGCCCAAAACCACGCAACAAAAAACATTACTTCAGAGGCGATAAATAATGTCATACCGTATCTGTGTCCAATTTGAACTACAGGAGTATGATGGCCCTGATGTTCTGCTTCTTCTATAACATCTCTCCACCACATAAATGCGCCATAAACTACTAAAGCAAAGCCAATTAATAATAACCATAGAGCTTTAGAATGAAAGTAATAAACTGCTCCAAAAGCTAAGACTAAAGTGGCGAATGAAACATAGATTGGCCAAGGACTTGGATCAACTAAATGATAATCGTGTTTTGGTTTTCCTGTCGACATTACGTATTACTCTTTTCATAGTAGCCTGATGAAAAAAAGGTAAAAGACAAAGTTACATCAGACATATTTTTAGTTTTATTATCATCTACTACTTTAGGATCCAAGAAAAATGTTAACACAAACTCTTTTTTTTCACCTGGTTGTAAAGTTTGTTTTTCAAAACAAAAGCAACCTATCTTATTCAAATAAATACCGAATGGTGATGGGGACACATTAAATGTTGCTGATCCTGAGGAAATTTCACTACTAGGATTTTCAACATTAAATTTCACTGTATGAACTTCACCTGGTTTTAAGTCTAAAGTATTTATTTCAGGATAAAATTTCCAATCCAGAGTACTATTAATGTTTGTATCAAATCTCATTTTATAGTCTTGATTTACAATAATTTTTGGAATTTCTTTGTTAGAGGCGTTTTGAGTAGTTCCACCAAAACCTGTTACTCTGCAAAATAAATCATATAATGGAACAGCTGCAAAAGATAACCCCAGCATAAATAAAAATATTGATACTAAAGCAATAGGTGTCAGGTTTTTTTTACTTAAATTCATTATATTTCTCTGTTGTAAATTCCAATATTGTAAAAAGTAAGCACAAATAAAAAAATCATAAATAAGATTAGTATCAAAGCGGTAATCAAATTTTTTTTCTTTTTATCCATCATGTTATTTTAAAATATTATCAATTAATAAAATTAAAAAAATAAAAAATAAGTAGAAAATTGAGTAAATAAATATTTTTCTTGCAATTTTGTTAGAAACCTTGGCTATTTTAGAGCTATATAGTTTAAAACATAAGTATATGTAATATACAGTCATTATTGAAGATACGATCAAATAAAATAAGCTAGCAAAATTAAAAAAATATGGAGCTATAACCGCTGGTGACATAATCATGGCGTAGATAAGAATATTTATCTTTGTTGTCTTAGCTCCAGAAATTATGGGAAGCATTGGAATTTTTGCTCTTTTATAATCGCCAGATTTATATAAACTTAATGCCCAAAAATGGGATGGTGTCCATAAGAAGATAATTAAAAATAATATTAATGGTTCTAGAGAAATGTTTTCAGTTGCTATTGTCCATCCTATTACAGGTGGTAACGCTCCTGCAGCACCACCTATAACAATATTTTGTGGAGTTTTCCTTTTCAACCAAATTGTATAAACAAAAAAATAAAAAGCAATTGTTAATGCTAATAAAATTGCAGAAATTAAATTAGCTGAAAAATAAATGATACTTACTGACAAAACTGATAAAATAATGCCAAAGTACAAAGCTTGATCTTTTTTGACTTTTCCAGTTGGGATAGGTCTTAAGCAAGTTCTGCTCATTAAGGCGTCTAAATCAGATTCGTACCACATGTTAAGTGTCCCAGCCGCGCCAGAACCTATGGCTACAGCTAATAAAGAAATACAAGCAGAAGTAAAATCTACATTAATTGGAGCTATTAAAAGACCAACCATACAAGTAAATAAAACTAACGACATTACTCTTGGTTTCATTAAATTGAAAAATGAATTTAGGTCTAAGGATAAACCAAGTTTAGAGTTTCTAATTTTAATACTTATCTGGTTCAATTTACTTTACTTTAGGTAGCTCTTCAAAAGTATGGAATGGTGGCGGTGATGACACTGTCCATTCTAAAGTCGTTGCTCCTTCTCCCCATGGATTTGGTTCTGCTTTTTTCTTTTTCATAAAGGCGTACAATAGATTTAATAAAAACACCGCTAAACCGATGATAGATATATATGAACCAATTGAAGAAATATAATTCCAACCAGCAAATGCGTCTGGATAATCAGCGTATCTTCTTGGCATTCCTGCTAATCCTAAAAAATGTTGTGGAAAGAATATTAAGTTGACCCCAATGAACGTGAGCCAAAAATGTAGTTTTCCTAAGAATTCTGAGTATTCATAACCTGTCATTTTGCTAAACCAATAGTAAAATCCTGCAAAGATCGCATACACAGCACCCATTGATAGTACGTAATGGAAATGCGCAACAACATAATAAGTGTCGTGAAGTGCTGTATCAACACCTGCATTTGCCAGAACTACTCCGGTTACTCCTCCTAAAGTGAATAAGAATATAAAACCAATCGCCCAAAGCATGGGAGTTTGAAAGCTTATCGATCCACCCCACATTGTAGCTATCCAAGAAAAGATCTTAATTCCAGTTGGGACCGCGATAATCATTGTCGCCGCTAAGAAATAAGCTTTAGTATCTGTATCTAATCCAACAGTGTACATGTGGTGAGCCCAAACAACAAAACCAACTACTCCAATAGCCACCATCGCGTAAGCCATTCCTAGATATCCAAACACAGGTTTCCTTGAAAAAGTTGAAACAATATGACTTATCATTCCAAAACCTGGTAAAATTAAAATATATACCTCTGGGTGACCAAAAAACCAAAATAAGTGTTGGAATAAAACCGGATCTCCACCTGTTTGTGCTTCAAAAAAAGCAGTTCCAAAATTTCTATCTGTTAGAAGCATTGTTATAGCCCCTGCTAAAACTGGCAATGATAATAAAAGTAAAAATGCAGTCACTAAGATTGACCAAGAGAATAATGGCATTTTGTGTAAAGTCATGCCAGGAGTTCTCATATTTAAAATTGTCGTGATAAAGTTAATTGCTCCTAAAATTGATGAAGCTCCTGCAACGTGTAAACTTAGGATTGCTAGGTCCATTGCTGGGCCTGGTTGTCCAGTTTTTGATGACAGAGGTGGGTAAATCGTCCAGCCACCACCTACTCCTTTTGCGCCTGGAGGCCCATCGACAAAAATTGATACCAACAATAAAATTAGGGCGACTGGTAATAACCAAAAAGAGATATTATTCATCCTTGGGAATGCCATATCTGGTGCGCCAATCATGATTGGAACAAACCAGTTTCCAAATCCACCAATCATTGCTGGCATTACCATGAAGAAAATCATAATTAAGCCATGACCAGTTACTAACACGTTATATAAATGATAATCACCTCCAAGAATTCCGTCACCTGGATGCATTAGTTCCATTCTCATCAAAACTGAAAAAGCAGATCCAATTATCCCAGCGATAATTGCAAAGATAAGATACATTGTTCCTATATCTTTATGATTTGTTGAGTAGGCCCATCTTTTCCAACCTGTTGGATTTTGATGGTGCTCGTGATCTGCGGTTGTTGCTGACATTACTTTATCTCCTTAATTTTTCTTGCTACTTTTATATTATTATTGGTTTCTTCTTTGGCAAATTTAACTTTAGCCTCTTCTAACCATTTATTATACTCTTCTTCGGACACAACGTTTACTGTGATTGGCATGAAAGCATGTTTTATTCCACAAAGCTCAGAACACTGGCCGTAGAAAGTTCCAGTGCGGTCTGCTTTAAACCATGTCTCGTTAATTCTTCCTGGAATTGCATCTCTTTTTACTCCAAAAGATGGGAGCGCCCATGCATGCAACACATCATTTGCAGTTATCATAACTTTTACAACTTTATTCACTGGTACGTAAACTGCATTGTCAACCGCTAATAATCTTGGTTGATTTTCTTTTAAATCTTTTTCATCAATCATATAAGAATCGAAAATGATATTTTCATCTGGGTATTCATATCCCCAATACCACTGATACCCTATGGCTTTAATAGTAACATCTGCTTTAGGAATTTCATCTTGCGAATATAAAACTTTAAATGAAGGTACTGCCATTACGATCAAAATTAAACAAGGAACCAATGTCCAAATAACCTCAATTAAGGTGTTATGACTTGTGGTTGATGGAACTTGATTCTTGGAGGCCCTGTATCTTATACAAACATATAAAAGTAAAAATAAAACAAAAGCAGTGATAGCAGTAATTATTGGTACAAGCATGTAGTCGTGAAACCAAACAATGTCATCCATATTTTTTGAAGCAGCTTTTTGGAAACCTAGCTGCCAATCCTTAGGTTCATTGGCGATAAGCGCTGTTGGCCAAGCTAAGAAAAATATATAAGCAATTTTTTTAAACATGAGTTTTTATACAGCTTTTAGACAATTTCACAATTTCAATTAATGCGACAATTAATGAAAGTTATTGATAAAATTTACTAATGAAATCGCGCTTATTACAGCCGTATCAGACCTTAGAATGTTTCTAGATAACGTAAAAGGTTTTACCGCTCTATTTTGAAGTATTAACTCACGTTCAGCTGAAGAGAAATCGCCCTCGGGACCAATTAGTATACAACAGGCATTAATGTTTTTAAGATCTTCAGCTTTTAAGTTTTCTTTTGAATTAACATCCGCAAATAAAATTTTTGAGTTTTCATCAAAAGTTTTTAAAAAATCCTTTAATTTAATTACATCTATAATTTCTGGAGGCACAAGTTGATTAGATTGTTCAGTCGCTTCAATAACTATTTTTTTTGCTCTATCAAGATTTAATTCTTTTACTTCTGTTCTTTCTGAAATAATTGGAATAATTTTACTTATACCAAGCTCTGTAGCTTTTTGTAAAATAGTATCCATTGGATTTTTTTTTACTAAGCAAATAGCTAGCTCGGTTTTAGATAAATTATTAACTTCTTTAATTTTTTCTAAAAACCTAACTTCAACTCTATCTTTATTTAAAAAAATTATTTCACTTTTCCATTCTCCATTTTTATTAAAAAAATTTAATTTTGAGCCCCTTTTAAGTCGCATAACATTAACAATATAATGAGTGTGCTCTTTGCTTAACAAGCTTGTATTATTTTCTAGTATACTGTCTGGATGATATAATCTAATATTCATTAGTATCTATAATATAAACAAATGTTGGAGATATAAAGGAGCTTTAATGAAAAAAGGTAAAAGAGCTGGAGAATCCCCAATAGGCATTAATGTGATAGAGGGAAAATCTTATTTTTGGTGTACTTGTGGAATTAGTTATAAGCAACCTTTTTGTGACGGTTCGCACAAAGGAACTGAATTTGCACCTTTAAAATATTTAGCTGATCAAACTAAAAAAGTTTTTTTCTGCTCATGTAAACAAACAAATGATCAACCATTATGTGATGGTTCGCATAATATTAAATAAATGATGAAAACAAAAGCAGTAGTATTTGACGCTTACGGTACATTGTTCGATGTAAATTCAGCTGCCGAAAAATGTAAAGAAAAAATTGGAGCAAAGTGGGAAACATTTGCCAATTTTTGGAGAACTACTCAGCTTGAGTATACTTGGCTTAGAAGTTTAATGAAAAGGCATAAAAATTTTTGGGATATTACTGAGGACAGTTTGGATAAATCAATGAAAGTATTTAATATTGACAAAAATATGAAAAATGAGTTGCTTAGTCTTTACAAAATTTTATCTCCTTATCCTGAAGTAAGAGAAGTCCTGGAAGATTTAAAAAAGAAAAACTTCAAACTTGCCATTCTTTCTAACGGGACCCCTGACCTTTTAAATGAATTAGTTGAAAATAATAAATTAAATAATCTATTTGATGATCTTTTTTCTATTGAAGATGTGAAAATTTATAAACCTGACCCAAGCGTTTATGAACTACCCATTAAAAAATATAGAATAAAATCTAGTGAAATTACTTTTTTAAGCGCGAATACATGGGATGTTTCAGGAGGAGGGAACTTTGGATATAATTCCATCTGGGTTAATAGGCATAACTCAGTATTTGATATCCTCGATTTTGAACCCAAAAATGAAATCAACAATTTAACGCAGCTACTTGAAAAAGTTTAAAGTTTCATTATAAATATTTATATGTCTCAAATTGAAGTAAAAAAAATCATTAAAGCCTTAAATGCATCAGATGGTGCAGGAGTAAAATTAAAAAGAAGCATAGGAACTCCAGAAGCAGATTATATCGACCCATTCTTAATGCTTGACGAATTTGGTTCTGAAAATAAAGATGATTATGTCGCTGGATTTCCACCTCATCCACATAGAGGAATAGAAACAGTAACTTATATGTTAAATGGAGAATTTGAACATCAAGATAGCACTGGAGCTAAAGGCATTATGGCATCTGGAGACGTGCAGTGGATGAAAACTGGAAGAGGAATTATTCATTCTGAAATGCCTGCTATGAAAGAAGGTAAGTTATTAGGTTTTCAACTTTGGATAAACATGCCAGCTAAAATGAAAAAGAATAAGCCAGAATACCTTTATATTAAAGGAAATGAACTTGGAGAACACAAAGATAGTGATAAAATTGTGAAAGTAATTGCAGGTAAATACAAAAAAGCAGAAGGGCCAGAAAAAAAACATAACGTTGACCCAATTTATTTTCATGTAATTTTAAATGAAGAAAAAGAATTTAATTGCGATGTGCCTTCGGGACACAATTCTTTTATATATCTATTAAAAGGGGAATTAAACATAGGAGAAAAAGACCACAATAAAACAACTGACTCAAACTTAATATTATTACAGCGAGGCACTAAATTAAAAATTAAAGCAAGCAAGAAATCTGAGTTTTTATTTATAGCTGGTAAGCCAATTGGTGAGCCTATCGCGAGGGGCGGACCGTTTGTGATGAACACAAAAGCTGAAATACTTGAAGCTATTCAAGATTATAATAACGGAACATTTGCTAAATATTAAAAGTTAAAGTACGTTTCCGTAAAATGCCAAAATCTATTGTAATGAAAAAAAACGGAGGTCCTGATGTATTAGAACTTCAAGATGTAAATGTTGGTTCTCCAGGACCGGATGAAATAAAAGTTACTAATCACGCGATTGGTCTAAATTATATAGATACTTACCATAGATCTGGTTTGTACCCCATTAAGTTACCAAGCGGCATTGGTTTGGAAGCTGCTGGAAAAATTGATGAAGTTGGTTCAAATGTTACTGAATTTAATAAGGGTGATAACATTGCTTACGCCTCGATTCCTTTAGGAGCTTATGCACAACAAAGAGTTATTCCAGCAAAGATAGCTGTAAAAGTTCCTGATGGAATTTCACATGAGTTGGCTGCTACCCTAATGACAAAAGGTTTAACTACGAATTATTTACTCTCAAAAACTTACAAGCTTAAAGCTGGTGAAACAGTTCTTTTTCATGCAGCTGCTGGAGGAGTAGGTCAAATTTTTGCTCAGTGGGCTAATAGTATTGGAGCAAAAGTTATTGGAACAGTTGGCTCAGATAATAAAATCAAAATAGCTGAAGAAAATGGTTACTCTCACGTTATTAATTATACGAAAGATAATTTTGCAAAAGAGGTTATGAAAATTACAAATAACAAAGGAGTTCCTGCAGTTTTTGATGGTGTAGGGAAGAAAACATTTCATGGTTCATTAGAATGTCTTTCAACAAGGGGAATGATGATAAGTTTTGGAAATGCGTCTGGCCCCTTAGATCCCGTAAATGTTCCAAGAGAAATCCAACCTAAGGGTTTATACTTAACAAGACCTTCAATAGGTCAATATTTTACTAATAGAAAAGAGCTTCAAGCTGGAGCTGATCAAATTTTTGAAAAAGTAAAATTTGGAAAAATAAAAATTAGAATTTCAAAAAAATATAAACTTGCAGATGCAAAAGATGCACATGAAGATCTAGAAGCAAGAAAATTAATAGGTCCAGCTATTTTAATTCCTTAATGAAAAAAAAAATAATTTCTCCTTGTATCAGTATTTGTAAAACTGACCCTGTTACTGGTTACTGCTACGGATGTGCAAGAACTAATGAAGAAAAAAAACAATGGAAAAGTGAAATTACTACTGAAGAGTGGAAATTAGAAAACCTCAAAAAGATAAAATCAAGAATGCAAGGATGGCAATTAAATACTTTTGAAGAGTCCTACAAACACAAAATCAATGAAGGAATTTCGCTTTTTAAAAAAAAACTTTTAGAAAGTTGATCTATAAATCTTTTTTCATAGAGTCCATGTCACTAAGGTGGTATTTCAATGCTTCGTTGGACATTCTAACTTCTTGTAAAAATAAGAATATTGAAACTATCATACATACGCAGCAAAGCGCAAAACTAAGCCTAGCATAAAATGTTAAGTTTAGATACAAAAGTAAAACTGTAAGCATATTAAAAAGAAAACCAAAAGATGAGAATCCCATCACATATTTTAGATAATTAGTTCTTTTATTTAAAACATGAAGTTGTTTTTCTAATTCTGGCGGAACTTTTTTTTCAAAAGTGAATTTGTCATGTAGTTGTCGAATTAATGCGCTTAAAGTGTGAAAACGATTACTATACATCGTCATCATCAAAGGTATAGCAGGAAACATTAATGCTGCTACTGTGTAATCAATATCCATATCGAATCAAATTGATTATGTAGATAGTGTTTGATATTTACAAGAGATATTTCATGTCACAATTAAAAATTTTTATTGAATTAACTCGCCTAACTAAACCAATAGGTTTTATGTTGTTATTTTGGCCTTGTTCTTGGGGTTTGGCCACAGCATATAAATTTAATCAGGATCTATATTTATTTCTTGTCCATTTAATATTATTTTTTTTAGGTTCAATTTTGATGAGAAGTGCTGGGTGTATAGTAAATGATATAGTCGATAAAGATTATGATAAAAAAGTTGAAAGAACTAAGCTAAGACCTCTTGCTGCTGAAAAAATTTCAGTAAAAAAATCATTTCTATATGTCTTTATTCTATGTTTTTTTTCATTTTTAATTCTTATTCAATTTAATTTTTACACAATTTTACTAGGGTTAGGTTCAATGTTTTTTGCTTTTACATATCCATTTATGAAAAGAATTACTTATTGGCCCCAATTATTTTTAGGATTAACCTTTAATTGGGGAATAATCATGGGCTGGACTTCAATTATTCCTAATATCACAACTGAAATATTAGTTCTGTATATTTCGGCCATATTTTGGACATTGGCCTATGACACGATTTATGGGGCTCAAGATATGTCCGATGATGAGATTATAGGTGTAAAATCAACTTCAATTAAATTCAAAGATAATATGAAACTTTTCATTAGTATAAGTTATTTCATATCGTCAGTTGGTTTCATTTATTTTTTTAGGAATTATATTGGGTTAAACTTTTTAACAATTTTTTTAATTTTTTTTTACTTAACTTTAATTTGGCAAGTAATTAAATTTAATAAAAATGATGCTTTAAACTGCTTGAATACTTTTAAAGTAAATAATTATTCAGGAATGATATTATTTATTACAATACTTATGATTAACATATAAATGAAATTTGAAGAATTAAAATTAATTTTATTTAGACTTTACAAAGAATACGTTAGAAAGCATTTAACAAAAATAATGATAGCTTTAGTTCTGTCATTATTGGTAGCAGGAAGTACATCGAGCATAGCATGGTTGTTGGATCCTGCGGTAAAAAAAATTTTTATTGAAAAAGATCGTACTTTAGCATGGTTAATTCCTATTTTTATTATTGTTGCGTTTACAACTAAAGGTCTTTCTTTGTACTTTGCAAGAATGAATATCATTAGAGTAGGAAATGAAGTTGCAGGCGAAATTCAAAAAAAAGTTGCAAACAATATTTTAACTTCTGACATTCAGACATTAGATAATAGACATTCGGGAAAGTACATTTCAAACATAATGTTTGATGCTCATCAAATTCAAAATTTAGTAAGTACAGGTGTATTGAATATTATGAAAGACTCTTTTTCTATTGTTGCGTTGGTTTCTTTAATGTTTTACCAAAATTGGAAATTAGCTTTATTCGCGATTTTAATGATGCCACTCGCAGCAGGTTTTGCGAAAAGCCTTGGAAAAAGAATTGGTAAAGCCGTAGGTCAAGCAGGAGAATTGTCAGGTCAACTTACCAGCTTTTTATCTGAAATTTTCAAAGGATCTAAAATGATTAGAATCTATCAAAAAGAAGATGAGGAGAGCAAAAACGCAGATAAGATTATTCGTGACCTAGTTGAGAAAAATATTAAAATAAACAGTGTTTTAATTCGAGCTACTCCAATAATGGAAACCTTAACTGGTTTTATGATTGCTGGTTTTATTTTCTTTTCTGGAAAATTAATTGCTGCAGGTGAGTTAGAAGTAAATAATTTCTTTTCATTTCTTGCTGCAATGATGTTAGCGTATCAACCAATAAGGTCTTTAGCTACTATAAATATGGCTGCATATCAAGGTGCAACTGCGTTTAAAAGAATTTCAAATATAATAGATCAAGAAATAAAAATTAAAAATGATAATGATCTCCCTCCTCTTCAAATAAATAAAACTAATATAAGCTTTGATAATGTAGAGTTTCAATATACAACAACTAATGCAAAAGCTGTGAAGAATATTAATATTGATATTCCAGGCGGATCTATGTCGGCTTTTGTTGGTCATAGTGGAGCAGGAAAAAGTACAATTATTAATCTTCTGCCAAGATTTTACGACCCGCAGCAAGGTAAAATATCTATTGATAATCAAGATATAAAAAAAGTTTCACTGAATTCTTTAAGGAAGAATATATCTTTAGTAAGCCAAGACATAATTTTATTTGATGACACAGTTAAAAATAATATTGGATATGCAAATACTTTAGCGTCTCACGAAGAAATAAATGATGCTTGTAAATTTGCAGCTGCTCATGATTTTATTGAAAAATTACCTCTGGGTTATGACACAAAAATAGGTGAAAATGGTATCAAACTTTCTGGTGGTCAAAAACAAAGGATTTCGATAGCCAGAGCGATCTTAAAAAAATCACCAATTATTTTACTTGATGAAGCTACTTCTTCATTAGATGCAGACTCTGAAGAAATAGTACAAAATGCAATTTTAAATCTTACTAAAAACAAAACTACATTGGTTATTGCCCACAGGCTTTCAACTATTCACAAAGCTGATAAAATTTTTGTAATAAAAAGTGGAGAAGTTATTAACTCAGGTAATCATGAATATTTGATTAAAAATTGCAAGGAGTATAAATCTTTATATGAAAAACAATTAAGATAATTAATGATTTTAATTTATAAATTTTTATCTAATATTTTTTATCCATTTTTTGTTATATTTACTTTTTTTAGAAAAATTAAGAAAAAAGAAGACCCATTGAGGTATAAAGAAAAGATATTCACAAGTTCATTTAAAGTTAATAGAAAAACAAACTCTAAATTGATTTGGTTCCACGCTGCTAGTGTTGGAGAAATGAATAGTATTATTCCGATTATAGAAGAGCTAAAAAAAAATAATAATAATTTTGAATTTCTAATAACTACCGTAACTTTGAGTTCTGGAAATTTATTTAAAAGTAAATTTCAAGATTACAATAATATTCATCACAGATACTTTCCATTTGATGTTAATTTTTTAATTAAAAATTTCATAGATTTATGGAAACCAAATATCGTTTTCTTTGTAGACTCAGAAATATGGCCAAATCTAATAATAAATCTTCATAAAAAAGGAGTGCCACTCTCAATTATTAATGCAAGAATAACAAAAAAAACTTTTGAAAGATGGTTTTTTTTTAGAGGGACTGCAAAAATAATTTTTAGTAAGTTTAAATTATTTCTTTCGTCTAATAAAGAAACTATGAATTACTTAAATGAGTTAGGTGCAAATAATATTATTTATAATGGTAATATAAAACTTTTCAGTGCGATAAATATAAAAAATATTAGTAATTTAAATAAAGAAACTCTTTTAAAAAATAAATTTTGGCTTTCCGCAAGCACCCATAATGGTGAAGAAGATTTTTGCTTGCAAACTCATTTATTATTGAAGAAAGAGTTTAATAAAATAATTACTTTTATTGCTCCTAGACATATTAGCAGATCAGAAAAAATTAAAAAATTATGTGAAAGCTTCAAATTAAATTCTCAAATATTAAATAAAAATGATTTAATAAAAGATGAATCTGAAATAATAATCATCAATTCATTTGGGGTATTAAATGAATTCTACAAATATGCAGTCAGCGTTTTTATCGGAAAGTCGACATTGAAAATTCTAAAAAATGTTGGAGGTCAAAACCCAATTGATGCTGCAAAACTTGGTTGTAGAATATACCATGGTCCATACATTTATAATTTTTCTGAAATTTATGAAATTTTAAACAATTTTAAAATTTCAAAACAAGTAAGCTCACCAGAAGAGCTCTTTAATTTTTTAAAACAGGATTTAGTAAAGTCTAAAAAAATTGATACTGAAATTAACTCACCAATTAATAATTTAAGTAACGAAACATTTAGAATTACTATGAGTAATATTAATAAATTTATAATAAATGAAATTAAATAAACCAAAATTTTGGTATCAAAAAAATTTTATATCCCTATCTTTATTTCCGCTCAGCTTAATAATTCAATTAATTATTTTTCTTAAAAAGCAGTTTACAAAAGTCTCTAACTTTAAAATACCTGTTATATGCATAGGAAATATTTATGTTGGCGGCACAGGAAAAACACCATTGTCTATTTTAGTTGCAAAAGAATTATCCAAAATTGGCAGGAAACCAGTCATTATAAGAAAGTACTATGAAGATCATTTAGATGAGCATTTTTTGATTAAAGAAAATTTTAGTCATTTGATTTTAAATCCGAATAGAATCGGTGCTATCAAAAAAGCTGAGAAACAGAATTTTGACACAGCTATATTAGATGATGGATTTCAAGATTATAGAATAAAAAAAAACCTAAGTATTATTTGTTTTAATTCAAACTTTGAAGGAAATGGTTTTGTGATACCTGCAGGTCCACTTAGAGAAAACCTGAGTTCCATAAAAAATGCTCAAATAATGATAATAAATGGATATAAAAATTTAAGATTTGAAAAAAAAATTTTGGATATAAATAATAATATTGATATTTACTACTCAGAATACAAAGCAATTAATTATGAAAAATTCAACCAAAAAGAACTGCTAGTAATTGCTGGTATTGGAAATCCTGAAAATT
>CACCVU010000011.1 GCA_902549495.1 uncultured Pelagibacteraceae bacterium
TATTTTACCCAACCATCTTCTTGGTCTAAAAGCACTTATTGGAGCTACTGATATTTTTTTTGAGTTTAAATTAAGGATCGGACCATGAACGGATAAATTATAAGCTGTACTACCGGCCGGTGTAGAAATTAAAACACCATCAGAAACAAGTTTTTTTATTAAATATTTTGAATTATTTTTGATTGAAAGATTAGCAGCTTGTCTGCTTTGACGTAAAATTGAAACTTCATTAATTGCTAAACACTTTTTATATCTTTTTTTTCCTTTCACACTCATTTCTAGTGGTGAAATTTTTATCAGTTTTGATTTGATAATATTTTTAATTAATTGATTTGCAGAGAATTTATTCATTAAAAAACCGTAATTTCCAGAATTCACACCATAAAAAAGATTATTCTTTTTTTTATTATTTTTTAGAGTTTGAAGCATGAAACCGTCACCACCAATAACAATAATTAAATTATTCTTTTTAATAGTTGTTTTTTTTATAATATTTTTAATTTTTTTTTTTATCTTTAAAGATTTTGAATTTTTATCCGATATGATTAATATTTTGCTCATACATTATGTGGTGCCCTCGGCCAGACTCGAACTGGCACTCCCAAAAGGGCAAGGATTTTAAGTCCTTTGTGTCTACCAATTTCACCACGAGGGCACTTCAAATTAATTAAATTATATTAATGATATTTATATTATTATTCTAAATTTATAAAGTATATTAATCATTATGAAGAAAATCTTAATTTATAATTCTGGAGGTGGATTAGGAGACTCAATTCAATTATTTCCATTATTAATAAGTTTAAAAGCTCATTTTAGAAAAACAAAATTTTACTATTTAGGAGCCCATGCTAATCATTTTAATGGACAGTTAAAAGAGTATAATATTAGCTTAGAAACTGTTGATTTAGGTTTGAAATATTTTGGTTTTAGGTGGTGGCATTTATTATTTACTAACAAAAGAGCATCAAGTAAATCTTTAGGGAAATTTGATCTTATAATTGATTTACAAACTAAATTTAGAAATTCTCTTATTTTAAAAAGATTACCTCATGAGTTATTTTACTCAAGAACTTTAAATGGTTTTTTTTCAACAAAAAAAATTAAGTCTCATTCTTTAAATCATTTGGAGAATCTTAGTTTGTTTATTGAAGAGGATATAATTGAACAAAATTTTAAGGTAAATAAATTACCTAAAGAAATTTTAAAAGAAGCCAAAAGACTTCTTCCGAATACTAATTACGTAGGCTTTTCTGTCACTCAAGGAAATGAATACAGAAAAAAAAGTTGGTCTATTTATAAATTTACCTCATTAGCTAATAAAATACTTTCAAAAAATAAAGTTCCTGTTTTTTTTATTGAAAAAAATAGAATTGATTTAATTGAAAAAATAAAAAATCAAGTCCCTTCAGCCTTATTTCCTGAACTAAACTCTGATTTATCTTGTCCAGCTTTAGTAACTGCTCTAGCTTCCAGATTGAATATTGCAGTGTCAATTGATAACGGTGTTATGCATATGATGTCGTTAGCAAATATACCTATGATAGTTTTATTTGGCCCAACTAACTCAATCAAATTTGCTCCCAAAAATAAGTTTACTAAAATATTGGATAGTAAAATAATTCATAAAACAAAAGATATAAACTCGATTGATGTTGATGAGGTTCTTAGTTTAATTTAAATTCAAAACTTAACCTAACCACAAGTTTAAAAAATCAACGACTCTATATTTGTGCTTAGAACCTCCTCCAATATGCCTTGATGTAATTCTACCATTATTCTCTCAGGTTCCATTGCTTTTAGTCCAAATTGTCCGTAATTAAGCATCACTGCTCTAGATGCATTACCGTGAATTCTTCCTTTAAAAGCTTTTCTATATTTAGTTCTTACTGGTTGTAGCATTTTTTACTCTTTCTTTTTTTTCTTTTTCAACATCTTTAGCCATTAGTTCACCTTTATAAATCCAAACCTTAACACCGATAATTCCATAAGTTGTAAGAGCTTCGGCAAAACCATAGTCGATATCAGCTCTAAGTGTGTGTGAAGGTATACTTCCATCTCTCAGCCATTCAGTTCTAGCAATTTCATTTCCTGCTAGTCTACCGCTTAACATAACTTTAATTCCTTTTGCGTTTAACCTCATTGCAGACTGCATTGCTCTTTTCATTGCCCTTCTATAAGCAACTCTTTTTACTAGCTGCTGAGCGATATTTTCAGCTACTAAATTAGAGTTCAACTCAGGTTTTTTAATCTCTTTAATGTTAACGTTTACATCTCCATTAGTAATTTTCATTATATTTTTTTTAATTTTTTCTATATCTGCACCTTTTTTTCCAATAACAAAGCCTGGCCTTGATGTATGTATAGATACAATGCATTTCTTAGAGGATCTCTCAATAATTATCTCAGAGACTCCAGAATTTATTATATTTTTTTTGATATAGTTTCTAATCTTGAAATCTTCAATAAGGTATTTACCGAAATCTTTTTTTTTAGCAAACCAAGTTGAGTCCCAACCTCTATTTATTCCAAGTCTTAATCCAATCGGATTTATTTTTTGTCCCATTATTTACTTACCTTTTTTTCTTTTTTTTCTTCTAATATTATTGTAATTCTACTAAATGGCTTTTTGATAGGTGATGCTCTGCCCTTTGCTCTAGGTCTGTATCTTTTCATGACTAGAGACTTGCCAACATAGGCCTCCTTTACAAAAAGATTATCAATATCGTATTGATAGTTATTTTCGGCGTTTGAAATAGCAGATTTTACTGTCTTGCTTACTTCTTTTGCAATTCTTTTTCTTGTAAATTCTAAGTCTCTCAATGCCTTGTCCGCTTTTTTTCCTTTGATAAAGTTACATACTAGAGCTAACTTTCTAGGACTAGTTCTCACATTTTTGTTTATAGCCTTTACCAATAAGTTATTTTTTTCCATCACTTTTTATCTCCAGCTGTAGCAGGTTTTGCCTCCGCTGCTGCTTTTTTATCAGCAGGCGTATGCCCTTTAAATGTTCTAGTTGGTGCAAATTCACCTAACTTATGGCCAACCATTTCTTCAGAAATAGTTATAGGTATAAAAGTTTTTCCGTTATGTATCATAAAGCTGTGGCCAACAAAATCTGGTATAATGGTAGAATTTCTAGACCAAGTTTTAATTGGTTTTTTATTTTGGCCATCTTTAAGCTTATCAATTTTTTTTAATAAACTTGGGTGTACAAATGGTCCTTTCCAAATTGATCTTGTCATTATTTATTTCTCTTCTTCCTTCTTGTTAAAATTAATTTATCGCTCCTTTTTGGTCTTCTTGTTTTTAGCCCTTTTGCTGACTGGCCCCAAGGTGAAACGGGACTTCTACCTCCAGATGTTTTTCCTTCACCACCACCATGTGGATGATCAACAGGATTCATTGCAACACCTCTTGTCTGAGGTCTTTTTCCTCTCCATCTGTTTCTTCCAGCTTTACCAATTTTAATATTTTTCTGATCTGCGTTTGAAACACTGCCTATTGTAGCTGCACATGAGCTACTAACTTTTCTTGTTTCGCCAGATGAAAGTTTCAAAATCGCATAGTCACCGTCGTAACCAGATAAAGTTATAGAAGATCCTGCTGAACGAGCTAATTTTCCACCATTTCCAGGAATAAGTTCTACATTATGCAACAAAGTTCCAGGTGGTATCTCTTTTAGTTGTAAAGAATTTCCTACTTTAATATCAACATTTTTACCTGACTCAATTTTGTCACCTACTTTTAAACCATTAGGACAAATAATATAGGATTTTTCTTTATCTGTGTAAGTAACCAATGCAATGTAAGCAGTTCTGTTAGGATCATACTCAATTCTATCAACAGTACCAATGATATTATGTTTTTTTCTAAAAAAATCAACGACTCTATATTTGTGCTTAGAACCTCCTCCAATATGCCTTGATGTAATTCTACCATTATTATTTCTGCCTCCAGTAAAATTTTGACCTTTAGTCAAAGGTTTGTAAGGGGCACCTTTCCATAAATTACTTTTATCTAGTACCACTGTTCCTCTCGTAGACTTTGTATAGGGTTTAAAGGTTTTCAGTGCCATAAATTAAATTCCTGTTGTAAGATCAATGCTCTGACCTTTTTTAAGTGTCACAATAGCTTTTTTATATCCAGTTTTGTATGATTTTTTACCTTGTTTCATCTTAATCTTAGTTTTTTGATTTATAATATTTACTTTAACTACATTGACTTTAAATAATTTTTCAATATTTTTTTTAATAATCTTTTTATTCGCCTTATCATGAACTTTAAAAACTGTTTTATTTTGTTCAGATAAAATTGTAGCCTTTTCAGTAATTATAGGGTGTCTGATTGAGTCTATATAATTAATTTTTTTCATTAAGAACCCTTTCTTGAATTTTTTTCACAGACGAAGATGTTATCATAACGTTTTTATATTTAAAAAGATCATAAATATTTGTACCCTCATGTTTAATTAATTTTAAATCTTTTATATTTCTAGCAGACTTATTTATATTTTTTAGAGAATCCTCATCTGATATAATTAGAATGTTTTTTAATTTATTTTTTTCTAAAAACTTATTAAATTCTTTAGTTTTCTTAATCTCTTTTTTTACATCAGCTAAAATGTAAAGATTTTTATCTAAGTTTTTTTTCGACAAAGTTTGGGCTAATGCCAATTTTCTTACTTTCTTATTAATTTTTTTAATTTTATATACAGCTCCTTTAGGTCCATGGGCCACACCTCCGCCTACAAATATAGGCGCTTTCTTGCTAGCGTGTCGAGCACCCCCACTTCCTTTTTGCGCTACAATTTTCTTTGTTGAACCTGCGATTTGATTTCTTTGTTTTGTTTTCGCTGTTCTTGGTTTAGCGTGATTTAATTGCCAATCAATAACGTATTTTATAAGTTTATGATTTACTTTTAAGTTTATTAATTTATCAGATATTTCTAAAGAACTGCCTTTAGTACCATCAATATTTAAAATTGGAAATTTCATTTATTTTTTACCTTTTTTAGCTGCCGTAGCTTTTAATTTTGCTTCATGTTTTTCTTTAATTGTTTTTTTATTCACATTTTTAATCGACTCTCTCAATATGACTGTTGAATTTTTTGATCCTGGTATTGATCCTTTTAAATATAAAAGATTATTTTCTAAATCTGATTTCACAATTTCTAAGTTTAACATTGTTCTTAATTTATCTCCCATATGTCCTGCCATTTTTTTTCCTTTAAATACTTTACCAGGATCTTGTCTTTGACCCGTAGATCCATGTGATCTATGAGATACGGATACACCATGAGAGGCTCTTAATCCCCCGAAATTCCATCTTTTCATTACACCTGCAAACCCTTTACCAATAGTTTTTGATTTAACATCAACGAATTTTTTATCTTTAAAAATTTCTAAACCAAGTTCATTTCCTTCCTTGTATTGATCATTATTATTAACTCTAAACTCTTTTAAAATTTTTTTTGGCTCAGTATTTTTTTTGGCAAAGTATCCTTTCATTTGTTTAGAAAGTTTTGAATTTTTAATTTTAAAAAAACCAATTTTTATAGCGTTATATCCTCTTTTATCTTTACTAATCACGTCTAAAACTCGACCTTTCTCCACTTTAATAACTGTGACTGGAACAGATTGACCTGTTTCCATGAATTCTCTAGTCATGCCAATTTTTTTTCCTATTAATCCAATACTCATAAGTTTATATCTTTATTTCTATATCTACGCCCGATGCTAAATCAAGTTTCATTAACGCTTCAACTGTCTGCGGTGTAGGTTCAATTATATCAATTAACCTTTTATGTGTTCTTGATTCAAATTGTTCCCTGCTCTTTTTATCTATGTGCGGTGACCTTAGGACAGTATACCTCTCAATACGAGTAGGTAGCGGAATGGGTCCTTTAACTTGAGCCCCGGTTCTTTTAGCAGTATTGACTATTTCCTCAGTTGATAAATCTAGGATTTTATTATCATATGCTTTTAAGTGTATTCTAATATTTTGATTTTCCATAATTAAGCTAATTTCTTTGTTACTTCATCTTGTACATTTTGCGGAACTTTATCATAGTGACTAAATTGCATTGTGTATTGTGCTCTTCCCTGCGTAGACGATCTCAAGTTATTAATATATCCAAACATGTTAGCTAGTGGAACTACAGCATTTATAGCAGTTGCATTTCCCCTTGGTTCAGTAGAACCAACTTGACCTCTTCTACTATTTAAATCACCAATAACATCACCCATAAATTCTTCGGGTGTAACTACTTCAACTTTCATCATTGGCTCTAATAATTTTAAAGTAGCCTTTTGGCAAGCTTCTCTAAAACAAAATCTACTAGCAATTTCAAAAGCAAGTACACTAGAGTCTACATCGTGATGTAGTCCGTCTAGAATTTTAACCTTATAATCTATAATCGGAAAGCCAGCTAAAATTCCACTATCAGAAACACTTTCAACTCCTTTTTCTACACCAGGAATAAATTCTTTTGGAATTGCTCCTCCCTTAATTAAATTTTCAACTTCTCTTCCTTTGCCGGCTTCAAGAGGTTCAACACTTAATCTTACTTTGGCAAACTGTCCAGCGCCACCACTTTGTTTTTTATGTATATATTCCATCTCTGCAGAACCTAATATTGTTTCTCTGTAAGCTACTTGAGGGGCACCTATATTCGCCTCTACTTTAAATTCCCTTTTCATTCTATCAACTATTATATCTAAGTGTAATTCTCCCATTCCTTTAATAATTGTTTGTCCCGATTCCTCATCTGAGGATACTCTGAAGGATGGGTCCTCTTTTGCTAATCTTGCTAGGGCCTCTCCCATTTTTTCTTGATCACCTTTTGTCTTTGGTTCAACCGCTATTTCGATTACTGGGTCAGGAAACTCCATCGGTTCTAGTAAAATTGGACTCTTAGATTCACATAATGTGTGTCCTGTGACTGTGTGTTTTAAACCAGCTAATGCAACAATGTCGCCAGTAGTTGCTTGTTTAATATCCTCTCTGCTATTTGCATGCATTAACAACATTCTGCCTATTCTTTCATCTTTATCTTTTGACGAATTTAATACTGAAGTTCCTGCGTTTAGTGTTCCAGAATAAATTCTGATAAAAGTTAGAGATCCAACGAAGGGATCGTTGGCAACTTTAAAGGCTAAAGCTGAAAAATTTTCTTTTTCATCAAATTTCATTGTTACTTTATCTTCAGAACCTACTTTAGTTCCCTCAATTGACTTTAGATCACTCGGACTTGGTAAATAGTCAATTACTGCATCTAGTAGAGGTTGGACGCCCTTATTTTTAAAAGCTGATCCGGTTAAAATTGGAACAAAATCAAATGATAACGTCCCTTTACGAATACATCTGATTAAGTCACTTTCAGAGGGCTCTTTTCCTTCTAAATAATCTTCCATTAATTTTTCATCTTGCTCAACAGCTGTTTCTACTAAATCTTTTCTATATTTTTCTGCTTTTTCTTTTAAATCTGATGGAATTTCAACATAATCAAATTTAGCTCCTAAATCCTCATTTTGCCAAACAACACCTTTCATCTTAACTAAGTCTATCACCCCCTTTAAATCTGCCTCAGATCCAATAGGAAGTTGTAAAGGCAAAGGTTTACATCCAAGTCTTTCTCTAATCATTTCAACACATCTATAAAAATCCGCTCCTGTTCTGTCTAATTTGTTTACAAAACAGATTCTTGGAACTTTATATTTATCTGCTTGCCTCCAGACAGTTTCTGATTGAGGTTCTACGCCAGCAACTCCATCAAATACAGCAACTGCTCCATCAAGAACTTTCAAAGATCTTTCTACCTCAATAGTAAAGTCAACGTGTCCAGGAGTATCTATGATATTAATTCTATGATCTCTCCAGAAGCATGTGGTTGCTGCAGAGGTTATTGTTATCCCTCTTTCTTGTTCCTGTTCCATCCAGTCCATAGTTGCAGCACCGTCGTGGACTTCTCCAATTTTATGGCTTTTTCCAGTATAATATAGAATTCTTTCCGTTGTAGTCGTTTTACCAGCATCAATGTGAGCCATGATCCCAATGTTTCTGTATTTATCTAATGTGTATTTAGCCATATAAATTTACCATCTAAAATGAGCAAAAGCTTTGTTTGCCTCTGCCATTTTATGAGTATCCTCTCTTTTTTTTATTGCTGAACCTTTATTCTGTGACGCATCTAAAATTTCTGCATACAATTTTTCAGCCATAGACTTATTCTTTCTTTTTCTAGTCGCGTCCATGATCCATCTAAGAGCTAAAGCTTGAGCTCTTTTTGATTTTACCTCGACTGGAACTTGGTAAGTTGCTCCACCAACTCTCCTTGATCTACATTCAAGATTTGGCTTAACGTTACTTATTGCATTGTTAAAAACTTTTAATGGATCTTCATTATTTTTTTTCTTAATTATATCTAGTGCATCATAGAGTATTTTCTCTGCTGTAGATCTCTTACCATCATACATTATTGAGTTTATAAACTTTGAAACTACTTCTGAATGAAATCTTGGGTCAGGATAAACTTTTCTAATAGGTGCTTTTCTTTTTCTAGACATAAATTATTTTGGTTTTTTTGTTCCGTACAAAGATCTTCTTTTTTTACGATTGGCTACACCTTGAGTGTCTAAATTACCTCTGAGTATATGATACCTTACTCCGGGTAAATCTTTAACTCTACCACCTCGTAGTAAGACAACCGAGTGTTCTTGAAGATTATGGCCCTCTCCAGGAATATAAGCGGTTACTTCAAATCCATTTGACAATCTAACTCTTGCGACTTTTCTTAGAGCTGAATTTGGTTTTTTTGGAGTAGTTGTATAAACCTTTACACACACGCCTCTTTTTAAAGGTTGTTTTTCAAGAGCCGGAACTTTATTTCTGGCTAAAGGTTTAACTCTACTTTTTTTAATCAACTGATTAATTGTCGGCATAATAAATTTTGAAGTTAAAGGTAAGGTTTACCTTTTTTAAGAATTGTTGTTAGTGTTTAAAGTTATAATCTACCTTACTTCTAACATTCAAAATGTGCCGTAAACTAACATTGAATTTATAAAAGTCAATATTTTACTAGTTTTTATTTAGGTTTGTGATGGCTGTTCTGGCGCAGCAGCAGCAGATTCTAGCTCTTGTTTTTTAAGCTCCTCTAATCTAAGTTTATCTTGTTCTCTAGCTTGTTTATCCCACTCAATTTTTGTGAGACCTGTTCCAGCTGGAACCAATCTACCTACTATCACATTTTCTTTTAATCCCTCAAGTGTATCAGTTTTACCTTTTATTGATGCGTCAGTTAAAACTCTAGTTGTCTCTTGGAATGACGCTGCTGATATAAATGAGTTGGTTTGTAATGAGGCTTTCGTAATACCCAATAGTACTCTTTCAAATGTTACGGGTTTCTTTTTGTCTTTTCTTAGATTTTCATTAATAATATTTATATCTAATAAATCAATGACCTCACCAACAAGTAATTCTGAGTCACCTGGATCTTTTACCTCTACTCTTTTAAGCATTTGTCTTACGATTGTTTCGATATGTTTATCGTTTATTACTACACCCTGTAACCTGTAAACCTCTTGAACTTCAGTAACAAAATATTCCGTTAATTTTTCTACACCTAAAATTCTTAAAATATCGTGTGGAGCTGGGCTACCGTCTAAAAGATATTCACCTTTTTTAATTTTTTCACCTTGATTGAAGTTTACGTGTTTACCTTTTGGTATTAAATAATTTGATGTTTCTCCATTGGTTGAAATTATAGAAATTTTTTGTTTACCTCTTACTTCTTTCCCAAATTCAATAACTCCATCGTTTTCTGCGATGATCGCACTATCTTTTGGTCTTCTGGCTTCAAACAATTCAGCTACTCTTGGCAAACCTCCAGTAATATCTTTTGTTTTAGATGTTTCTTTTGGAAGTCTAGCGAGTACATCGCCAGCAGAAATTTTTTGTCCATCTTTTACTGATAAAATTGTGTCTGGAACAAGATAATATCTTGCTTCATTACCATCTGCTTTTTTAATTATTTCCCCTTTATCATCCCTTAGTGTAATTCTGGGTTTTAATTCTGAATTTTTTGATGAAGATTTCCAATCTGTTACTGACTTGGACGACAGTCCAGTTGCGTCATCTAAGGTTTCTGTTAAAGAACTTCCTTCCATTAAGTCCATATAATTTACAATACCGCTAGTTTCAGCTATAACTGGTAATGTATAAGGATCCCATTCAGCAATTTTTTTTCCTTTTTCAATTATATCTCCATCTTTAAAGAAAAGTTTGGATCCATAATTGACTTTATAAATCGCAAGTTGTCTACTATTTTCATCTTCTATACTTAATTGGGTATTTCTACCCATCACAATTATATTTTTCTTTGAGTCCTCAATTAAGTTTTTATTAATTATATTTAGTTTTCCTTTTGTTTGAGAAATTATTTGAGACTCCTCTTTGATTTGAGCAGTTCCGCCAACATGGAATGTTCTCATTGTTAATTGTGTTCCAGGTTCACCAATAGACTGAGCAGCTATCATTCCTACAGCCTCTCCAACACTTACAAGTTTACCTCTTGCTAAGTCTCTACCATAACTCATTGCACAAACACCTCTAGTTGATCCACATGTAATGACAGAGTAAACATTAACTGATTTAACTCCCGCCGCATCTATTTTTTCACAATCATTTTCATCAATTAGTTTCTCTTTTTTAATAATTACCTCTCCAGTTACTGGATTTTTAATATTTTCAGCTATCACTCTACCTAAAACTCTCTCTGATAAACTTACTAATATATTTCCACCCTCTATTATTTCAGAAATAGTTACTGAGGATTTAGATTTGCAGTCACATTCTTTTTTTGTAATTTGAACATCTTGTGCCACGTCACATAATCGTCTAGTTAAATAACCCGAGTTTGCTGTTTTTAAAGCTGTATCAGCTAACCCTTTTCTGGCACCATGAGTAGAATTAAAGTATTCTAATACTGATAAACCTTCTTTAAAATTTGAAATTATTGGTGTCTCGATTATTTCTCCAGAAGGTTTTGCTATTAATCCACGCATACCTGCTAATTGCTTCATCTGAGCTTGAGAACCTCTTGCGCCGGAGTCAGCCATCATATAAACTGAATTTGTTTCTATTCTATCATCATCATAAACCTTTTCAGCTGAAGAAATTTCTTTCATCATCTCATTAGCAACTGTATCTGTACATTTAGACCATACGTCTACTACTTTGTTATATTTTTCACCTCTAGTAATTAATCCGTCAGAGTATTGCTTCTCATACTCTTCAATTTGTTTTTTAGTATTGTTAATTAAGTTTTCTTTTGTTTTTGGAATAATCAAGTCATCTTTTCCAAATGAGATACCTGCCTTGAACGCATGTTTAAAACCTAAAGTTTTAATTCTATCACAAAAAATCACAGTTTCTTTTTGACCACAATATCTAAAAATTGTGTCTATCACTTCAGAAACATTCTTTTTAGTTAAAAGTTTATTTATTAAAGAAAATTTTATGTTGGAATTTTTTGGTAAAACGTTTGCTAATAAAAATCTTCCTGCTGTACTAGTATATTTTTCAACAACAGGTTTTCCATTATTATCGATAGTATTAAATGTCGAAATAATTTTTGAATGTAAGCTTATCATATTGCTTTCTAAAGCCTGCTCTATTTCTTCTATATTTGAAAATATTCCCTTAGGTTTTTTATCATTCTCTTCAGATTGAGAGAGATAGTATATACCTAGAACTATATCTTGGCTTGGAACTATTATCGGTTTGCCATTAGAAGGACTTAGAATGTTATTTGTGGACATCATTAATACTCGGGCTTCTAATTGGGCTTCAAGACTTAAAGGTATGTGCACAGCCATTTGGTCACCATCAAAATCTGCGTTGAAAGCTGCACAAACTAATGGATGTAATTCAATCGCATTACCCTCGATTAATTTTGCTTCAAAAGCTTGCACACCAAGTCTATGTAAAGTTGGAGCTCTATTAAGAAGTATAGGGTGCTCTCTAATGATGTGTTCTAAAGAATCCCAGACTTCACTTTTTTCTTTTTCGACAAGTCTTTTTGCTTGTTTTATAGTAGTTGCAAGGCCAAGCTTATCTAATCTAGCATACAAAAAGGGTTTGAAAAGTTCTAAGGCCATTTTCTTTGGTAAACCACATTGATGTAATTTTAATTCTGGGCCTACAACTATTACTGATCTTCCTGAATAATCTACTCTTTTGCCTAATAAATTTTGCCTGAATCTTCCTTGTTTTCCTTTCAACATTTCTGCTAAAGACTTTAAAGGTCTTTTTCCAGTCCCTGTAATTACTCTACCTCTTCTTCCGTTATCAAATAATGCATCGACAGATTCCTGTAACATCCTTTTTTCATTTCTTACAATTATGTCAGGCGCTTTTAAATCTAAGAGTCTTTTTAATCTATTATTTCTGTTAATGACTCTTCTATATAAATCATTAAGATCAGATGTTGCGAATCTACCTCCATCTAAAGGAACTAAAGGTCTAAGTTCAGGAGGAATTACGGGAACAGAGGTTAATATCATCCACTCAGGCTTATTGCCGGAAGAAATGAAAGACTCAATAAGTTTTAATCTTTTAATTGTTCTTTCCTCAGTAACTTTTGATTTTATTTCAGTTAATGAGTCTCTTAATTTTTTTTGTTCCTTTTTTAAGTCTAAACTTACTAATATCTCTCTTACTGCTTCAGCGCCAATACCAGCAGAAAAAGCATCTTCTCCAAACTCATCTTGTGCCTTAATCAATGCTTCTTCAGAAATAAGTTGACCTTTTTTTAAAGTTGTGAGGCCTGGCTCAATAACTATAAAGCTTTCAAAATATAAAACTTTTTCAACCTCTTTCAACTTCATGTCAATTGCTAATGAAATTCTACTTGGTAGAGATTTTAAGAACCATATGTGAGCTACTGGGCAAGCTAAATCTATGTGGCCCATTCTCTCTCTTCTGACATTTGATTTTGTAACTTCGACACCACATTTCTCACATATTATTCCTCTAAACTTCATTCTTTTGTATTTTCCACACAAACATTCATAATCCTTAACAGGTCCAAAAATTCTTGAACAAAATAATCCGTCTTTCTCAGGTCTAAAAGTTCTATAATTAATTGTTTCAGGTTTCTTTATTTCACCATAAGACCAGGACTTAATTTTTTCAGGGCTAGCTAATGTGATTTTAATACTGTTAAAATCATTTTCTTGAGTTAAGTTCTGTGATTCAATATTTTTTGTAAGATTTTTTTCCATAATTAATTTAGTTCAATATTTAAGCCAAGAGCTCTAATTTCTTTAACCAATACGTTGAATGACTCTGGTACACCAGATTCAAAATTATTATTACCTTTAACTATAGTTTCATAAACTTTTGTTCTACCTGCAACGTCATCAGATTTAACTGTTAAAATTTCTTGGAGAGTGTAAGAGGCACCATATGCTTCTAGTGCCCATACTTCCATTTCTCCAAACCTTTGTCCGCCTAGTTGTGCTTTTCCACCAAGAGGTTGTTGCGTAACTAAACTGTATGGACCAGTTGATCTTGCATGTATTTTGTCCTCAACCAAATGATTCAACTTTAACATATAAATTATTCCGACTGTTACTGGTCTATCAAATCTCTCTCCCGTTTGTCCGTTCCATAAATGCGTTTGTCCAGTTCCTGGAAGTTTTGCTAAGTTTAGCATTTCATTTATATCTTTTGTGCTTGCACCGTCAAAAACTGGTGTAGCTATGGGTACACCATTTGAAAGATTTTGAACTAATTCAGCTATTTCTTTTGTCGATAGTTTTGATATTACTTGGTTAAAATACGAAGTGCCATATATATCTTTTAATTTTGCTTTTAGTTTATCAATTTCTTTTTCAAAATTTTTTAAGTAAATTTTAATCTGATCTCCAAGCTCTGAACATGACCAACCCAAGTGCGTCTCAAGAATTTGACCAACATTCATCCTACTTGGTACACCCAGTGGATTTAAAACTATATCAACTGGTTTACCGCTTTCCATGTAAGGCATGTCTTCAACTGGAACTATTTTACTCACAACACCTTTATTTCCGTGTCTACCTGCCATTTTATCTCCAGGCATTAATCTTCTTTTTACTGCAACAAATACTTTCACAACTTTCATTACTGTGGGAAGCAAGTCATCACCTTGTTGAATTTTATTAACTTTATCTTCAAATCTAACTCTAATATCCTCTGAAGCATTTTCGAATTGATTTTTGAGTTTTTCAAGATTGTTGTTAATTTCTTGTTTTTGAAGTGTAATTTTCCAAAAATCTTTTAAATTCAAATTCTCGAGATCATTTTTGTTTAATGTTGTCTCTGGTTTTAATTCTTTAAATTGTTTATTTATACTTTGACCGTTCAAAAGATCTATTGCTCTTAATTTAATATTTCTGTTTAAAATTTCTTCTTCGACTTTTTTATCTTCTTGGACAGACTCAATCTCTGCTCTCTCAATGGCAATTGACCTTTCATCTTTTTCTATTCCATGTCTGTTAAAAACTCTTACATCAATTACAACTCCTGTACTACCTGAGGGTAATTTTAATGACGAGTCTCTTACATCAGTCGCTTTTTCACCAAATATAGATCTCAATAGTTTTTCTTCTGGACTTGAAGATGTTTCACTTTTAGGTGTTACTTTACCAACTAATATATCGCCAGGTTTTACCTCTGCGCCTACATATACAATGCCTGATTCATCTAAATTTCTTAAACTTTCTTCACTAACATTAGGAATGTCTCTAGTAATTTCCTCTGCTCCTAATTTAGTATCTCTCGCCATTGACTCATACTCTTCAATGTGGACTGAGGTAAAAACATCGTCTGTAACACATCTTTCGGATATCAATATGGAGTCTTCAAAATTATATCCTTGCCATGGCATAAATGCTACCGTAACGTTTTTTCCTAAAGCAAGTTCACCAAGTTTTGTTGCTGGACCGTCTGCAATTATATCTCCTTTTTTTATCTTATCTCCAACTTTAACTAAAGGTTTTTGATTAATACATGTATTTTGATTAGATCTTTGAAATTTGGATAAGTTATAAATGTCCACAGCTGATTGAGATAAATCTGTAACTTCTGTAGCTTTTACTACAATCCTTTTACCGTCTATTTTATCAACGATACCATTTCTTTTAGCCACTATTGTAACTCCTGAATCGAGAGCTACGTCTGACTCTATTCCGGTACCTACTAATGGAGCTTCTGGTTTAAGTAAAGGAACTGCTTGTCTCATCATGTTTGAACCCATTAAAGCTCTGTTAGCGTCGTCATTCTCTAAAAAAGGTATTAAAGCAGCTGCTACTGAAACTAATTGTTTTGGAGATACATCAATATAATCAATACTTTCTTTGGTAGAAAGTTCAAAATTCAAATTTTTTCTACAAGCAATTAAATCTTCTGAAAATGAGCCATCAGAATTTAAAATAGAGTTAGCTTGAGCAATTGTATATTTTTCTTCCTCAATAGCTGATAAATATTTTATATCTGATGTAACTTTACCATTTACAACTTTTTTATACGGACTTTCTATGTAGCCAAATTTATTTACTCTACAATAAGTTGCTAAACTGTTTATTAATCCAATATTAGGACCTTCAGGAGTTTCTATCGGGCAAATTCTTCCATAATGAGTTGGGTGTACATCTCTTACTTCAAATCCAGCCCTTTCTCTTGTTAAGCCGCCTGGTCCTAATGCTGATACTCTTCTTTTATGTGTTATTTCTGATAGTGGATTTGTTTGATCCATAAATTGTGAAAGTTGAGAGGTTGCAAAGAAATCTTTCAACGATGTTGTAATTGGTTTAGCATTAATAAGATCTTGGGGCATTGCTGACTCTATTTCTAAAAAAGTAGACATTTTTTCTTTTACTGTTCTTTCCATTCTTAAAAGACCAATTCTAAACTGATTTTCAACTAATTCACCAACGGATCTAACTCGTCTATTTCCTAGATGATCTATGTCGTCCACTTCTCCTTTTCCATCACGTAAATCAAGCATAAATTTAATTATCTCTATTACATCAGAAGTTTCTAAAATTGTTTTTTTTAAACTTGTGGTTAGGTTAAGTTTTGAATTTAATTTTACTCTTCCAACTTCAGAAAGATCATATCTTTCTTTTTTAAAGTATAGATTGTTAAAAATTTCTTGAGCTATATCTATAGATGGTGCTTCTCCAGGTCTCAAAACTTTATAAATATCATTTAAAGCTTCAGCCTTGTTTGAATTTTTATCAATTTTTAAAGTTTCTAAAATATACGGTCCTTTATTAATTGGATCAATATTTACTAAATTAATGCTCTTATCTCCTTCATTTTTAAGAATATTTTCTAGTTGCTCTTCGGTAATATCGAAACCAGCATTAATTAGAACTTCGTTATTCTTATTTTTTATATCGTAGGCAACATATTTTCCGATAATTTGATCGTTTGAAACAGAAATTGAATTCAAGCCTTTCTCTTTTAGTTTTTTTGCAATTATGAAGTTTAATTTTTCACCTTTTGATAAAACTTTTTTGTTTGTTTTTGCGTCTATTAAATCAAAAGATAGTTTTATTGGCCTTTTATAATTTTCTGGGTTGAAGTTTGTAGACCAATTTTTAGTTTGATCATTGTATATGTATTTATCTTTTGTATAAAATGTTTCTATAATCTTTTCTTTTGTATACCCTAAGGCATAAAGGATTGTAGAAATTGGTAATTTTTTCTTTCTATCTATTCTGAAATATAAAATATCTTTTGGATCAAATTCAAAATCTAACCATGATCCTCTTCCAGGAATTATTCTGCAATTAAATAAAAGTTTTCCACTTGCGTGTGTTTTACCTTTGTCATGGTCAAAAAATACACCGGGACTTCTATGCATTTGGTTTACCACGACTCTCTCAACGCCATTAGTTATAAATGTTGCGCTAGGAGTCATAAGAGGTAAATCGCCTATAAAAACTTCTTGTTCTTTAGCTGAAAGAATTTGCTTAGTATTATTTTCTGTATCAATATCGTATACAACTAATCTTAAGTTTGCCTTTAAAGCGGCTGAGTAAGACAAACTTCTTTGCTTACATTCTATTACATCAAATTTTGGCTTTTCCAATTTGTATGAAATATATTCAAGAGTTGCTTTGTCGTTGCCATCTTCTATAGGAAATATACTTTTAAAAACTTTATCTATACCTTTCGAAAGATCGCTAAGTTGCTCTTTTAAAGACTTGGACTCTAAAAATTCATTGTACGAATTTTTTTGTACCTCTATAAGATTTGGGATAGATAAACCTTCAACTAATTTACCGAAATTCTTTCTAATATTTTTCTTTTGCGTAAAAGATAATTGCATTAAATATAAAAATTTCCATTGCAATACTTAATTGCAATGAAATATCACTTTAAATCTTGTTTACTTTAATTCTACTTTAGCTCCAGCTGCTTCAAGTTTTTTCTTAAATTCTTCAGCATCTTTTTTTGCAACACCACCTTTAATTTCTTTTGGTGCTGCCTCAACTAAATCTTTTGCTTCTTTTAAACCTAAACCAGTTATAGCTCTAACTTCTTTAATAACATTAATTTTTTTATCTCCTGCAGATGCTAAAAAAAGAGAAAACTCAGATTTTTCCTCACCTGCTGGTGCCGCTGCCCCTCCGGCTGGTGCCGCTGCCACTGGTGCTGCTGCTGTTACACCCCATTTTTCCTCTAACTGTTTTGAAAGGTCTGCAGCTTCAACAACTGTTAGTTTTGAAAGTTCATCGATAATTTTATTTAAGTCTGCCATTTTGTATCCTGTGAATTAATTTTTTAAACTCTTTGCGCGCGCTAAATTAGCAATTTTTGAGCCTGGTGCAAGTAAAATACTCACTAATTTTTGTGCAGGTGAGGCTAAAATACCTACAATTTTAGCCCTTGCTTCCTCTAATGACGGAAGTGTCGCTATAATTGACACCTCTTTTTCGTCTAAAACTTTACCGTCCATGAAACCAGCAACAATTTTTAGCTTATCATTAGATTTTGAGAATTTTGTTAAAATTTTTGCTGTTGAAATAGGGTCGGACGAGATTGCAGCAGCTGTTGGTCCAATAAAATATTTTTCAAGATCTTTTTTTGGAGTTTCTTTAATAGCTAATTTAGTTATTCTATTTTTTGTGATTTTAAATAAAATGCCTTTATCTCTCAATTCTTTTCGTAATGCATCTAACTCATTTACATTAAGTCCCTGATATTGTGCAATCATTACTGAATCATTATTAGTAAAATTTTTCTTCATCTCTTCTACATAATTTTTCTTAGCTTCTTTTGACATCATAATTTTATTTAGCTCCTAATTTGTAAGAAATACCCATTGTAGAGGTTAGATAAATGCCTTTAATAAAATCACCTTTGATTGTATCAGGTTTTTCTTTTTTTAAACTTTCAATTAAAAAATTATAATTTTCTTGTAATTTTTCAGTAGAGTAACTTTTTCTACCGATTGTAGAAGCAAGATTGCCATCTTTATCATTTCTAATTTCAACTAGTCCTGTTTTAATATCTTTGACTGACTTTGCCAGATCAGTCGACACTGTTCCTAATTTTGGATTAGGCATTAGACCTTTAGGGCCTAAAACTTTTCCATGTTTTCCAATTTTTCCCATCATTGCCGGAGTGCAAATAAGTTTTGTAAAATCAAATTTTCCTGTAGCAATTTTTTCTAATAGATCATCAGACCCGGCTATATCTGCTCCAGCTTTTTTTGCTTCATCTATTCTGCTTGCCTCACACAAAACTGCTACTTTGCTTTTTTTTCCAGATCCATTTGGTAAATTAACAACAGTTCTTAAACTAAAATCTCCACCTTTTGATTGTTTTAGATTTATTTTAACGGAAACATCAATAGACTCATCGAATTTACTTGTTGAGTTTTTTTTAACTAATTCTAAAGCTTCTTTAATACTTATTTTTTTATCTTTAATTGAATTTTTAAGAATAGCTTTATACCTTTTTGATTTTTTTTTCATAATTATTCTTTCACCTCGATACCCATTGATCTTGCAGAACCGCAGATTATTTTTGTAGCTTCTTTTAAATCAAAAGCATTTAAATCTTTCATTTTCTCTTTTGCTATTGCCTCAGCTTGCTTCATTGTAATTGATCCTGCAACAACTCTACCGGGTTCACTTGAGCCACTTTTAAGCTTAGCAGCTTCTCTAATAAAATGAGATGCTGGAGGAGATTTTATTATAAAATCAAATTTTTTATCTTTATAAACCGTTATTACAACTGGGACAGGTTTTCCCATAAATGATTTTGTTTTTTCATTAAACGCCTTACAAAACTCCATTATATTAATGCCTCTTTGCCCAAGAGCAGGGCCTACAGGAGGCGCAGGATTAGCTTGGCCTCCTTTTATTTGTAATTTTACATAACCTGTTATTTCTTTAGCCATTAATTTTTCTCCACTTGGTTAAATTCTAAATCTACTGGAGTTGCTCTACCAAATATAGAAACTGACACTTTAAGTCTAGATTTTTCTTCATCAATTTCTTCAATAAGTCCGTTAAATGAAGCAAAAGGACCATCGCAAACCTTTACTTTTTCACCTATTTCAAAATTTATACTAGTTTTTTGACTTACTGCGCTCTCTGAAACTTGTCCAAGAATACGTTTGATCTCGTCATCAGTTATTGGTGTAGGTTTGTCTGTAGACCCCAAAAAACCACTGACTTTTTGTAAATTTTTAATTAAATGATAAATTTGTTTTGTGAGTTCAATTTTTATCAACACATATCCTGGAAAAAATTTTTTTTCTTTTTTGGTTCTTTTGCCCTTTTTGACCTCTGTAACTTGGTGAGTAGGCACTAATATTTCTTGTAAATTTTCTGATAGTTTATTTTTTTTTAGCTCCTCTTTAATTGACTCAACAACTTTTTTTTCAAATCCCGAATAAGCTTGAACGATGTACCAATTCATTGTTAAAAATTTATTGTTAAAATTAAGTTAAGAAAAAATCTTAAAATTTGATCTAAAATTAAAAAAAATATTGCAGCGATAGAGGCTAATGCGAAAACCATTATAGCACCCATCATCGTTTCTTTTTTTGTTGGCCAAGTAATTCTAAAGGTTTCTTGTTTTACTTCTTGTATAAATTTTAAAGGGTTTTTCATACTAATTTGTAGTTTTGGCAGGAGCGGAGGGACTCGAACCCACAACCTCCGGTTTTGGAGACCGGCGCTCTACCAATTGAACTACGCTCCTAAGCGTTTATTTTACTATCTTTGTAACTACTCCAGCTCCTACTGTTTTTCCACCCTCTCTAATGGCGAAGTTTAAATTTTCGCTCATTGCGATTGGAGTAATTAACTTAACAGTAAATTTACCATCATCGCCTGGCATTACCATTTCAGTTCCAGATGGAAGAGTAACTTCACCAGTTACATCAGTTGTTCTAAAATAAAACTGAGGTCTATATTTTGTAAAAAATGGGGTATGTCTTCCGCCTTCTTCTTTTTTTAAAATATATGCCTGGCATTCAAACTCTGTGTGAGGAGTTATAGATCCTGGTTTACAAAGAACTTGTCCTCTCTCAACATCATCTCTTTCTACACCTCTAAGAAGTGCCCCTATGTTATCACCTGCTTCACCACTGTCTAAAAGTTTTCTAAACATTTCTACACCAGTACAAACAGATTTTTTTGTATCTCTAATTCCAACTATTTCAATTTCTTCACCGACTTTAATTACACCTGACTCTACTCTTCCTGTAACAACTGTACCTCGTCCAGAGATAGAAAAAACATCTTCTACCGGCATAAGGAAAGGTTTGTCTTTAGGTCTGTCTGGTTGCGGAATAGTTTCATCTACTGCTTTCATTAATTCCATTATTGCGTTTTTGCCAGTAGCTTCATCTTTTCCCTCTACTGCGTTTAAAGCAGATCCTTTAATTATTGGAATTTTATCTCCAGGAAATTTATAAGATGTCAATAATTCTCTAATTTCTTCCTCGACTAAATCAACCAGCTCTTTATCTTTCACTGTGTCAATTTTATTTAAAAATACTACAATAGCAGGAACACCAACTTGACGAGCCAAAAGGATATGCTCTCTTGTTTGAGGCATTGGGCCGTCTGCTGCGTTAACAACTAATATTGCACCATCCATTTGAGCTGCACCAGTGATCATATTTTTTACATAGTCAGCGTGACCCGGACAATCTACGTGGGCGTAGTGTCTTTTTTCAGTTTCATATTCAACGTGTGCTGTTGAAATTGTAATCCCTCTTTCTTTTTCCTCTGGAGCTTTATCAATTTGATCATAAGCAACGAAATTTGCTGAGCTTGATCCACCAGCCTCTGATAACACTTTTGTGATAGCAGCAGTTAATGTTGTTTTACCATGGTCTACGTGTCCGATTGTACCAATATTACAATGTGGTTTGTTTCGGTTAAACTTTTCTTTTGACATTTATTTTTTTCCTCACTTTATTTTTAACATTTAATTTTGGAGCGGGTAAAGGGAATCGAACCCTTACATCCAGCTTGGAAGGCTAGCGTTCTACCATTGAACTACACCCGCAAAATCCAAACTTATCTCGCTCTTTACTATCAAAGTTTTTAAGTTTGGTGGAGGGGGAAAGATTCGAACTTTCGAAGACCGAAGTCAACGGGTTTACAGCCCGCCCCATTTGACCGCTTTGGTACCCCTCCTAAACACTATTTGGGGATACCCACTAACTTAAAAAGCATTTAACAACAAGCGTTTTATAAGCATTTATGGAATAATTGCAATAAATCATTTTGCCTTAAAATATGCTAATAATTTGAAAAATTTGCTTAAAATCATGAAAAAAACCACTTTTTTAATTGTTGGAAAACATGCAGTTTTAGAAGCTCTTAAAAACCCTTCGAGAAAAATTGAAAGGGTATTTTTAACTGAAGATGCACAAAAAAAATTAAATAGAGAAAATCAATCTTTAAATTTGTTTAAATCTATAAACGTTTTTTATAAATCAAGAAAAGAACTTGATAATCTTTGCGGAAAAGATGAAACTGCTCACCAGGGTCTAGTAGCTGAGGTTGAGCAACTTGAAGAGATAACACTCAAAGAGTTCGTCTTAAACAATAAAAATAAAAATATTAATTTAATAGCCTTAGAAGAAGTAACAGATCCTCGAAATATTGGTTCAATTATAAGAAGTGCCGTTGCATTTAATATTGATGGATTAGTAGTCAAAGAGAGATCCTTTCCTTCAAAAAGTAAATTACTTTACAAAAGTGCTAGTGGAGGTGTAGAACATATTAAAATATTTAAAGTTTCAAATCTAAGCACATCTCTTAAATTTTTAAAAACAAAGGAATTTTGGATAAGCGCTTTTGATATTTCTGCCAAAAAAGATTTTACTCAAAATAACTGGAAAGGTAAAAATGTCTTATTATTTGGCTCTGAGGGATATGGGATAAAAGCGAAGACATTAGAAAATTCAGATTTTAAATTTAAAGTACATATGAATAATGAAATTGAAAGTTTAAACATATCAAACACCGTATCAGTCGTTTGTCATCATATATTTCAATCAATAAAATAATTTTGGTTTATTTATATTGTTTTTTTGATAAAATTATTTTAAGAGACTTTAAAGCCCTCATAGCTCAATTGGTAGAGCAATTGATTTGTAATCAATAGGTTCGCGGTTCGAGTCCGTGTGAGGGCACCAACTTTTATTTAAAAAAATCAATTTCTTTTTTTATCTTATTAATCGGACAGAATAACAATCCATTCTGTGGTGTAGTAGATTTTATCAAAGGATTGAGATTTATCTGTTTGTGTTTTAATTTTAACAATTTTGAAATATTTTTAAATTCATTTCCGCCTAATTTAGGTTTAATTTCTAAAACTCTTGTATTTTTTTTACAAAAACTTAACATCATCATCGCGGCACCATATAATCCAACAACAATTTTAGCGCTAGAGAATATTTTTACTTGTTCTTTAAAAGAGAAATCCTCTGGCTTAATAATATCGAAGCCCTTGGATATTAAAAAATTTTTAATCTCAGTTTCGTTAATTAAAACTCGATAATTTTTAAATTTTTCTAAATTATTTAAATCGATTAATCTTAATTGATCCCTATCAACAAATATTTTTTTGTATTTATTCTTATAAAAATTTTTTGAGAATGATTTATTTAAGAATTTTAAAGACCATTTTTTTACTTTCATTGGCAAATGATAACAGGGGTGAGATGTAGCATAGATATACTTGCTGCTTATATGTTTGTATTTTTCACTACTTATTAATTGATTTTCTTTTATACCTAAATATTTTAAAGACTCGATTTGAAATTGGTATTTAATACTGGGCACGTAAAATTTATCAATTTTACTTAATTTAAATTTTAACGAAAAAATTTTGATTCTTGGAATGATATCTGTAAACCAATGAGTAAAATTATCTTTGGCTGCTCCCCCTGATAACAAACTTAATATATTTCCTTTAATTTTTTTTCTTATTTTTGGTGTACCGTATGATAAAGTTTCATTTTTTGAAATTGTACCATTGAAACTGTTAATATTATCAAATTTGTAATATTGCATTGAGGCTTCTGATAAAAAATTATTTTTACTGATATATGCAGT
>CACCVU010000012.1 GCA_902549495.1 uncultured Pelagibacteraceae bacterium
ATTTTTTTATTATTATTTTTTTTTAATTTCTTAATTTTAAGGTTGCTGTATTGATATGATAAATTTTTTGATAAAGTAGATAGAAAAAACTTATAGTCAGAAGTAGAAGGGTATTTTATACTTTTTCTGCTCAAGAACCAATTAATTAAATTATTAATTTCTATTTGTTGATTTTCTAAATTATTTTTCATCATTATAAAAACCGTATCTTATTAATCCATTTTTGAAATTATTATCATTTAAAAATTTTAAATTTTTTTCCATAAGACCAATTTTATATTGTAGAGCTTTTTTATAATCGCTTTTTATACCGAAATTAAATCCTTTTTTTTTATTTATTTTTGCACTTAAAGATTTTTTTATTTTTCCATTAATTGAAAGAAAAGAATTATAATGAGTAAAGAAGATCATTGGCATATAAACTAAAATTTTTTTTTTTGAAAAAGCTAAAAAGTTTTTTTTTATTAAGTCATCCTCATTATTTAATTCATTAAATACAATTTTAGAATTTTTAAAAATCCTTAATACGATTTGATTATTTTTCACATCTTGTGATTTTGGGAAAAAAATTTTATTTTTTTCAATATAATCTTTATAATTTAGTAATTGGTATATAATGTGAAAATAAGTTTTAAAAAGAATTTTTTTCAAATATAAAAAATTTTTTTTTCTTCTGAACCACCTTGACCTAAGCATATTAATTTCATTGATATTTTTTTTTTGTAAAATAATTCTTTTCTTTTGTAATTTTATAGAGATTTTCAAATGAGTATGTCACAGAATAAAGCAAGCAAAGTAATTCGTTCACTTTAATTTTTTTACTAGAATTTATTTGAGCTAATCTCAATAGTCTTTCTGGCAACCAATCTAAGATGGAAATTAGACTTAAAAATTTTTTTCTTTTTTTTGAAATTTTTATTAATCTTATTTTTTTTCCATAAATCTTTTTTAGATTAAATTCATCAATATAATTAAATTTTTTGAAAATTTGTTCAGTAGTTTTAATTATCGTTCCGTTTTTTAAAAAGAAGTTTAAAAATTTAGAATTGTTTGCTACTTTTACTTTTTTTCCTCTCATTCCATCAGAAAAAACCAATATAATGTCCAAATCTGAAATTCCAGGAGCACTAACTGAGCCATATTCATAAATTGAGACAAGACCATTTACATTTTTGTATTTTTCTACAATTTCAAGCCTAGCTTTATCATAATCTTTTAAAACTTTTTTTTTTGGTAAATTTATTAAATTTTGCATTTGATTATTTTATAATTTAAGCGAATTAAAATTTTTTTCTTTAAAGCGGAAAAATTCATTGTAAAATTCATAATTCTCTAACCTTGTTTTTTTTTTCTTTGTAATATCTCTAATAGTTTTTCTCATCTCTTTTATGTTTGTTACTATAAATACACGACTAGCAAGTTTATCTATTACATCTTGATAAGGAAGATTTATTTTATCTAAAAATAAAATTACCTCACTTTTAGATTCTATGGCCTCATATATAGTGGTGCTTAAACTATCAAGAATTATTATTTGCGGGTTCAATTCCTTTAACAATTTTTTTAACTTATTTTTTTTCCGTTTTATGTTTACAAATTTTTTTATCTGCGAAGAAATAGGATTTAATTCTAGTAATTCTTGATTATCGGACAGTATTTTATCAGGTACACCGTTGATTAGTTTAACAAAATTGTTATTTTTTGAATTCAAATTTAATTCCTTACAAATACTTATTTGGAGTTCTAAAAATTTATTCTGGGATGACTCTATTAAAGGACAATGAAAGTGAGAAACAGGTGTTGGTAAGAACAAAATATTGTTTAAATTCTTTTTTTTAAAGTCTTTTTCAACATTATTAATCGAATTAAGTGAACCTACATTTGAAATATTGAAATACTTTGATTTAATAAATTTATAATTAAATTTTTTACTGACTCCGTATGATAAGTAATTATTACAATAATCGTACTCTCCATCGCTATGAACTGTGGAGTCTTTTAATAGAAAACATTTGCCTCCATGTTGAGTTCCGTAAACTGTAAAATTTTCTTTCATTAATGATTTAAAAACGTTTCTCATTACTGGAGATGGGGTCATTCCCCAAAAAATTTTTTTAATTTTTTTTTTTTTTAAAAAATTTTTAATATTTTTGTATAAATACTCGTATTTTTTTTTATATTCTTTTTCTTTTTCTTTTAGAAAATTGAGAACATAACTTTCTATATTAGAGATTTTTTTTGGTTCTATACTAAACTTAAATAGTTCACTATTTTTCTCGCTTACATTAATATAATACACAAATTTTTTTTGGACTAATGGTAGAAATTTTAAGTCATTAGCTGGTCGTATTACTAATAATTTCTCACGATTATTGAAATACCGTACCATGTTTGTAAAAAAAATTTTTATCTTTAACATCTCAAAATTGTAGAAAAAAGACTTTATTTGGTTCAATTTTTCAAAAATTTTTTTAAGAATTTTTTTATCTGAAAAAACTTTTTCAGAGTTATATTCGATCTTATTTCTTTTGCATATTATCTTGAAAATATGATTGTAAATACCAGGGGTAAATAATTTTCCATTTAAATCATTAAAATAATTAATTCTTTTGATTTTTTTTTTAAATACATATTTTTTAATTACATATTCAATTAACTTGGATCCTGCAAAATCACGAGCCACCTGACATCTATTTAGATTGTAAAAAAAATTATTATTATTTTTTTTTAGTTTTTTATCAAAAGATTTATAAAACTTAATAAATAAATCATTCCTTTTTTTTTCATTAATTAAAAAAGCTAGATTAATTACATTAATAATAAATATCTTATCAGTAAGAAAAATATATTTTTTACTTTCAAAAAATTTCAATTTATTTTTAGAAATATATAAAAATGTTTTTAAATTAAAAATTAAATAGACTTCCATTTAATATTAAAGTTTGATTAAAAATTTGGATAATTTATTTTTGGATAATTATCCATTTAAATTCAAAAACTTTACTGCCAGCAATCTGCAGGCCATCAACATGCCTTGTTAGGCCTGGGTATCTTTTTCTCTCTTTTTTTGTAAATTCTTTATTAATTTTTTTTCCGTCGAAAATATCGTCTAGAAAACTTACTTTAAAATTCCCAATTTTTTTTATCTTTTTTCTTATTAAGCTGTAGCTATAGGTGTTTTGTAATTGGAAATTATTAAGTTCTCCTTTACGGTTCGTTTGATCATTGTAATAAAATCTACTTAAATGCGTGTTGTTACTTACTAATGTTCTAATAATACAAACTTTTTTTGTTGCTTTAATAAGATTTTTTAAAGGTAAGTCTATTGAAGGTATATGATGAAGTACATTTGAACAAAATACAATATCAAATTTATTGTAATATTTTTTTGACATTGAAAATAAACTTTGAACTTCAAATTTAGTGTTTTTTTCTTTTTTAAAATATCTTTTAGCATAATTAATATAATCTTTTGTTGAGTCAAAACCATAATAATTTATTTTATTATCAATTCTTTTTAGACTTAAATAAAAATGTCCAGCCGCGCAGCCAAAATCTAAAACTTTATCTCCTTTTTTATATTTTTTTTTTACAATCTTAACTAATTGTTTTGATGCTTCCATTTCTGGAAGTTGTTTTTTTATTCTTTTTATTGATCTCTCAATTGAACTATTTTTTTGCCAAATTTCCCAATTATCATTTCGATCTTCAAATAATATTTTTTTTATCATAAATTCATTTTACTGTTTTTCTTAATTGAATAATTCTTTTTGCTCTAGTATTTATATTAATACTATTTTTTTTCACAAAGTAATTCATAAAATTTAAATCTTTCTTAGTGTTAATATCAAATTTTAAATTTGGATGCGCAAAGCTTTTATTAGCTAATATAGGTAATATTTTAAATTTTTTTTTATTATCCCATATGTATTTGGTTACATGTTCTCTTTGAGTTTTTTTTAGTGCTTTATGATTTATTTTTACCAAGCTTGAATATGTTAAAATTTCAGCTCCAAATCCATCGGCGTATAGACTATTAAGTATATTTCTGTGATTAAAAGCGTAATCTTTATTTTTTGATTTAAATTTTTTTACTAATAAGTCAATTTCTCCAAAATCTATAAAAGGATTGTCTGCGCAAATCCTTACTATGTATTTTGCCTTAAATTTTTTTGCAGCTAAATAAAATCTTTGTAATACATCATTGTTTGGGCCTCTAAATACTTTCAATTTATTCTTTTTCCCAATTTTGGTAATTTTATCATCTTCTTTTTTTTTTGTTGTAGCTATAATTATTTTTGCTTTAATTTTTATTTTTTTTAATCTTTTTATAACCCACTCAATAAGCGTATAATTAGAGAGTTTCATAAGCATTTTACCTGGTAAACGTTTTGAGCCCATCCTTGCTTGAATAATGATTAGAGTATCTGACATGAACTTTAGATATAAATGTCTTTCCACCTTAATTCTTTATTAGGGGGAATATCATTTCTTAGTTTCTTTCCAATAACTTTATCCCATGAGGATGCCGGTACACCATTAGTATTAGGTCTTAAAGTGATTAAGTCTTGTTCTTTAATTTTTTGATTTTTTTTAAGGTGTTTTTTTGCAACTATACACCTCCTAGCAAATTTTCTAGATTTAAACTCACAATTAATTATTTTTTTCTTTTGAATTCCAAGAATTTTATACAGTTTGTAAATATTACTTTTTAAAACTTTTAAATCTTTTACATCCATAGAATGATAATGATCGTTACCTTTTAATTTTTTATTAAATGTAAAATGTTTTTCAATTACCTTTGCGCCTAATAAATAAGCTGTAGTTGTACTCAACATATTTTTGTCGGGTGTGGTGTGATCGGAGTAGCCTATTACATAATTTGGGAAAGTTTTTTTTAAATCTAAAATCATGTTTAAATTCGCATTAATATCAGTTGTAGGATAACTAAGAATACAATGCATAATAACAATTTTTTTGGTACCAGATTTAATTATTTTAACAGCTTCACGTATTTCATTAATTGATGAGGCCCCAGTTGATAATAAAATAGGTTTTTTTGTTTTTGAAATTTTTTTCAAAAGAGGATAGTTAGTTATATCAGAAGATGAAATTTTAAACAATGGAACTAAGGGGTTTAAAAAATCTACTGCATCTAAATCAAAAGGTGTCGATAAGAAATCAATATTAATTCTTTTACAATATTTCGCTAAGATTTCATATTCTTCCTTATCAAACTTATCAAATTTTGAAAATAACTGGTGTTGAGATTTTGTCTTCTCCTTAGATAAGTTCCAATAAGCTTTAGAATTTATTTTTGCTAAAGTATTTGCTTTATAAGTCTGAAATTTAGCTGCGTCCGCTCCTCCTTTTTTAGCAAGTGAAATCATCTCTTTAGCTTTTTTAATGGAGCACCCATGGTTTACGCCTATTTCAGCAATAACGTATGAAGAATTTTTTTTCTTTAATTTAAGATAATTGAAGTTCATTTTCTTTTTTTATTATGTTTTGCTAATAACTTTTTAAAGTATTTTTTCATATTTTTCTTATTCTTCGTTATATTCTTTGCATGTTTTCTATACCTGTATAAAGGAAGAGATATTCTATGAATTTTGTTATGTTTTAAAAATCTAATTCTTAAGTCTTTTTCTTCATGAACTTTGAGATTTTTATCGTATAATCCAATTTTAAATAGGCTTTCGACTCTGAACATTATCCCACATCCGATGGGATTTGTGTCCGAGTTCATTTTTTTAATAATATTTTCTTTATCATCAACCAAGTAGTAATCACAGCATACAGCTTGCATTTCATTGTTAGATAAAAGATGCATTTGTAAGTATTTCAAAAATTCATGATTAACATAATCATCTGAGTCAACTCTGATTACAAATCTTCCTTTTGAGCATCTAATTCCTTTATTTAAAGAGTAAGATAGACCTTTATTTTTTTTATTGCTTAAAATTATAACTTCATCCTTGAATGCATTAAGTATTGTATCTGTTTTATCTTTACTACCATCATTTATAACAATAATTTCGTATTTCTCTCTATCTAGGCTTTGGTCTAACAACGATCTTATACACCTGCCAATGTATAAATCTCGGTTATATGTCGGGACAATAACTGTCACTGAAACTTTTTTTGTCATTTTAGAATGTTTCTCAACGCTTTCTCAATTTTAAAAATTTGTTTATCAGAGAAATTCACAAAAATTGGCAGGGATACAGATTTTTTAATTAAAATCTCAGATTTATTGAAACTTTTTTTTAAAGGAGAATTTTTTTTTAAGTTTTTAATATGTGTCCATTCTTTAGCAAAATGCCATGTATAGGCCTCGGGTAAAATTTTAGTAGAAATTCCTTCTTTCAATAAAGCTAATCTACACTTAACTGCCTTTTTTCTGTCTTTAACAAAAAATATTAATGCGTCAGCTGAAATTTTGCTTTCGGGCGGATATAACCTTTTGGTAATTCCTGGCAAGGATTTAATTTTTTTCCATATTTTATTGTAATTTTCTCTTTGTTTTTTCACTATTAAGTCTAATTTTTTTAGTTGTGCTAAACCCACTGCTGCTTGCATCTCTGTCATTCTAAAATTAAAACCACTGCTTTTTCTAGTATCCTCCCATCTGGGAACTTTTGGATTATTTTCGTGACCATGGTCATGCCAGGCTTTAGCAGCTTCATATTTTTTTTTAGATTTAAAAAGTATCATGCCTCCTTCTCCAGTAGTTATAGTTTTTGCGAAATCGAAAGAAAAAGCGCCCATATCTCCCCAAGTACCAAGAAATTTATTTTTATATTTTGCACCACAACCCCAAGCAGTATCTTCTAACAATTTTAAATTGTATTTTTTACAAATCTTTTTTATCTTATCCAGTCTTGCTGGAACTCCTAGCATATGAACGGCTATAACAGCTTTAGTTTTTTTTGTAATTTTTTTTACTAGGTCATCTGGATCCATATTTAATGTTTCATCTATCTCAGTACACACCGGGACTGCACGAGACTCTACAATGGCCTCCACAGTTGCAACAAAAGTGAATGATTGTGTAATTACCTCATCTCCTTCCTTCAAATTTAAGGTTGATAAAGCAACTCTCAAAGCTGCTGTGCCTGATGAAACTGCTAATGCATAATTAGAATTTAGTTTACGAGCAAATTTTTTTTCAAATTCTTCAACTTTGAATATTCCTTTTCTTTGTTTTTCAAAACCCATCCTAAAAAGGGTTTTACTTTTTTTGAAAATTTGAGAAATTTCTGAAAATTCTTTATTGTCTATTAGTTCGTATCCAGGCATTAGAACTTAATTAAGTTTGTTTTTTTAGGGCTTTTTCGTATTTAAGTTTAGCAGCTTTATTTATTTTACTAGAATTTGCTATATATCTCATTGTTAATCCAGTTCTATCCTTATTACTTCTATTTTTATTACTTCCATGAATTATTAAACAATCATGAATTAAAATGTCTCCAGGGTTTAACTCAGGTGTAACTTTTTGAAATTTTTTTAAAATCTCAACATTCTTCAATGTTTGAGAACTACCTGGGGCATAAGATGATTTATGAGGTTGTAACCCTAATTTGTGGCTATTTTTATAATAAAAAATTGCTCCGTTTTCTTTTCTGCTTTTATCTAAGGCAATCCAAACAGTTAAACCTTTTCCATTATCTAAGTTCCAATAATAATTATCTTGATGAATAGGCACTCGCATGCCCACCTTAGCTGGCTTTGCAAATACTTCTGCACCAAAATCTCTAATTTTTTCGTTTAGAAGAATTTTAACAATATTTACTATTTTTTTATTTTTTCTTACTTTTTTTACATAACTCCAGTTTAAATGGTGAACTGAATTTATTAGTTTTGAATTATTTGCAAAGTGAATTTTTCTCTTTCCTAAACTTGCTTTTTTTCTTCGTAAAAAATTAAATAATTTTTTTTTTACTAATTTAATATTTTTTTTTGGAAAAACATTATTTATAATTACAAATCCTTCTTTTTGATAATTATCTTTTATTTTTTCAATTTTATCATTTAATATCATAGCACTTAAATTTTTTTTAACATGATGTCCGGTTTTTTTTTTAATGTATTGTAAGTAAATTCTAAAAAGTTGTTTGTATCAATCGTAAATATATTTCCATAACCATATTTTAAATTCTTACAAATACCTTTTTTTATAAGTTGTTGTCCAAAGTTTTCTCTATTAGATTGATATTTTTTAAAAATTCTCTCATTTTTCACAAAATGGATAGCTTTATCTTTAAATTTTTTTTTATTATGGTCAACAATATGGCCTGTAAAAGTTCTCTCATATCTATAAAAAACATTTGCTAATCTCTCTATATGCATAAATTCAGTTATACCATGGGTAAACTCCACACCAATAGAGAGAATTTTCGCATTTTTGTTAAATAAATTTTCGAAAATTGAATTTTTACCAAAACAATTTTTTCTACTTCTTAAAATTATATTTTTATCCTTACCTATAGATGAAAAAGAAAATAGTGGATCCAAATTTCTATAGCTTTTTTTTTGTTTTCTTAAAAATTCAGGAAAAATACCAACTTCCGGGTCGCTCACAGAATGATTTACATTAAATATTTGTTTTCTTCTAAAGGAATAAGTAAAAGTTGGAACAATTACTGTACCCTGTGTTCCATATTTTTTTATTATAAGATCATAAAATGTCTTAATACCGCCTTCAATTTGACCTAAGATAAATAAACTTGTATGAAGAATTAAATAAGAGTCTTGTTTAATTTCAAAATGATTCAGAATATTTGCAATTTTTTCTTTTGATGTCTTTATCAATGTTTTGCCTTAATTTTTTTAATTACCTCTGATCTATTAATTTTTCCTTGATTGCCAGTAACTGGAAAATTCTTAAAAAAAAATATTTTTGCTGGAACCATATGAGTAGGTAAAAGTTTGTGACAATTTTTTTTAAAGACGCTATCACTGACTCTCTTGTTATTTTTAGAAGTATAAGCACAAATAATTTTTTGACCTTTGATTGAACAATATTTACTTGTAACAACAGCAAATTTAACATTTTTTATCCTAGTAATTTGATTTTCAACTTCGGTAGGACTAACTCTATAGCCAGCAGTTTTTATCATATGATCTTTCCTGCCAATAAAAAAAATATCACCGTCTGAATCTTTTTTTACTAAGTCACCTGAAAAAACTACTGTTTCGCCACGAAATCTTTTTATTTTTCTAAAAACTTTTTTAGTATTTTTTTGGTCCTTAAAATAACCTTTTGATATACAGCCACCTCTATGAACTAGCTCACCTATTTCACCTACTTTACAATCATTTAAATTATTGTCTAATACATGAATTTTTACTTTTGGTATAGCTTTACCTATAGAATTATATTTTTTTATCACTTTATTTGGTTCTAAAAAAGTAGATCTAAAAGCTTCAGTAAGGCCATACATTAAGAAGATTTTGCTTGTAGGAAAATTTTTTTTTAGTTTTAAAATAATATTTTTTTCAACTGGCCCGCCAGAAGTACATATATAACGAACGTGCTTAAATTTTGTTGGTATTTTTTTTTGAAAGATTATAGTCATGATTACAGGCATTAAGGGTAAAACAGAAATTTTCTTAGATCTTATAAAATTAAAAAAATCATTTGATAATGTAAAGTTATGTAAAAATAATGAGCAACCTAACATTAATGTTTGCCATAGTTGGTTTAATCCATAATCAAAATTAAAAGACAAGACACCCAAAATTTTATCTGATGATTTTGTGCCTAAATAATTTGAAACAATTTCTGCACCTTTAACAAAATTTATATGTGGAATAACAATGCCTTTAGGCATTCCAGTTGATCCAGAGGAGTAAATTATTGCTGCAGTATCATTTCCTTTAATATCAAAGTTTTTATTTCTAGTTATGCTTTTATTGTTAAATGTTTCTTTAAATTTACTATTAGCTTTGAAAACCTTATTTTCGAAAAGTAATAATTTTTTTGAATACTTTTTCTCAATCTCAAGATTTCTACTTTTATCTGTTATAATTAATTTTGCTCCAGAGTTTTTAATTATATAATTGATACTATCTTTTTTTAAAAAAGGTAAAATAGGCACGAAAACAAAATTAGAGAATAAACAACCTAAAATTACCAAAATTTGATCAATGCTTTTATTCATACAAACGCAAATTTTATCGCCTTTTTTTAAATTCATTCTAAGAAGTTGACTTGAAACTTCCCTGGAAAAAAAATACAGCTCCTCATAATTAATTTTTTCTTTTTCCTCAAAAATGATATTTTTTTTTTGGAAGATTTTAATATTTTGCTGTATCAACTCTGGAATAGAATTAGCCATTCTTTGATAAAATTGAGTAAGTACTTTTTGGATTATCTAGGAATATGTAATGCTTCGATTTGTTTATAAAGAACTTTTTAACTTTGGTTTTCTTTATTTTTTTTTTATTTTGGGGAAGTAAATAAAATTTTTTCACTCTCTTAAAAACATTTTTTAATTTATTTTTAAGAATTATGTCTACGGATTCTCTATTTAATTTAAAAAGAACTTTTTCATCAAAATATTTCATCTGTTTAGTGATTTTATCAATTTGAGAGTTTTTATTATATAAACCAAGAGGAAATATTCGTCTTAGGTTTTTTTTATACATGTAAATATATTTTTTATATTGTTTTTTATTTTTTTTAAAAATGGTCATTGACCAATCTAAGTCCTCTTTTTTTAATGACGGGTCTAAAAAAAAAATTTTTTTAATCCTTTTAGTAAAAAATTTATCTTTATTCATTTTTTCCAAATAGGCGGTTGAAAGAGAAAAAACAACCAAATTAATTTCATTTATTTTATTCTTTTTTAGAATAATTTTTAGAATTCTTAAATGATCGCGGATTATATTTTTAGGGACTTTAAAGTATTTTGATTTTCCAAAACCTGGAAAGTCTACCAATAAAAGTCCATTTGTTTTTTTTTTATATTTTTTAAAACTGTAAAAGAAATTTTTTATACCAGCTAAACCATTCAGAAAAAAAAATAATTTTTCTCCTCTTACAAAATTATAATAACATTTATAATTTTTCTTCGACTCTAAATATTCTTTCATCTAAAATAATTTTAAAATATTTTGGACTTTAGAAAATGTTTTTTGATTGATTTTTTTTGGATTAATTTTTTTTTTAGTTTTTTTTTCAATTAATGAAATAAGTTCAACTACTTTAAGAGAGTCTAATCTGCCAGAGGCAAAAAGATCTTCATCAAATTTTATTTTTGTCCCAAAAAATTTTTGAATAAATTTTATTTTATCTTCTTCTTTATTTTTCAATTTTTTAAATATCGTTTAACGCTTCTAAATATGTTTTTCCGCTAAATTTAAATTTAGTAGGTTTTATCCAGGCTCTGAGTAAAAGTCTTTTTTGTTTTTTTTTGCTATTAATAAATTTTTTTCTACCATGAAGAACTTTAAAATTATTCACTATCCAGATGTCACCTGGTTTAAGTTTAAATTGAGAAATATTGTTTTTCTTTTTAAAAATATATTCATCAAATTTATCAAGATAATTAATTTCTGAATATTTTTTTTGAAATTTAAGAGCTTCCTCAATCGGTTTTCTATTATAAGTACAGTGTAAAATTTTTTTATTATAGAAAAAGATAGGGTATTTTTTTTTTGTAATTTTTGAATAGTTAGATGCCTCTCCTCTTCTGTGATATCTAAACCCTTCAAATAATTTTTTTTTAAGAGATTGATCATTTATTAAATCATAAATTGTTTTTGCATTAACACAGGTAGACTCACCACCATACGCAGCATCTTTGATGCAAAATAGTGAAGCAAGCGAACCTCCGTCGGTATGAAGATCTAAAAAATCATTAGTTTTATAGCCTCTTGTGTTTGCACTCCACTTTTTTCCTAAATCCTTAATTTCTACAATTTTCTCCCTCTTTTTGTTTTGTGACAAGATTTTTCCAAATAGTTCCATAAATTTTTTGTAATTTTTTTTATTTTTTTGGTGATTTTTTTCTACGATAAAATCTTTGATGATTACGCTTCCATTTAATTCAAGATTATCGATAATTTCTTTTGAAAATTTAGTTAAGTATTTGCTTTTTTTTCTTGTTTTAAAATAAGTCAAAACTTCAGCTTTTATTTTTTTGTTTAGATTAAATATTTTTTTTAATTTCATTTTTTTTTTACAACAATTAAAAAATATTCATTATTTGTTTTTTTACCAATAGTTGGCTTTTCTTGAATTTTAGTCATATTTAAAAATTCGTAATTTATGAATAATTGCTTTAAATCTTTGTTACTAGAAAAAAAAACTATTGGTGAATATTTAAAGGAACCTTTTTTAAAGTTACAAAACGAATTTTTTTCATTTTTAATTCTTTTCCCATAAATTTTATCGGAATGATTAGAGGACCAAAATAATGAAATAATTATTCCATTTTTTTTTAAAACTCTCCCTACCTCGGGAATAATTTTTTCCTTCAAACTACTCTCTGTGTTATGAGTAAGAGACGCTCTATCAATTATTAAATTAAAAAAGTTTTTTTTAAATGGTAAATTTTCAAAGTTTGCTTTAATAATTTTTTTTTTTTTACTTTTAACTAATTTTTTTTTGGTTAAATTAACTGCTGTTTGAGATGCGTCTACCCCGTAAGTTAAAAAACCTTGCTCTGCTAAAAACTTGGTGTTTCCACCTCCACCGCAACCTAAATCCAGTGCCTTAATTTTGTTAACATTTTTAAAATGTTTTAAAGTTTCTGAAACAACAAAATCATGTGGGTAATTGTTATAACGTTTTAAATTTTTATAGTTGTTTTCCCAAGTTTTCATTTAGATAAAGCTCCGCACTTTGCAAAAATACCATTTTACAATTTTTTTGTCCATTTTAAATTAAACTGGTCTAAATAAAAATTTTTCTTTTCTAATTGTTGTTTTAATGTTTCCCAGTAAAATATTTATTTCGTTTTTTCTTAGATCTATAATTTTAAAAATTTTTTCAGCAAATGGTCCTGAGGCGAATTTATATTTTGAATATTTACAAATATCAAAAAAGTTTTTTACTAAATATCCTTTGTCATTTTCTGAATTTTTACATTTTTTAATAAAATTTTCAATTTCTTCCTGGGCCTCATAGCAACCACTCAGAAAATATTTAAGTCCTTTTGTATATTTCAGAAAATCCAAAAATTTATGATTTTTTAACTTTTTATTAAAACAGAATAAATAATCACCTAATAAATGTAACTCTTTTCCATGAAGTTTGTTTTTCTTATAAGATTCTACAAAAAATTTTGGGGTATAAATAATCGTGTCTTCACCTAAAGTTTTCTTAAGTTCCTTTTTAAGGAATTCAATATTTTTTTTATCAAATTTAACAATAGTCCACATTTTATAATTATTTTTTTTCTAACTCTTTTTTAAGTTCATCGTATTCTTTCATCTTTCTTTTCATAAAATTAATAGTGAGTTTAGTTCTTTGAGTAACTCCTTTTGGTGTAATAATATATTGTAAATAACTAATTTTATTTTTTTTCTTTTGGAAATTTTGTAATTTAATTAATCCCTTTTTCTGGAGAGCTTTTAAACAATAGTTTAATTTTCCTAAACTAAATCCAAGTTCTCCTGCAAGTTCTCTCTGAGAAGCTTCCGGTTTTTTTTGTATTTTTCTTAGTACTTCAAAATGGTCTTGATCTACTTTCATAACGTTCAAATTTTGAACACTGTATGTTCAATATTTGAACATGTAAAGCTTTATTTGTTCTAGAAAGGCTAATATGGTGTCTAATTTACATATTTAACAAGCTTATTTTTAGCTAATATACTAAATATTGTACTTGTTTTTTTTAGGGAACAATTAATGTAATTAGAAATAGCGCGTAAATCGTTAGTTCCGTCTGCATACTGCAAAAAGTCTAATATTCTATGAGGGGTTTTAAACTCATTATCTTTTCTAGATAACAATGGGTATAAATTTCTTTTTCCCAAATTAGGTTCACAAATGGTTCTGCCTATAATTAATTTAGTTTTACGAATGCTTCTTTTATTTGGTGAACTCAACTTAATTTTTGTTAAATTTTTTATGGCCTTTTTAACAAAATTATAGCCACCTTGCAGTCCCTTTGCAGTTACTAGATTAAAGTTATCCAAAGAAGTGTGATACTCAGGGAATGAGTGATATTTAGTTCTCATTATTGATCCTATTCCTAGTTCAACGAAAGGGGAGTTATACCTTCTCTCATCAGACTCGCTATATAGGTAATTGTATTTTTTACAATCAATCTTCAATTCACGACAAGCTTTAAGCGCAGCGAAGTCGCTGGGGCAATTTTTATATTTTGTATATAAATATGAGTAATTTTTATTATCTCCAATACATGTGAGGGTATATCCCCCGATAACATTTTTTTTCATTCTAATTAAATTTTTCTTAAGGTAAGCAATTGCCCCTATTGTTTCGGGCAAAAACAAAAATCTTATACTTCTTTTTAAGTTTTTAAATTTTTTAAAATATTTTGCTAAAGCGAGTGCAACTAGCGGTCCTGAAAGTTCATTATTTGCCATTGAGGGATGACAAATATTAGTTGAGATTAAAATTTCCTTATTACTTTTTCCTTTAATTTTTAACTCACCGTAACTCATATTTCCATTTTTTTTAAATTCACTATCAATCTTTACATGAAACTTATCGTTAGCTTTATATTTTTTTATGATTTCCTTGTAATCAATATAGCTGGTGCAAAACCCCCAATACTTTTTGTAATAAGAAGTGACGTATGGGATGGCTTTTTTTTGTTTTTTTAAAAAATGAAGATGTTTAACTAACTCTTTTTTTGTAATTTTTTGATCTATTGGTTGTGAATAAGATACAATATGTAAATTGTTTCTTTTAAAACTTATAATTTTTTTTCCGTTTTTATCTTTTACAAAGGCATCTTTAATATTCCATTCTTCAGGAACTTTCCAATCGAAAACTTTAATTCCTGATTTTATTTTTTTTATTTTTAAATCTTTAATTTCTTTTTGAAAAATTTTTAAAGTTTTAATTACGCCTTTACCCGTTATACTTCTATGTATGGGAAATAATTTTTTACCTATTTCTATATATCGTTTCATTAATTTTTTTTTAGATATTTTTTTAAGAACTAAACTTTATTCTTTCTTTACGAATTTTTCTCAAATCTCTTAGGTTAAATGCTTCGCAATTTAAAAAAAAAGTTAATGAGTTCATTTATAAAACGAAAATCGTTTTCAGTGCATAAATCAAGCCAATTGAGCTATTAGTACTGGTCAGCTACACGCGTTACCGCGCTTCCACATCCAGCCTATCAACGTAGTGGTCTACTACGGCTCTATAGGAAGAACTAGTTTTGAGGTGGGTTTCCCACTTAGATGCTTTCAGCGGTTATCCCGTCCATACTTAGCTACCCGGCACTGCAGCTGGCGCTACAACCGGTCCACCAGTGGTATGTTCATCCCGGTCCTCTCGTACTAGGGACAAATCCTCTCAATTCTTCTACACCCATGGCAGATAGGGACCGAACTGTCTCACGACGTTCTGAACCCAGCTCACGTACCACTTTAATTGGCGAACAGCCAAACCCTTGGGACCTGCTCCAGCCCCAGGATGTGATGAGCCGACATCGAGGTGCCAAACACCCTCGTCGATATGGACTCTTGGAGGGTATCAGCCTGTTATCCCCGGCGTACCTTTTATCCGTTGAGCGATGGCCCTTCCACTCAGAACCACCGGATCACTATGACCGTCTTTCGACTCTGCTCGACTTGTCAGTCTCGCAGTCAGGCAGGCTTATGCCATTGCACTCTACGAACGATTTCTGACCGTTCTGAGCCTACCTTCGCACGCCTCCGTTACTTTTTGGGAGGCGACCGCCCCAGTCAAACTACCCACCATACAATGTCTTGCAGCCGGCTTACGGCATGCAGTTAGATGTCAAGAATAATAAGAGAGGTATTTCACTGATGACTCCGCTCTGGCTGACGCCAAAACATCAAAGTCTCCCTCCTATGCTAAACATATCATTCCTAACACCAATATAAAGTTGTAGTAAAGGTGCACGGGGTCTTTCCGTCTAACCACGGGAACTCCGCATCTTCACGGAGAATTCAATTTCACTGAGTTGATGTTGGAGACAGCGGAGATATCGTTACGCCATTCATGCAGGTCGGAACTTACCCGACAAGGAATTTCGCTACCTTAGGACCGTTATAGTTACGGCCGCCGTTCACTGGGGCTTCAGAAATTAGCTTGCACTAATCGCATTAACCTTCCAGCACCGGGCAGGCGTCAGACCCTATACATCCACTTACGTGTTAGCAGAGCCCTGTGTTTTTGATAAACAGTCGCATCTCCCTGGCTTGTGCCACCCACTTAAAGTTACCTTAAAATGGGTCCTCCTTCTTCCGAAGTTACGGAGGCATTTTGCCGAGTTCCTTCAACATCATTCTCTCAAGCGCCTAATTATACTCTAATAATCCACCTGTGTCGGTTTAGGGTACGGTCTAATGATGGAGCTATTTCCTGGGACTTCCTCACGGCTAACTCAATCCATTAAGAGTTAACAACTTAAGAAATCCGTCACTTCCATCTGGTCAAGGAATATTAACCTTGTTCCCATCGACTACGGCTTTCGCCCTCGTCTTAGGGGCCGACTAACCCTGCGCGGATTAACCTTGCGCAGGAACCCTTGGATTTTCGGCGACAGAGTTTTTCACTCTGTTAATCGTTACTTATGTCAGCATTCGCACTTCTGATACCTCCAGGATCCCTCACGGGTATCCCTTTACAGGCTTACAGAACGTTCCGCTACCAGTTATAATTTCCGAAGAAATTATAAATCCACAGATTCGGTACATGATTTGAGCCCCGTTACATCTTTGGCGCAGAAACTCTATTAGACCGGTGAGCTGTTACGCTATCTTTAAAGGATGGCTGCTTCTAAGCCAACCTCCCGGCTGTTTAGGAATCTCCACATCCTTTCACACTTAATCATGATTTAGGGACCTTATCTGGTGATCTGGGCTTTTTCCCTCTCGACCATGGACCTTAGCACCCACAGTCTGTCTGCTGAGGTAAAATGTTTGGCATTCGGAGTTTTATGAGGGTTGGTAAAGATTTCTCTCCCCTAGCCCCTTTAGTGCTCTACCTCCAAACATTAATTTACTCAACGCACTACCTAAATAGTTTTCGCGGAAAACCAGCTATCTACGAATTTGGTTGGCCTTTCACCCCTTACCACAAGTCATCCAAAGACTTTTCAACGTCAACTGGTTCGGTCCTCCGGCAAGTGTTACCCTGCTTTCAACCTGCTCATGGTAAGCTCATTCGTTTTCGGGTCTAATTCATACAACTTACGCCCATTTAAGACTCGCTTTCGCTACGCCTACACCTTACGGCTTAAGCTTGCTGGATAAATTAAGTCACTGACCCATTATACAAAAGGTACGCCGTCACTCTAAAAAGAGCTTCGACTGTTTGTAGGCATACGGTTTCAGGTTCTATTTCACTCCCCTAATAGGGGTTCTTTTCACCTTTCCCTCACGGTACTAGTTCACTATCGGTCACTGAAGAGTATTTAGGCTTAGAGGGTGGTCCCCCTAAATTCAAACAAGATTACACGTGTCCCGCTCTACTCAAGAACAACATTAAGCTTTACCCCTACGGGACTATCACCTTCTATGGTTAGTTTTTCCAAACTATTTAGGTTATCTTAATGCTGTTACTGGCCTGTTCCGCGTTCGCTCGCCACTACTAACGGAATCTCAATTGATTTCTTTTCCTCCGGTTACTTAGATGTTTCAGTTCTCCGGGTTAGCTCTTCAAACCTATGTATTTAGTTTGAAGTACCACATAAAGTGGTGGGTTATCCCATTCGGAAATTTTCGGATCAAAGCCTGCATACAGCTCCCCGAAACTTATCGCAGTATACCACGTCCTTCATCGCCTTTCAGTGCCTAGGCATCCGCCATACGCCCTTAAACGCTTGATTTATGCACAGAAAATAATTTTCTGTATAAATTAAATTTTTAATAAAATATTCATCAATTCGAATATTTTAAGATTGTTCATCTATTCGAACAATCGGATATAGATATTGTTTGATTGTCCTTAATAATTGAACAATCAAAATTGATATTTTTATTTACAATTTGAAAAAACTAAAAGTGTCAATGGTGGAGGATAGCGGGATCGAACCGCTGACCTCCTGAATGCAAATCAGGCGCTCTCCCAGCTGAGCTAATCCCCCGTGAAAAATGGTGGGCCGAGGACGACTCGAACGTCCGACCTCACCCTTATCAGGGGTGCGCTCTAACCACCTGAGCTACCGGCCCCTAAGCATTTATGAGACACTTTAATGTTAAAGAAGAGAAATGAGGACGGCCACATTAACTTAATTTTTTAAGACCAAAAGAAATGTTTTGGTCTTCCTTAGAAAGGAGGTAATCCAGCCGCAGGTTCCCCTACGGCTACCTTGTTACGACTTCACCCCAGTTGCTGATCGTACCGTAGTCAAAGGTATAAGCTTTGCCTTAAGGTGTAACCAACTTCCATGGTGTGACGGGCGGTGTGTACAAGACCCGGGAACGTATTCACCGCGGCGCGCTGATCCGCGATTACTAGCAATTCCAGCTTCATGCACTCGAGTTACAGAGTACAATCCGAACTGAGACACATTTTTGGGATTAGCTTAGAGTCGCCTCTTTGCATCCCATTGTAAGTGCCATTGTAGCACGTGTGTAGCCCAACACATAAGGGCCATGAGGACTTGACGTCATCCCCACCTTCCTCCAGCTTATCACTGGCAGTTCTTTTAAAGTGCCCAACTAAATGGTGGCAACTAAAAGTAGGGGTTGCGCTCGTTGCGGGACTTAACCCAACATCTCACGACACGAGCTGACGACAGCCATGCAGCACCTGTGTTTCGTCCAGCCGAACTGAAGAAACTAATCTCTTAGTCTCGCGACGAACATGTCAAGCGTTGGTAAGGTTCTGCGCGTATCTTCGAATTAAACCACATGCTCCACTGCTTGTGCGGGTCCCCGTCAATTCATTTGAGTTTTAACCTTGCGGTCGTACTCCCCAGGCGGTGTGCTTAATGCTTTCGCTGCGACACTGAAAAATATATTTCCAACGTCTAGCACACATCGTTTACGGCATGGACTACGAGGGTATCTAATCCTCTTCGCTACCCATGCTTTCGCTCCTCAGTGTCAGTAGTGACCCAGTAAGTTGCCTTCGCATTTGATGTTCTTTCTAATATCTACGAATTTCACCTCTACACTAGAAATTCCACTTACCTCTATCACACTCTAGCTAAAAAGTTTTGATGGCAGTTCCAAGGTTAAGCCTTGGGATTTCACCATCAACTTTTTTAACCACCTACGAGCTCTTTAAGCCCAGTAATTCCGAACTACGCTAGGTCCCTTCGTATTACCGCGGCTGCTGGCACGAAGTTAGCCGGACCTTCTTATTCGGGTACAGTCATTTTCTTCCCCGACGAAAGAGTTTTACAACCCAAGGGCCTTCTTCACTCACGCGGCATCGCTGCATCAGGGTTTCCCCCATTGTGCAAGATTCCCCACTGCTGCCTCCCGTAGGAGTCTGGGCCGTGTCTCAGTCCCAATGTGGCTGGTCTTCCTCTAAGAACAGCTATTGATCGTTGCCTTGGTAAGCTTTTACCTTACCAACTAGCTAATCAAGTGCGGGCTCATCTTTCGGCATTAAAACTTTCCCCGTAAAGGCTTATCCGGTATTAGCACAGGTTTCCCCGTGTTATTCCGAACCAAAAGGTAGATTCCCACATATTACTCACCCGTTTGCCACTCAGTATTGCTACTGCGTTCGACTTGCATGTGTTAGGCGTGCCGCCAGCGTACGTTCTGAGCCATGATCAAACTCTCAAGTTTAATAACGGCGCACACTAGCTTTAATAACTTTAAGGTAAATAAAGTTATTTTTCGTTAAAGCGTGTACGACAATTTCTTTATCAACCTAGCCGTCCACACTTCTCTTCTAAAATTTACAATTTAAAAAAGCTAAGATTTTAACGATTAAAATCTACACACCTCTGGCTCAATTAAAATTAGTTTTCGTAGAGGTGAGGGCTCGTTTTATTACAATTTACTCATAAGTCAAGGCGTATATTGGTCAAAATTGGCAATAAAATCAGGGTTTTTTGGCCTCTTCGCATTGCAAAGATCTTATAATTTTTGTAGAAAACAACTATGACGATAATCCAAATATTTTCAGATTTTTTCAAGAAAAGATTTACTTTCAACGCTGCAATTAAAACACAAAAGTCAAAAATTTTAAGCTTAAATCCAATAATTTTTTTGACTTTGATAATAACCTTTTCAATAATTTTTTTTGCATTAAACAATTTTATGAGTCAGAAGAATGTTGAAAAACAAGAAAATATAAAAACAATTACTGCCTCTAATGAGTTTTCAAAATTTACAAATTTTTTAATTTCTAAATTAAATAGCCCTTACTCAGAAATCAAATATATAATTAAAAGTAATGATAGTATTGAAAAAATACTTAAAAAATATCAAGTTAAATCTGAAGATATTAATGAGATCTCAACTAAGTTAAAAAACAAAAAACTTTCAAATATTTATTCTGGTAGAGAATTATCAATGGTTTTAAAAAAACTTGGCAACGATACAATTACTGTAGTAAATTTAAAGTTTCCAATAACAAATACAAGCAGTGTAGAGGTAAGAAAATCGCAAGATTATTTTACGGTCAAAGAAAATATTTTAAAATTGTATAAAAAAGAAATAGTGGTCAAAAATTCTATTACTAACAATTTATATAGCTCAGCTATGACAGTTAACATAGAGCCAAATATAATTGTGGAATTCGCAAGAATATTTGGTTTTGAAGTTGATTTTCAAAGAGACATCCGAAAAGGGGATTGGTTTGAAATATATTATGAAAAGTTTATAGATGATAATAATAGAGTAAGGGATACAGGAAAAATAATTTATGCCTCAATGTATGTAAATGGTGAAGAAATTAATCTTTACAATTTCGATTATAAAAATGATGAAGAGTATTACGACATAAAAGGTAAGAGCATTACTAAATCTTTGATGAAAACTCCAATAAACGGTGCACGTCTATCTTCTTCTTTCGGAATGAGAAAACATCCTATTTTAGGATATAATAAAATGCATCGTGGAACAGATTTTGCAGCACCAAGTGGAACACCTATTATGGCATCGGGCTCTGGGACTGTAACTCGTGCTAGATGGTGCGGAGGTGGTGGAAATTGTGTAAAAATAAAACATAATTCAACTTATGAAACAATTTATGCTCACATGAAATCATTTGCGAAAGGTATAAAAGAAGGCAAAAAAGTAAAACAAGGGCAGATAATTGGATATGTTGGTTCAACTGGATTATCTACAGGACCTCATCTTCACTATGAAGTAATAGTCAATGGTAAAAAGGTTAACTCCCAAAAATTAAAATTGCCATCAGGAAAAGTTTTAAAGGGAGAGGCTAGAAAAGAGTTTGAGTTGAAAAGAATTAAAATTGACTTAAAATTATCTGAACTGAGATAGCACAAGTAAAAAAGTTTAAGATAATTTCTTCTCTGATAAAGTATCTTCAGAATTTTGGTTTTCAGAAATTTTATTTCTGTCTAAGTAACTTTCTTTCTTCTCTGCCAATTCATTTAATCTTCTGAGATAATGATCTGCATGCTGTAAATAATTTTGAGCCAACACCGGGTCTCCATTGCTTTGAGCATCTTTTGCTAGTTGTTGGAATTTTTGCATTGTTTTTTCAACATTGTGCGAATTATTCATTGACCCATTCCTACTAAAATTTATATTTCCGTTGTTAAACGAACTAGAGGCAGTAGACCCGTTTCTTCTTCTTAAAAAATTACTTTTTTGCTGTCTGCTTCTAAAATTTCTTCTTCTATTATTGTTCATTTTGATGTTATTTTATTAATGTTGATATTAAACATCTTGTATTGTCTTTATAATCTTTAATTCTTTGTTCTATTCTAAAATTGTTTAACTTTAATTCTTTTGAAACTTTCTTGCTCTGCCAATTTCCAATTTCGATAGCGAGCCTTCCATTAATCTTTAAGATATCTTTAGATTTGTAAATAACTTTTTTAATTACGTCAAGCCCATCATTTCCTCCATTGAGAGCAATTAGCGGTTCAAATTTCTTAATATCGTCGTCTAGATTTTTAATATTTTTTCTCTCTATATAGGGAGGGTTCGAAACAATTAAATCAAATTTATAATTGTAAAGATTTATTATAGATTTATTATAAAACTTAATTTTGCTCTCAACTTTATGCAAAGATGCGTTTTTCTTTGCTACTTCGAGAGCATTACTTGATATATCTATACCCACTCCATTGGAATTAGAAAGTTCGCTTAACAAACTAATTATTATACAACCAGAACCGGTACCTATATCTAATAAAGAAATTCTCTTATTTTTATAGGTTTTAATTAAATTTTCAACTAAAAGCTCTGTCTCTGGTCTAGGTATTAGAGTATTTTTATTAACCTTAAATTTTTTGCTCCAAAACTCTTTTTCATTAATGATATAAGCGATAGGTTCTTTATTTAACCTCCTTTGAATTAAACTATCAAATGCAAAAACTTCTTTGTTTTTTATATTTTGATTTAACCTTATTAATATTTGTTCTCTACTTTTATTAAGTACTTTTGAAAGTAAAATTTCAGAGTCAAGTCTGTGCGTTTTGATTTTCTGTTTTTGAAGTTTATAAGATCCCGAATTTAGAAGTTCTAAAGCGTTCATTTGATTATATGTTTTCAAGTTTTAAATTTTGTTCTTTTAATCTGAGCTGTTCGTTCATTTCTTCATGAATTTCACCACTTAGAAATTCTTCTAATTTATGAAGCGTCAAATTAATTCTATGATCTGTTACTCTGCCTTGAGGAAAATTGTAGGTTCTAATTCTCTCAGATCTATCGCCAGATCCTATCTGATCTCTTCTATTGCTGGATCTCTCTTGATCTCTTTTTCTTTTTTCTGCCTCATAAACTCTTGATCTTAAAATTTTTAAAGCTTTAGCTTTATTCTTATGTTGAGATTTTTCATCTTGTTGACTGACTACAACACCGCTTGGAATATGTGTAATCCTAACCGCACTGTCTGTAGTATTAACAGATTGACCTCCCGGCCCCCCTGCTCTAAAAACATCAATTCTTAAATCTGTATCTTTAATTTGAATATCCACCTCTTCTGCCTCTGGAAGAACAGCCACAGTAGCGGCTGATGTATGAACTCTTCCCTGAGTTTCTGTTTTTGGTATTCGTTGAACACGATGAACACCTGATTCATATTTGAGATAGGAATAAATATCATTTCCATTTACAGAAAAAATTACTTCTTTGTATCCTCCTGCCTCACTTTTTGAAATATTGATTATCTCTATTTGCCATTTTTTTTTTGAACAGACTTTTTCATA
>CACCVU010000013.1 GCA_902549495.1 uncultured Pelagibacteraceae bacterium
AAAATGCTTTTGAAGAGATTGTAAATATAGAAAAATTAAAGAATAAATTTGATTTTAAAATTTTTAATGAAGCCTTCAACGATGAAAATGAGGCTATTGAGGCCTTGAGGGAATTCGAAGCATTGTTTATAATGCGGGAAAGAACTCCTATCACAAAAAATTTATTAGAAAATTTACCAAGGCTTAAATACATAATGACTTCAGGTATGCGAAATAATTCCATTAATTTAGAAGTAACCAAAAAAAAAGGTATTTTAGTGTGTGGAACTGAAATAAATTCAAATCCTGCTGCCGAGATTACTTGGACTTTGATCTTAGGTCTTCTAAAAAACGTTAAACAAGAAATTGATAATATGTTTCAAGGATATTGGCAGACTACTATTGGTTCAGAGTTAAAAGGTAAAATGTTGGGAGTAATAGGCTTGGGAAAAATTGGAACACAAGTCGCAAGGGTTGGAAAAGCTTTTGGAATGGAAGTTTGCGCTTGGAGTGAAAATCTAAATTTATCTCATGCGAATGAACTTGGAGTATTACCTATGAGCAAAGAAGATTTACTTAAAAATTCAGATATAATTTCTATTCATTTAGTTTTAGGCGAAAGATATAAAAACTTAATAACAAAAAAAGAGATAGAAATGATGAAAAAAACAAGTTTTCTAATCAATACTTCTAGAGGTCCAATTATTAATGAAAATGATTTAGTAGAAGCTTTAAAGGATGAAAAAATTTTGCCTGTTACAGCCCCCAAAGTCCAACCTAAATGTTGATGACCAAATGCATAGATTATATTTTTATTTTTTAATGAAGGGCCAAGAATGGGTAAAAAATCCGGTAAAGTAGGTCTAAACCCTAGCCATTCATCTTCATGTTTACCGAGTTGCGGTAATAATTCTTTTGCGCAATTTATTACATATTCAATTCTTTTTTTTGATGGAGGGTTTTTTAATCCTCCTAGTTCAACTGTCCCTACGGCTCGTAAACCTTGGTTCATTGGCGTCATGCCAAATCCTCTATCTATGAAAATTACAGGTCTAGAGATTAATCTATCTTTGTCTTTAAAATGCACATGATATCCTCTCTCAGTGTCTAAGGGAATATTTTCACCAAGTTGGTCTGTCAATTTTTTTGAGAATGCTCCTGACGCAATCACTGACTTTTCAAACCTGTATTCATCATTAGCCGATTTTATAATTGTTTCATCTGATGTTTTCTGTTCTATGCTTTTAATATCCGATTGAATAAATTTACCACCTCTTTTTAAATATAATTTAAAAATTTCTTTGAGAATTCCATGAGGATCTCTGGCATGCATAGCATTCTCGTATATAACACCAGCATCAAATACTGGGGCTAAATTTGGCTCTAATTCTAGTATCTCTTCGCGAGTTAATAATTTTTGTTTCACACCTAAATCATCTCTAACTTTTATTTCTAGATTTCTGCTTTTTAAATTTTTATTCGTCCATACATAAATAATACCTTTTTTTTCAACTAGACCATTCACATTAATTTCTTGAAATATTTCTTCATAGGCGTCATTCGATAAACTTAAAATTTGGTGCATATACTTAGCTGTATGTAACATAGATTTTTTATTACAGTTTTTTAAATAATACAAAAACCAATTAACCATTTTTGGAATATAATTCCATTTTAAGGCTAGAGGTCCATAAGAACTAAAAAGCATTTTTGGAACATCATATAAAATATCTGGGCGATTAAATTGTAATACTGCGTAGGGTGAAAAATGGCCAGCGTTACCATAAGATGCTGGTTTATATTCTGACGATAAAGGATCTTGTCGATCGAAAATTGTAACTGGTATTCCTTTTTTTATAAGTTGAAGACCTGTGCATACTCCTTGAATACCTGATCCTACTATCCCAACAGATTTACATCTATAATTTTCCATTTCAAAATTATAAATAAATCTATTAGAAATTAAAGTGCGTTAGATTAGACTAGGGCTTCTTTGTTTACAACTTCAGGTCTTTCATCTGTCTCTGGAGACTCTTTTTTATCTTTTTTCTTAAACAAGAAATCACCAGTTAATGTAGATTTAGATTTATTGGTTTTTTTAATGTAACCATCAATATCAGCGCCATTCTCGGTTTTTAAGTTGTTTCCGAATTCTATATCACCTTTAACAGTGCCAGTTGAGCCAATTACTACATCTTGACCAGATACCTTGCCATCTAAGTGTCCATGAATTTCAACATGATCTCCCTCAATGGATCCAGTGATAGAACCTGTTTCTCTAATGATTATCTCTTTTGAAAAAACCGGTCCTTTAATTAAGCCAGCAACATCTATAGCGCCTGAGCTATTAATTGTTCCCTCGATACTTACGGTTTCGCTAATTAACGACCTTTCCGAGTCAGTAAGTTTTTTTTTCTTGTCGCCAAACATAATATTTTTCATAAATTAACCACCTATTAATATAATATACAAGTACTTAATAAAATCAAATTTGACCATATTAGGTTTAAATTCTCTAATTAACGGGTGTGTCTTTATAGACTTTGCATGACATAACTATGCCCAATCCCAGCATTATTGCCATCATCGATGAACCTCCGTAAGACATAATCGGTAAAGGAGATCCAACTATCGGCAAAAGCCCGAGCACCATCATCATATTTACTACTACATATATAAAAAAAGCAGTTCCAAAACCATAGCAGAAAAGTTTGCCAAAATTACTTCTTGTAACATTTCCAATTTTTATGATTCTCCAAACAATAATTGCGTATAAAAAAAGAATAAATAATGAACCAAAAAAACCGAATTCCTCAGAAAATAAAGTAAATATGAAGTCTGTATGTTTCTCAGGTAAATAATCTAAATAACTCTGTGAGCCTTGTAAAAAACCTTTTCCGAACAATCCACCTGAGCCAATAGCTATTTTGGATTGAATGATTTGGTATCCAGCGCCTAAAGGATCTCTTTCAGGATTTAAAAAAGTTAAAATTCTAGATTTTTGATATGGTTTTAAAAAAGAAATGGCTATAGGTAATAAAGCTAAAAATGCTAAGCCTGAAAAAGCAAAAAATTTTACTCTAACACCAGCTAGCCACGCTACAGTAAGTCCGCCAGCAGCAATTAGTAGTGCAGTACCTAAATCTGGCTGAGTTGCAACTAATATTATTGGAGCAATTAAAACAACAACAGGTAAGAATAAATATCTAACACGATTTAAATTTTCAATTGAAGTACGGTGGTAATATTTTGCTAAAAATAAGATAAGACCTATCTTCATTAATTCTGAGGGCTGTAAATTCATAAAGTAAAGGTCTAACCATCTCTTAGAGCCGGAAGACGTTAATCCAAAATATTTAACTCCCAATAATAATATAAAGAACAAAATATAAATTAAATAACTTTGGCTATGCCAAAATCTTATTTGAATAAATGAAAGAGTTAAAAACATGCCGAAAAAAACAAAAAAACGAAGAATATGACTTTTTGTATGGTATTTTAATTCTCCGCCATCTGTAGAGTACATGGCTAATATACTAATGAGACCAAGTATAAATATCGAAATAACTAAAATATAATCTATTGAAAGAATTTTATCTTTTATACTAAGTGATGATTGAATGGATCTAGCTCTAAACATTATACTTGCTCTCCTAATAAACTATCAATTCTTTTTCTTAACTCGTGTCGCTCTAGAACTTTTTTAATTACTTTTTTAGCAATAGGAGCAGCTGCTTTTCCTCCTGAACCTCCATGCTCTACTAAAACACTTATTGCATATTTAGGATCATTGTAGGGTGCATAAGCTACAAATAATGCATGATCTCTGTCTTTGTAAGGTAAACTCTCTTGTTTTACTTCAGCCTCACGCTGAGCTTCAGTAAATCTTTTTATTTGTGATGATCCTGTTTTTCCAGCAAAAGTAAATTTTTTATTTTCCCATCGATGCCTATAAGATGTGCCGCCTGGTTCATTAGAAGAAGAAAACATTGCATCTTTTATTAAATTAATATGCTCTTGATTTTTAAAAAGAGGTTTTAGTTCAAAATTCGATACTAATAAATCTGTTGGAAGAGGATCATTTGGATTTTCATTTTTATATTTGATGTACTCTCTTAAATTATTATTTTTTTTATCAAAGATTATTCTTGGTTTTATTTCAAATCCACCATTTGCAATTTGCGCTGTCATTAAACAGAGTTGTAAAGGAGTGCTTTGAAAATATCCTTGACCGATACCGGAGTGCAAAGTTTCACCTAAATACCAATTTTGACCTATAAATTTTTTCTTCCACTTGGTGTTAGGTACCACTCCTGCCCTCTCTTCAATAAAACCGTTGAGAACTTTTTTTCCAAGACCAAATTTTTTAGCCGTTTCAGATAATCTATCTACTCCTAATTTTCTTGCAATTTCATAAAAGTATACGTCGCAAGATCTTTGAATACCTTTTCTTAAATTCACAATACCGTGGCCATCTTTTTCCCAACAATGAAATTTTTCTCCATAGAGTTCAATTTTTCCCTCACATTTAAAAGTATCTAGTGGTTTTATAACTCCATTCTCTAAAGCACTTAAAGCAACAAGAGTCTTTATTGTTGATCCTGGCGGATATAATCCAGCAATAGTTTTATTTGTGAGTGGTTTCATTTCATTTTTTATTAAACTGTTCCAATAAGTTTTATCCAATCCATGAACAAACTCGTTGGGTTCAAAAGTTGGAGAAGAAACTAGAGAAACAATATCTCCATTATATACATCCATAACACAAACAGCGGCCGCTTTGTCTTTAAGAAGCTCACTTGTGAATTTTTGAACTTCAAAGTCTAAAGTGGTTTTGAAACTTTTTCCTGCCTGGCCTTCATTAATTAGGATTTGCTTAATTCTTTTTCCATAAGCATTTACCTCATATCTTTGGAAACCAATTTTACCTATAATTTCCTCATCTAATTTTCTCTCAAGACCGGTTTTACCAATGCTCATCCCAGGAACATGTAAGTCTTTTAAATATTTCTTTGTTTGAAGATCTTTAGCGCTTACCTGAGAAACATAACCTAAAATATGAGCGGATGAATTATCAGGATACATTCTTGCTACCGATACAATAGGTTTCACTCCCTCGAGTTCGTGTAAGAATAAGTTTAATCTGGAAAATTCTGACCATGTTATATTGTCTGAAACTATAATTGGTTCCCATGGTTTTTGCTTAGCAATGACTCTTCTCAGATAAAATAATTTTTTTTCTGTAATATTTAAAATTGTTTTAAGTCTAACAAATAGTTTTTCAATATCTTTTGAGTTTTCTGGAATTAAATGGACTTGATAAACCTGCTGGTTTGATGCTATTTCTTTATCAAAAAAATCTCGGATAACACCTCTTTCAGGTGCTAATTTCCATTCTCTGAATCTATTTTTGTCAGATAAAGTTTTATATTTTGATCTCTCATTTATTTGTAAAGATACTAATCTACCTATAATTCCAAAAGTTACTATTGCTTTTGCAGCAGTAAGTAAAAACATTCTTCTACCAATTAGTTTTGACTTGATTACAGTATTTCCAGAACTTGGGCTAAGCATCTCGATTACCTATAAAAGTTATTTGGTAAATATTAAACAACAACCAAAATATAGGAAACATAAATAAAGTAAAAAACATATTGTATCCTATTTTTGAATAAGTGAAAGAAAGATCAGAAAAATTATTTAATAGTGAAAAGAAAAGTATGTTAGAAAAGATCATAGCCATAAAGAATGTGAACCAATCTGAGGCTATTGTAGTATTAACACTTTTATTTCTTACATAGGTTCCAACAAAAATTATGATTAGATATGATAAAGAGCTTATGCCTAAAGGAAATCCCATAACCACATCATTAATTAATCCAGCTAAAAATATATGTCCGTTAGCCATAATATCTGGTCTTTTTATTACCCAAAAATAAATTAGGATGATTTGGAAGTTTAACGTAAAAATTTCAAACATTTTTTCAAGATTTGTGTCAACTTCGCTGATACATAGATAATATAAAAGAATTAATGGGCCAGCATTAAATATTTTATTTATAAAAGAACTTTTAGCCATTATAATTTTCCTTTATTTTGAACATTTAAATTTACCGTTACAAATGATAGCTGATTTGGATCAATGAAAAGGTCAACTGTGCCATCAGTGTTTGTAATTCCAATAGGTGTACCAGATGTAAATATCCCATCTTTTCCTGATGCAAAAACATTTATATCTTCAATTGTTTCGTAATCCTCAGGCAAGTATTCTAAAATCGGATTATTTGTCCCGCTACCAGATAATATGGCTTGCGCTCCCTCATTTAAAGTTACAGGTATTCTGCTATTCAGATCATTTAAAAGTAAAACTCTTGAAGATAAATAGTTTGTTTCAACAACTCTTCCGACTAAATAATTATCTTTAGTTACTGGCATACCTTTCAAAATACCCGCGCGCGTCCCTTTATTTATGATTATAGATTTTAAAAAAGGACTGTTCTTATCGACTAGAACTTTTGCAAGTATAATATTACTCAAATTTTTGTTAAAATATTCAGTTTCTAAAATTTTTTGTAAGTTTTTGTTTTCATCTGTTAAAAATTCAACGTTTAATTCAAGCGACTTATATTTTTCTAATTCTAATTTTAACCTTTCATTTTCCTCTTTTACATTAAAAAAGCTTGAGATTTCTTTACCAGCTTGAGGTAAAAATCTTGTTGGGGTAGAGGCTAAAAAAGTTACTCGATAAACTACGTCATTTAGAAAACTTCTGACTGGTTTGGTAAATTTAACTCCATATACATCTAAAAAAAATATGATTAAGGCTAAAAAAATTAAAGAGAGAACTGAAAATTTCTGGGCTCCTCCCCTTTGAAGAAGAGCAGATCGGAAAGCTATGCTAAAATCATCTCTACTAACTGACATCTATTCATTTAAACAAATTAGTACTCAGATAACATAGTAGAAAACAATTCTTCGTTTTCCAAAGCTCTTCCAGTTCCTATAGCTACACATGATAGTGGATCATCAGCTATAGTTACAGGTAAACCAGTATCTTGAGAAATTAATTTATCAATATTTTTTAATAATGCGCCACCTCCAGTTAAAACAAGACCCATGTCAATTAAGTCGGCAGATAATTCTGGTGGAGTATTTTCTAAAGCCTCTTTAATACCGCCTAAAATTTGATTTAAAATTGGCATTAAGGCCTCACATGCATCTTTTTCTGTAAGTTCTATTTCTTTTGGAGTTCCTGATCTAATATCTCTCCCTTTCATTAAAAATGTATTATTAGAAGAGGGTATTGCTGTTCCAATTTCTTTTTTAATTTTTTCTGCTGTTGAGTCTCCTATCATCAAGTTCATTTTTTTTCTCATATAAGCAATTATTGATTGGTCTAGTGCATCTCCAGCAACTCTTAAGGATTTTGAATAAACAACTCCACCAAGTGACATAACTGCTATTTCAGTTGTTCCGCCGCCAATATCCACTACCATAGATCCAGTTGCCTCAGAGATAGGCAACCCTGCACCAATCGCTGCAGCTATGGGCTCCTCGATTAATTGAACTTTTCTAGCACCTGCTGCTAAAGCGGAGTCTTGAATGGCTTTTCTTTCTACCGGTGTGGATCCAGTAGGCACGCAAATTAAAATTCTTGGATTTGCAAATGCATTTTTTTTGTGAACTTTTTTAATGAAATGTTTAATCATTTCTTCTGTTACTACGAAATCAGCAATAACTCCGTCTTTAAGCGGTCTAATAGCTGAGATATTTCCAGGAGTTCTACCTAACATCGTTTTTGCTTCATCTCCAACTGCTAAAACTGATTTTTTTCCGGCGTCTTCAATAACTGCTACAACAGATGGTTCATTAAGCACTACGCCTTGATCTTTTAAAACAACTAAGGTGTTGGCTGTTCCTAAGTCAATCGCCATATCTTGAGACCATAATGATGTTAATCCTGTTAAACCTTTAAACATTTTTTCCTTTCTATATTTGCACGCTTAGATTTTCATCGTCAGGTGCTGTTTTTTTTCTTTTAATGATTAATTTATTTAATGCATTTAAATATGCATTTGCAGAAGCTACTAATGTGTCAGTATCAGCAGCTTGCCCCACTGTAGTTTTACCTTTTTCCTCAATTCTCACACTTACTGTGGCTTGGGCATCAGTGCCTTCGGTTACAGCATGTACATTGTATAATAAAAGCTTAACATCATGAGCATAAAGTTTTTTTATACATTTGAAAATAGCGTCCACTGGTCCATCTCCTGTTTCAGAAGCTGTTTTAACTTCTCCAAAAACTTCTAATGTCATTTCAGCTTTTTGAGGTTCACCTGTCCCTGCGTAAACTTTCAAAGATTTTAGTTTAATTACATTGTCTTCAGTTACAAAACTATCATCAACAAGCGCTGCAATATCTTCGTCGTAAATATGTTTTTTCTTATCTGCTAAAATTTTGAATTTACCAAAGGCTGTATTAATAATATCATCAGTTACATCTACATAACCCATGTCTGATAATTTATCTCTAAAAGCGTGACGACCTGAGTGCTTACCCATTACCAATGAAGTTTTTTTTACTCCAACACTTTCTGGTGTCATTATTTCATAAGTATTTCTATTTTTTAACATTCCATCTTGGTGGATACCTGACTCATGTGCAAAAGCATTTTTTCCAACGATCGCTTTATTAAATTGCACTGGAAAACCTGTAGCATTTGAAACCACTTTTGATGCTTTGCTTAAAAGTTTTGTATTAATATTTGTAGTGTAAGGCATTAAGTCGTGTCTTGTTCTCATAGCCATTACCACTTCTTCCAAAGCTGCATTACCGGCTCTTTCTCCTATGCCATTAATTGTACATTCAATTTGTCTTGCACCAGCCATTACTCCTGCCAATGAATTAGCTACCGCTAGTCCTAGATCATTATGACAATGTGTAGAAAGAATTGCTTTATCAATATTTGGAACTTTATTTATTAAAGTTTCAATTATCTTTTTAAATTCTGAAGGAACAGTGTAGCCAACAGTGTCAGGTATGTTAATTGTTTTTGCTCCAGATTTAATTGCGAGTTCAACTGTCTTGCACATATAATCCATATCAGTCCGTGTTCCGTCTTCACAAGACCATTCAACATCATCTGTAAATTTTCTAGCGTAAGTAACACTTTCTTTTATAGACTCTAAAACTTCTTCTGGTGATTTATTTAATTTATGCTTCATATGAAGCGGACTTGTAGATATAAAAGTGTGAATTCTAAAATTTTTTGCGTGCTTTAAAGCTTGATGACATGCGTCAATATCTTTTTTGGTAGCTCTAGCTAATCCTGCTGGCACTGACCGTTTAAGAGTTTTACTTATTTCGGTCACAGCTTCAAAATCACCGGGTGAAGCTATTGGAAAACCAGCCTCTATGATATCTACTCCTAGCTCATCAAAAACTCTGGAGATTTGTAATTTTTCTTCTAAACTCATTGATGCACCTGGAGACTGTTCCCCATCACGCATCGTTGTATCAAAAATTATAATTCTGTTTTTATCTGTCATAGCTTAATAATTTTTTAAAAATTTAAAGCTTCTCATATTACAATCAAAGCTAGAATTTGCAAATAATTATGTAGTTCAACTTGGTAATTTGGACTCAGATTGGGTTAATTTTTATCTTTATCGACTAGTTTATTTTTACCAATCCATGGCATCATAGCTCGAAGTTCTTTACCTACCTTTTCAATAGGGTGTTTAGCCAGATCTTGCCTCATTTTTAGGAAATTTTTCTGACCTGATTTGTGTTCATCCATCCACTGTTTAGTAAATTTACCAGATTGTATATCTTTTAAAACTTCCTTCATTTTTTCCTTAGTCTTTTCGTCAACAACTCTTTTTCCAGAAACATATTCACCGTACTCTGCAGTGTTTGAAATAGAATAATTCATATTTGCTATGCCTCCCTCATAAATTAAATCAACTATTAACTTTACTTCATGCAAAGTTTCAAAATAAGCCATTTGAGGTGGATAACCAGCTTCAGTCAAAGTTTCAAAACCATTTTTAATTAATTCTACTAAACCTCCGCAAAGAACCGTTTGTTCACCAAATAAATCAGTTTCACATTCATCTTTAAAAGTTGTTTCTATTATACCAGCTTTACCGCCGCCAACAGCAGATGCATACGATAAAGCTAAATCTTTTGCTTTTCCTGAGCTATCTTTGTGAACAGCCATTAAACATGGAACTCCACCACCTTTTTGATATTCACTTCTAACAGTATGCCCTGGTCCCTTTGGTGCCACCATAAAAACATCTAAATCTTTTCTAGCATTAATTAAATTAAAATGGATGTTCAAACCATGTGCAAAAGCTAAACTTGTTCCCTCTTTCATTCTTTGCTCAATATGGTTTTTGTAAATCTCAGATTGAAGTTCATCAGGCGTTAACATCATTACTACATCCGCCCAAGCTGCAGCGTCGGATAATGACATTACTTTTAATCCAGCACTTTCGGCTTTTTTAATGCTTGAAGATCCCTCTCTTAAAGCAACTACAACTTTTTTAACTCCGCTATCTTTAAGGTTTAATGCATGAGCATGACCTTGGCTTCCATATCCAAATATGGCTACCTTTTTATCTTTAATTAAATCTTTGTTTGTGTCTTTATCGTAATAAGTTTTCATAATTAATTAAATATTCTCGATCCTTTCGTCATAGCAACTGCGCCTGTTCTAGAAGTGCTTATAAGTCCTAAACTTTTTAAATCAAGAGCTAATTTATCAATTTCAGCTCTAAGCGCAGTTACTTGTATTACAATAGATTTGTTTGTTTTATCGAGAACAACTGGGTTAAATTTCTTGCAAATTTTTTTTACTTTTTCAAGTTTTTTTGAATTACCTAAGATTTTAAACATTGCTAGCTCTCTAAATAATATATCTTTTTCACCTCGTTTAAAGTCAGCTACTTTATGAACAGGAACAAGTTTTTTTAGTTGAAGATTGATTTGTTCAATTACTTGCGGTGTTCCTTCTGTCACTATTGTAATCCTTGAAATATGTTTTTTTTTATCAACTTCTGCAACAGCTAAAGACTCAATATTATATCCTCTTCCGGAAAAAAGACCGGCAATTCTAGCGAGAACACCAGCCTCATTATCAACCCATACAACAATTATGTGCCTCTCAATTTTTCCAATTTTACCAGGTATACTGTAAGCTGATTTAGACTTTGCCATTAAACTAAAACTTTCCCTTCGTCTGAAATTTCTTCTTCTTCTTCAGGTCCTAAGATCATTTGATTATGCGGCTTACCTGAAGGTATCATTGGAAAACAGTTTTCGGCTTTGTCTACAACACAGTCAAAAATTACTGGTCTATCAACATTAATCATCTCTTTAATTTTTTCATCCAACTCATTTGGCGTTTTAGCTCTTATACCAACACAGCCATAAGACTCCGCTAGCTTTACAAAATCTGGTAATGCAGCTGTATAGCTTTCAGAATAATTTTTTTCGTGCAAGAGTTCTTGCCACTGTCTTACCATCCCCATGTATTCATTATTCAATATAAATATTTTTATAGGTAATCTATATTGTACCGCTGTAGACATTTCTTGCATTGTCATCAAAACAGATGCTTCCCCAGCAATATCAACAACTAATTTATCTGGATTTGCGATTTGAACTCCGATTGCTGCTGGGAGCCCATATCCCATAGTTCCTAAGCCACCAGATGTCATCCATCTATTTGGTTTATTAAATTTATAATGTTGAGCTGCCCACATTTGATGCTGGCCCACCTCAGTAGTAATAAACGTGTCTTGATTTTTTGTTAGCTCATATAGTCTTTGAACTGCATGTTGGGGCTTAATAATCTTATCGCTATTGATAAAGTTTAGAGATTTTTTTTCTCTCCATTTTCCAATTTGTTCCCACCATTTAGATGTTTTTTGTTTATTAGAATTTACAAAATTTTTATTTTTTTCTTTGAATCTTTTAATTAGAGATTTTAAAAGCGTAGTCACATCGCTTACAATCGCTAAATCAACTTTTATATTCTTCCCAATTGAAGATGGGTCAATATCAACGTGAATTTTTTTTGATCCTGGTGAAAATTCATCTACTTTACCAGTGATTCTGTCGTCAAACCGAGCACCTATATTAATCATTAAATCACAGTCATGCATAGCATTATTAGCTTCATAAGTTCCATGCATGCCTAGCATCCCTAAAAATTGTGGATCATCTCCTGGATATGCTCCAAGTCCTTGCAAGGTTGAAGTTATTGGAAATCCAGTTAATGAAACTAACTCTCTTAAATATTTGCTAGCTTCAGGTCCAGAATTTATAACTCCTCCACCTGTATAAAAAATAGGTTTTGATGATTTTTTAATATGATCAATAAATTTATCTAATTCTGAATTAGATATTTTATGAGTTGCCTTGCCGTTAAGTTTTTTTTTAAGAGTATTCTTAAAAAATTTATATTTACCTTTTTTAAATTGAATATCTTTTGGAATATCAACTAAGACTGGTCCTGGTCTTCCTGTAGTTGCTACTTCAAAAGCTAAATGTAAAATTCTTGAGAGATCGTTTACGTCTTTAACCAACCAATTATGTTTAGTACATGGTCTCGTAATTCCAGTTGTGTCACATTCTTGAAAGGCGTCTGTTCCGATCAAATGAGTTGGAACTTGTCCTGAGATACAAACAAGAGGAATTGAATCCATGTAAGCGTCTGTAAGAGCAGTAACTGCATTAGTAGCTCCGGGTCCAGATGTTACTAATAAAACTCCTGGCTTACCGCTTGATCGTGCATAACCCTCAGCTGAATGTCCCGCTCCTTGCTCGTGTCTAGCTAAAATATGTTTAATTGATTTATGATTTTTTAATTCATCATAAATCGGCAACACTGCACCTCCAGGATAACCAAAAATATATTCTACTTTTTGATCCTCTAGTGCTTTAAATACAATCTCTGCTCCGCTCAATAATTTTGGCATACATACAATCTAGCCTAGAAATGAATTGCGTCAAGTTTTAGCTTACGACTTTTAATGATTTTTTTAAAAGATTTGAGAAATTTTTGGAATAAAGCTTATTCCAATTCTTCATATGGCCTCTAGCCCACGTATTTTGTCTTTTTGCGTATTGTCTAGTCTTTATATTAATAAGATCTTTGCACTGCTCAAGTGAGATTGATTTCTTTAGAAAATCATTAATTTCTTGGACGCCGATTAATTTGTTTGCTGATAAACTTTTTTTCACCTTCAGATTATTGAATCTTTTTACTTCATTAATACATCTATTATTAAACATTTGCTGAGTTCTTAAAGAAATTTTTTTAAGCAACACCTCTCTTGGGGTGTTTATAAAAATTTTCCTTATTTCAAAATCCTTAAATTCAGATTTTGTATTTGCAAGCCAGTCAAATAATGATTTATTTGTTTTAAGCTTTACTTCATAGGCTCTTTGTAATCTTTGTGCATCAGTCGGAGGTATTCTTCCTTTCGCTTTAGGATCAAGTTCAATCAGCTGGCTATAAAATTCTTTACAACCAATTTTTCGGTAAAGGTTTCTTACGGTATTTCTTGTCTTCAAATCGATATCAGGAATTTTACTCATGCCTTTAATGATTGTATTAAAATAAAGGCCAGTACCTCCAACAACTATTGGGATTTTTTTTCTTTTAACACAACTATCAATTTTTTCTTTTGCTTGTTTAAGCCAGTCACCTGCTGAAAAATATTTTTTTGCTGATATAGTTCCATATAGGTGGTGTTTCACTTTTTTAGTTTGACTTAGTGTTGGTCTAGAAGACAAAATTTTAAATTCTTTAAAAACTTGCATACTGTCTGCATTGATAATCTCGCCGTTTAATTTTTTTGCTAATTTTATTGCTAGATTTGATTTACCTGAAGCTGTGGGACCTGCTAAGAGTAATAACTTTTTAGACAAGACTAATTTATTTTAACGCCAAGGTAACGTCTTTGATTATTTTTATTAATTACAGTCAAAAGTAATGTTTTTTCTCCTTTTTGAAAAAAATTATCGACCAATCTTTTTAAATCAGATGATGACTTTACGGGTGACTTTTGAACTTCGATTATAATATCGTTTACACTTAAAAGATTAGTTAGCGGACTTCTATTAGAGATCTCTGTTATAACAACCCCTGAAGTCTTTTTATTTAAATTCCTTGAAGATATATCTTCATTGGTAATATCTCTAACAGCTATTTTTAATTTTTCAATATCTTCAACTTTTTTTACTACTTTAGTTTTTTTTTCTTTGAATTCTTCAGATGACTCAAGTCTTCCTAAAATTAATCTTTTTGAAATTAATTTTTTATTTCTCCAAATTTTTAACTCAACACTTTTGCCAACTTCAGTTGAGGCAACTACTTTTGGAAGTGTTCTCATCGTATCAATTTTTTTTCCATCAAAATTTAAAATTATGTCACCTGCTTTTATGCCAGCTTTATCAGCTGGACTATTTTCTCCAACACTTGCAACTAAAGCACCTTGAGGTTTCTTTAATTTTTCTACTTCAGCTATTTCTTTTGTTACCTCTTGAATTCTTACACCTAGCCAACCTCTTTTTGTTTCTCCAAATTTTATTAATTGATCAATAACATTTGAGGCGGCATTAGCTGGAATTGCAAATCCGATTCCAATTGAACCTGATTGACCTGGTGCAATAATTGCAGTGTTAATTCCAATTACCTCTCCCTTAAGATTGAACAAAGGTCCTCCAGAATTACCTTGATTTATAGATGCATCTGTTTGAATGAAGTCATCATATCTTGTCAAATTAATATCTCTGTTTCTAGCTGAAATAATTCCAGCTGTTACTGTTCCGCCTAAACCAAAAGGGTTACCAATTGCAACTGCCCAATCTCCAACTCTTGCCTTATCGGAGTCTCCAAAACTCACTGGTTTAAATTGATCTTTAGTCTCCATTTTTAAAACTGCAATATCCATATATGGATCAGCACCTATTACTTTGGCTTTGTATTCTTTATCTCCAACTCTTACTAAAATATCATCTGCTCCAGAAATTACATGATTATTAGTAACAACTCTTCCTTTTGTATCAATTATAAATCCTGACCCTAAGGACGACGCTTTTCTCTCAGTTGGTCTTTCAAAGTCTTTAAACATTTCACCAAATGGTGATCCAGGAGGAAACTGAAAAGGTAATTGATTGGTGGTTGTTCTAACTGTTTGAGTTGTTGAAATATTAACAACCGAAGGCATTAATTGATCTGCTAAATCTGCAAAAGATTCAGGTACAGGTTTTGAATTTGCAAAAGAAAAATTAAAAATAAAAATAATTAATATTTTGTTAAGTAATTTCATTTAACTTTTTATATACCAAATTATTAAAAAACCGATAATTAAAAATGCTATACCTAAAAACCTTAGTTTATTCTCAGGAGTATTTTTGATTAGTTCTAATATGCTTTTAATTCTTGACGGGAAAATGGCTAAAAACAGACCCTCCACAAAAAAAATTAGGCCAATTGCAATAATAAACTCGTTCACAATTTTTTGTTATAGTTATCTTTTTATATTTGGCTTAATTGATTTACCAAAAAACTTAAAGAAATCGCTATCTGGCGATAAAACTAGTGATGTTTCTCCACCTATTAAAGCTTTCTCATATGCTTGCATAGCTCTATAAAAGGCAAAAAATTGTGGGTCTCTTCCAAAAGCGTCTGCGAATATTTTGTTTCTCTGACCGTCTCCTTCACCCTTCATTATCTCAGACTTTTTATTTGCTTGAGCCAAAATTACAGTAACATCTTTATCTGCTGTCGATCTGATTTTTTGTGCAATCTCTGCTCCTTGTGCTCTAAATTCTTTTGCTTCTCTTTCCCTTTCAGTCTGCATTCGTTTATAAATCGCCTCACTGTTAGCAGGTGGTAAGTCTGCTCTTTTTATTCTTACATCAACAATATTAATTCCAAAATTCTTTGCTTCTTCATTAACTTGTGACTGTATAATTTGCATCTGTCTAGCTCTATCGGTTGATAGTAAAGTTGCTAATTCTTGTGTTCCTAGCACGCCTCTTATTCTAGAATTGATAATTGTAGATAATCTTGATCTTGCAACTCTCTCATTTCCGACTGAGATATAAAATTTTAATGGATCTACAATTTTAAATCTTGCAAAGGCGTCAACGATTAATCTTTTTTGGTCAGCTGCAATAACTTCTTCTGGATCGTTATCTAAATTTAAAATTCTTTTATCTAAGTAAACCACGTTTTGAATAAAAGGTAATTTAAAATTTAATCCAGCTTTTGTTACAATTTTCTTTGGATCACCAAATTGAAGTACTATTGCTTGGCTAATTTCTTGCACAATAAAAAGAGATTGAAAAATTACTACGCCAATCAATAATATAGCTGGAACTATAAATTTAATACCTCTCATTAATTGTTACTCCCTTTTTTTAACTCAGGTAAAGGTAAGTAAGGAACTACACCTGAACCTGATTCTTTATCGATAATCACTTTATCAATATCAGCCAAAACTTTTTCCATCGTTTCAAGATACATTCTTTCTTGCGTTACCTGTTTCGCATTTTTATACTCGTTATAAATTGCTAAAAATCTGCTAGCTTCACCCTCAGCTTTTGCTACTACCTCTTTTTTGTAAGCTTCAGCTTGTTGTAAAACTTGCTCGGCTTCTCCTCGTGCTCTTGGAATAACATCATTAGCATAAGCTTCTGCTTCATTTTTAGATCTTTCTCTATCTGCTCTAGCAGCCTGTACATCTCTGAATGCATCTATAACTTGCTCAGGTGGGTCTGCTTGCTGTGTTTGAACTTGAGTTAATTGTATTCCTGAGCCATATTCATCTAAAATTAATTGAGCAATCTCTTGGACTTCAACCTCTATTTTGGATCTACCTTCAGTTAAAATATTTTGAATTCTATTTTTTGCTATTACTTCTCTCATTGCAGTTTCTGATGCAGCTTTAACTGTTTCAACTGGACTTTGAATATTAAATAAAAATTTTTGAGCATCTTTAATTACCCAAAAAACTGAGTAATTTATATCCACAATATTTTCATCTCCAGTCAACATAAGACTTTCCTCAGGAACATTTCCTACACCAGATGATCTACCGCTATCACTTGCGGGTCTAAATCCAACATCTACACGATTAACTTTTGTAACCTTAGGAGTTAACACTCTCTCAAAAGGTGTTGGAAAATGATAATGTAATCCTGGCTGAGTTGTGTTTACGTATTTACCAAATCTCAAAACCACTCCTTGTTCATCAGGCAAAACTCTATAGAGGCCACTAGCAACATAAAGTAAAGCAACTATTATTAAGCCAATAATTATAGGCCTCGAGCCACCGGATTTTCCTCCAGAAAACTTATTTATGGTTTTTTGCAAATTTCTTATTACATCATCTATGCTAGGCGGATCTTGTCTTGATCCAGATCCGTTTCCACCTGGAGATCCTCTTCCTCCGTCTCCTCCTGGAGGTGTCCCCCATGGAGATTGATTGTTTAAAATCTTATCTTTGAAACTCATGACACTTTATATAGTGACTTTTCTCCTAAAAACAAGTTAAGAAGGAGCGCCAAAATGTCTAAACAATTGATAGAAATTGAAACATGAGCCAAAAACCTCCACCAAAACAATTTGTAAAAACTGCAATTAATGGAACTAAGTATACTATTCTGGTTTCTAGCGCCAAAGGTGGAGTTGGTAAATCTACGGTAGCTGTCAATCTTGCATTTGCATTACAAAAATTAGGTCTAAAAATTGGAATTCTTGATGCTGATGTTTATGGCCCATCTATTCCTAAGCTTTTGAATTTAAGAGAAAAACCAAAAAGTGAGGATAATAAATCTATTATTCCTTTAGAAAAATTTGGAGCTCAATGTATGTCGATGGGTTTATTGATTGACGAGCAAACCCCAATGATGTGGAGAGGTCCAATGGTTATAAGTGCAATAAAAACTATGACTCAAAAAGTTCTTTGGAAAGACAGAGATATAATAATAATAGATATGCCTCCTGGTACAGGCGATACTCAATTAACTTTTGTTCAAGAAATAAAAATAGACGGGGTAATTATTGTATCTACACCACAAGACCTGGCTCTTTTAGATGTTAAAAGAGGAATTCAAATGTATGAAAAAACTGGAGTAAAAATTTTGGGACTTTTAGATAATATGAGTGTTTTTAAAGGCGATGATGGTAAAGAGTATAAAATTTTTGGTGAAGGTGGTGTTGAAAAAACTGCAAAAGAATTCAATAAAAAATTTCTAGGTCATATACCTTTAAGTTCTGATTTAAGAAGTTTCTCTGACAATGGAGTGCCATTGACTTATTCAAAACCTGATCATGAAATTTCTAAATTATTTAAAGTTATAGCTGAAAAGATTAAACAATCTTTTCATTAAATCCAAAAGCAACCATTAATTCATTCCACTCTCTTTTAGATAATTCTGAAGTCTCATGTGATACTTTTTCTCCTTTTATCATTTGCTGAATGATTTTTTTTCCTTTAGCAGATACATGCACAGCGCCCACTCTGTAGTCCAAAAAAGCTGCGTGGGTTATCGGAACCCATTTCTTTACAGTTTCAAGCATTGTTTCTGCATACACTCTAATTTCATATTGAGCATGACTGTCAGCTCTTAAAAATAAAAAGTTCAAAAGATTTAATAAATCTGTTTTCCAATACCACTGTGTGTATGAATTTAAAGTAAGATTCATTCTAGCTAACTCTCTGGCTAAACCAGCTTTACTTTCATCTATTGTTGTTCCATCGTATCTCTCATTAAGCATTTTTTCGTAGTTAGCATATGTTCTCGTTGCATCATCTTTAAGAATTTTTAAGACTTCATCAGCTTGCTCTCCTGTGATCAAATCACCTCTACCCTGACGATTTGAAATAGATTGAGCTGAAAGTTGATCTTTTGAGGGAATATAAAACTCTTTATCTAAAATTGAATATCTAGCAGAATATTCATTTACATTTGCTGTTCTATGTCTAATCCACTGTCGAGCGATGAAAATTGGAAGCTTTACATGATATTTAATTTCACACATTTCAAAGGGTGTTGAATGCCAGTGTCTCATTAAATATTTTATAAGTCCTTCATCTGTAGAGACTTTTTTTGTACCCTTGCCATATGAAACTCTTGCAGATTGAACAATCGAACTATCATCTCCCATATAATCTATTACTCTGACAAAACCGTGGTCTAAGACTGGAAGTGCCTCATAAAGTATTTTTTCTAATTCAGTAGAGGTTACTCTTTTAGTCTCATATTTTTGAGATTGCTGCGCAGATATTTCTAATTGTTGATCTTTTGTTAATTTCATTATTTGTTATAGTAATTTTTATATTATGAAATCTTATAAAGTATTTAAAATCCTTGTTCCAATTTTAATAATTTTATCAACAATTTTTATATTCAAAGATAGGTTGATATCTTTAGGAGCAAAATACGCACCATTAAAAATCAAAAGTATTGCTAAGATTATCCTTTATAAAGGTGATTATTCAAAAAGACTTGAAAATGATTATAACGTAAAGTTTTTACCAGAAACACAATTAGTTAATTTGCGTTTCGATAAAATAAAGCTGGATTTTTTAGGAGACGCTCAAATTGGTTATTTTCAAAAAACTGTAAAAAAGAATAGTTCAATTTATAAAAGCTTTTACATAGATTTTTATGAAAATAAGCTTTTAATTACTGACTCTTTAGGCAAGATTTTTTCTACAAACTTAAATCAAGCTAATGAAAATAAATTTAAAAAGATACAATCTAATTCTATAAATATTAATAAAACTCTAGATACTTTAGTTGTTAATGATTTATTTTACATATCTTATATAAAAAAAGAAAAAAATAGTTGTAACGTGTTTCACATTGCAAGGGCAAAACTCAATGGGGATAAATTAAACTTTAAAAATTTTTTTAAATATGACTATTGCGGAAAATGGATACAAGGTGGTCGAATGCAAAAATATGAATTTAACGGTGAAAAAGGTATAATTTTTTCTCTGGCCGATAATGTTTCCGACAAACCAACTGAAGAGCCACAATCTGATAAGTCACTTTTAGGAAAAATTTTATTTAAATCATTTAATGGAAAAGATGCAGTGATATTTTCTAAAGGACATAGAAATCCTCAAGGACTTTTAGTTTTAGAAAATAATATTATTCTCTCTACAGAACACGGGCCAAAAGGAGGAGATGAAATTAATCTAATCAAGTATGGAAAAAATTACGGTTGGCCAATAGCCTCTTATGGGTCAAAGTATCTTATAAAAGAAAATTATAAATTCAATCATTCTAAATTAAGTTTTGAAGAGCCGATTTATGCTTTTTTACCTTCAATAGGAATTTCAGAAATAATTAAAGTCTCGAAAAGGTTTGAAAATCTATGGGATGGTAGTTTTCTTATAGCTTCCCTAAATAAAGAAACATTATTTAGGGTGATGTTTAATGAGAATTTTTCAAAGGTGATACTAATTGAAGAAATATTTATAGGTCAAAGGATAAGAGATTTAAAAGTTTATGATAATATTTTATTTTTAGCCTTAGAGGGAAAGGGTGAATTGGGAATATTGAGAGTAGATAAAAAATCTTAAAATTTATTTTAAAACTATGAAATATACTGGCTGGGAATTAAAATTTTTTGACTCTTCTAATAATTTTAGAAAATACCAATATGAAATTATTAAAAAATTTATAGGTAGAAAAGTTTTAGAGATAGGCCCAGGAAGTGGAGTATTCGCAAAAGATTTTCTGTCACATAAAGCAAAAAGATTAGTTTTATCAGAAATAAATCCTGTCCTGTACAAAAAATTAGTAAAAAATTTCAAACCAATTAAAAAGGTTAAAGTGGTCTCAAAAAAAATCAAGAATGTTAACGAAAGTTTTAATTCAATTTGTTATTTTGATGTTTTAGAACATATAGATAATCATGAGGCTGAAATATTATCTGCAATTGGAAAATTGAAAAAAAACGGTCATTTGATAATTTGCGTCCCGGCCCACAGTTTCTTATATTCAAGTTATGATCGATCAGTCGGACATTACAGAAGATATGAAAAAGATTTTTTTGTTAAATTTGCAAAGGAAAAAAAATTGAGTCTCGTGAGTTTAAAATTTTTTGACTCACTAGGTTTTATTCTATTAGTCATAAATAAAATTATGAATGTAAAAAGAAAGAATAACGTAGGTCTAGCTACATATTTTTGGAATAAATTAATGCCTATTTCAAAAATTATTGACAAATTAACTTTGAATAATTGTGGCAAAAGTCTTCTATGTGTTTATAAAAAAACTTAAAGTTTAAAGTCTTTGAAAAATATTAATTTACATTATCTAGCATTATTTTTACTGTCATTAAATTACTTATTTCCTCTAATAATTTTTAACGACATTACTTTATTTTACACAGACTCATTAGACAGTGAAATAGTCTATAATAAAGTAATTGGTGATGCATATAAAAATGGGTTTAAAGAATTTAATATTTTTCTAAACGGACAAATAAATTTTCTATTTTTAAGACGTTTATTCTCACCTTTAATAACTTTATATGCAATGTTTGACGCTGAACTTGCATATTGGTTAACTGACATTATTGTAAAATCTGTCTCTTATTTAAGTTTTTTTATTTTAGCTAAAAAAATTTTGGGTAAAAATATTTCAACCTACTTAGTTGCTGTTTTGTTTGCAGCGATTAATACCCCGACACATCACGGTTTAGGTTTGGCGATAATGCCTTATCTAATTTACTTAACCTATTCAAAAAAAGAACTAAAACTTAAACACTATTTAACAATTTTATTTGCAGGATTAAATACTGATATTGTTTCAACAATTTTATCTATACCTTTTTTAATTACCATCTCTATAATTTTAAAACTTCCTAAATTGAGAGAAGAGTTTCTCGTTTACATTAAAA
>CACCVU010000014.1 GCA_902549495.1 uncultured Pelagibacteraceae bacterium
AATCTAATAAGAATCAAAAACAGAAATACTAAGGATAATATTATTTTTGGGTTTTCAATGTAAATTCTTTTTGTCATAGCAACTGATCTAATGGTGCGCCTGCTAGGATTTGAACCCAGAACCTCCTGGTCCGTAGCCAAGCGCTCTATCCAGTTGAGCTACAGGCGCAAATTCTTACATACTAATTGTTTTAATTAATTGTTTTTATTTCATATTATAATTAAATATCATATTTTATTACAAGAAATGCTTTTATTTTCAAACAATTTAATATCATCTAAAAATTATTTTAACTTTTTATTATGTATTTTGCCAATAAGCTTTATAGCTGGAAATTTAGTTATAAACTTAAACGTTTTAATCTTAATTGTTTCTGCTTTAATTTTTTTTAAAAAAAAAATCTTTCAAATAGAATACTATTGGTTTGATAAGTTTCTTATTCTTTTCTTTTTACTTGTATTATGTACAGGATTTTATAACGATTATTTTTTTTATTTGAATGAAATGGCTTGGAAAGGTTATTTCTCAACTATTTTAAAATCAATATTTTTTTTAAGATATTTATTTTTATATTTAATATTAAGATACCTAGTTGAGAAACAAATAACAGATCTCAAACCTTTTTTTATTATTTGTGCTTTAACATCAGTCTTCGTTTCTTTAGATATTTTTTATCAGTTGATTTTTGGAAAAGATATTTTTGGTTTTGAAACTATTGGCGCTGGGCGAAAACTTAGTGGGCCATTTGGAGACGAGTTAATAGCTGGAACATTTATACAAAGGTTTTGTATTTTTTCATTTTTTATATTACCTTTGTATTTCAAAAATAAATCAAAATTCTCAAAATTTTTAATACCAATTTTATTTATCATTTTTTTAATAGCAATTATACTTTCAGGTAATAGAATGCCAACGTTGTTATTTGTTTTTACAGTTGTATTGATTTTAATTTTCAATAAACAAACAAGAAAATATTTAATACCTTTTTTAATAATATGTTCTATTTTATTCAGTCTAATTTATAATTTAAATAAAGAAGTGAGATTTAATTTTATAAACTATTATCAACAAATTTCAAAAATGATTATTATAATACAAAATCAAGATTTTAAAAATGAAAGTTCTCCTGAATATTTAAAACAATTTGAAACGTTCTATGATACATGGCTTATAAATAAATATATTGGAGGTGGAATAAAAAATTTTAGATATTATTGTCATGAAAGGCCAAATGTAATTAAAGATACAAAGCTTACTTGTAATATGCATCCCCATAATTATTACTTAGAAATCTTAACGGAAACCGGATTATTAGGATTTATTATGATAATAATATCATTTTCATTATTGCTTTACCAAACATTAATAAAAAAATATTTTTTAAAACCAAATATTTATTTTGATAATAGAATTATCCCTTTTTTGTTCTTATTTTTAGCCGAAATTTTTCCGTTGAAAAGTACTGGGAGTTTTTTTACTACTGGAAGTGCTACTTATTTATTTTTAATAATGGGAATTTTGGTAGGACTTATGCCAAAAAATTATTCAATTGAAAATAAAGTTTAAATATATAGATTTAAATTATGAAAAATTTGTACATTACTTCGGCCTCAAGAACAGCTGTGGGCTCACTTGGTAAATCTCTTAAAAACGAAAGTTCAGAAAAACTTGGTTCTAGTGTTATTTCAGATGTGATAAAAAAATCAAAATTAAAAGAAACTGAAGTTGATGAAGTTATTATGGGTCAAGTTTTAACTGGTGGAACAGGTCAGAACCCTGCAAGGCAGGCATCAATACGCTCTGGTATTCCTAAAGAAAAACCAGCCTATGTTGTAAATCAGGTTTGTGGTTCTGGGATTAGATCAGTTGCATCAGGTTTTCAAAGCATAAAATCAGGAGATTCTAAAATTGTTATTGCTGGTGGTCAAGAAAATATGTCGTTAGCTCCACACGCTATTCATCTACGAGATGGAAAGAAATTGGGTGATGCAGAAATAATAGATACCATGATTAAAGATGGTCTTTGGGATGCTTTTCATGGATATCATATGGGTATTACAGCTGAAAATGTTGCAGAGAAATTTCAAGTGACAAGAAATGAACAAGATAAATTTGCTTTTAAATCTCAAGAAAAAGCTATTAAAGCACAAAAAGAAAATAGATTTGAAGACGAAATAGTAAATTATAAAATTAAGTCGAAAAAAGCCGAGATAGACTTTAAAAAGGATGAACATCCTAGAGATGGAGTTAATCTTGAGACTTTATCTAGACTTAAACCTGTATTTAAAAAAGATGGAACTGTGACTGCTGGAAATGCCTCAGGAATCAATGACGGTGCTGCTGCAGTAGTTATTATGTCGAATAATGAAGCAGAAAAAAGAAATATAGAAAAGTTAGTTTCTATTAAATCATGGGCTAGCTGTGGAGTTGATCCAGCCTTGATGGGAACAGGTCCAATACCGTCTGCAAAAAAAGCTTTAGATCTAGCTGGATGGACAGTGAAAGATGTAGATCTTTTTGAAATAAATGAAGCCTTTGCGGCACAGAGTATAGCTGTAGTTAAAACGCTTTCCGTGCCAGATGAAAAAGTAAACGTTAATGGTGGTGCTATTGCTTTGGGACATCCTATTGGAGCTTCTGGAACAAGAATTCTTGTAACACTGATACATGAAATGATAAAAAGAGATGTAAAAAAAGGTTTAGCGACTCTTTGTATCGGAGGTGGAATGGGTATTGCAATGTGCGTTGAAAGATAAAATATTATCTTTCAATGGAATTACCAGTAGTAAATCATCCCGATTATGTTGCGAAAATTAATGATGATAACAAATTTCCCATTAAGAAATTTGGAGCCCTCGCAAATCATTTATTAGAAACAAAAGTAGTTCATCAATTCCATGTTCCCAAGGAATGTTCTGTGGAAACAATGAAAACTTCTCATTCTTTAAAATATATTAATGATATTAAAAATAAAACACTAGATATAAAAGCTCAGAAAAAAATTGGCTTTCCAATTAATGATAGTGTTGTGAAAAGATCTTTTATTGCTACTGGAGGAACAGTGCTAGCTAGTAAGCTTGCATTAGAGTCTAAGCTTGCTTGTAATACTGCCGGTGGTAGTCATCACGCTACTTTTGATTTTGGAGCAGGATATTGTGTTTTTAATGATACTGCTGTTGCAGCTAATTATTTAAAAAAAAGAGAGTATGCAAAAAAAATCTTGATATTGGATTTAGATGTACATCAAGGTAATGGCAATTCAGAAATATTTCAAAACGATAAAGATGTTTTAACTTTTAGTATGCATTGTGCTTCGAATTACCCTGCGAAGAAATCTAAAAGCGATATAGATATAGAGCTACAAGATAATATGGAAGATAAAGAATATCTCAATGTTTTAAATAAAAGCCTTAATGAGTTAAACAAATATACTTTTGATTTCGTTTTCTATATTGCGGGAGTTGATATCCATTATGAAGATAGACTAGGAAAACTTAAAATCACTGACGAAGGGATAAATAAAAGAGATCGAATAGTTATTGAAAACTTTTATTCAAAAAATATACCTTTATGTGGCGTACTTGGCGGTGGTTATAACAAAAGCTTCGATAAACTTATAAAACTACATTCTATGTTACACAAAAATTGTGCAAACTATTTTTGATCGGTCTTGACCTTAGATGGACTAAACTTAGGGACTAAAGTCAAGACTTAACAATATAATAACAAATTTTAGAAGTAAGATGATTATTAAAACTGACGCGCTACAATTTTAACTGCGGCAGATTCTCAAAAAATTGAAGGGACTCAGGATTAGCAATAGCTTCTCTATTATTGATTTTCTCACCATTAATTATCTGTCTTACAGCTAACTCAACTATTTTCCCACTTTTTGTTCTAGGTATCTCTGGAGCTTTAATTATTATTGCAGGCACATGCTTAGGAGAACAATTTTTTCTTATTTTAGATTTAATTAATTTAATTTTTTCATTGTCTATTTCTTGATTATTTTTAGTAGTAACAAATAAAATAATTCTCACATCGTCATCAAAGTCTTGTCCTACAACTAATCCTTCAGTGATGAAATCTATATCTTCTACTTGCTGGTAAATTTCAGAGGTTCCAATTCTTACTCCTCCTGGATTTAATGTGGCATCAGATCTACCACGCATAATAAATCCATTTTTATCAGTTCTCTCAATAAAATCTCCGTGGTGCCAAATATTCTCAAATCTTGTGAAGTAAGCTTTATGATATTTTTGACCATCGTTATCTCCCCAAAACTTTACTGGCATAGAAGGAAATGGTTGTTTAACAACTAGCTCTCCTTTATCTCCATCAACTGTACTTTTTCCATCGTCTGTAAAAACATCAACATCAATACCTAAACTTTGACCTTGAATTTCTCCTTTATAAACATCTGAAAAAAGATTCCCAAGAACTAAACATCCAACTAAATCTGTACCTCCAGCAATAGAGGCAAGATGAACATCTTTCTTAATGTTATCGTATACATATTTGAAACTTTCCTCTGCTAGCGGTGACCCAGTCGAGGTAATAATTTTTACAGAATTTAAATCTAAATTTTTACTGTTGTAATTTTCATTCTTTAAGTGATCTATATACTTTGCGCTAACACCGAAAAGGTTTATTTTTTTATTCTGACAATATTCAAGAAGAACATCTATTTTAGGATAGACTGGAGCTCCATCAAAAAGAAAAATTGAAGATCCGGTAGCTAATCCACCCACCAGCCAATTCCACATCATCCAGCCTGTTGTGGTGTAGTAAAATAGCTTTTCTTTATCTCTAATATCACAATGAAGCATAAATTCTTTGTTATGCTCGATTAATACATTTCCTGTTCCGTGTGTGATGCATTTTGGTTTTCCAGTCGTGCCACTTGAGAAAAGAATATAAATAGGATGATCAAATTCAAATTTTTCAAAATTTTCATTTAAGTTACTATTCAAAGTCTCCTCAAAATTAATGAAATTTTTTAAATCTTCTTTTTCTTTTTTGTTATAGTTATATGCAATCACATTCTTGATTGATGATATTTCTTTTAGAATTTGATCAACTTTATCTAGTATATTAATCTTTTTTCCATTGTAGTAATAGTAGTCACAAGTAATTAAAACTTTTGGTTCAATTTGTTTAAATCTGTCCACAACACCTTGAGCTCCAAAATCAGGTGAGCAAGAAGACCATATAATTCCATTTTTTGCACAAGCTAGAAAACAAATAATGGTCTCTATCTTATTTGGCACATAAGCTGCAACCCTATCTCCCTTTTGAAGATTTAGTTTTTTGAGATATGATGAAAATTTACAAACTTTTTCATATAACTCATTCCAGGTTATATTTTCTTCAAAACCTTTTTCAGATAGAAAGTTTATTGCTATTTCATTAGATTTTTTTTTTAGGATATTTTCTGAATAGTTTAATTTTGAGTCGGGAAAAAATTTTGCTTTATTAAAAACTTTATCTTTTTTAATTATTTCAGATCCCTTATCTCCGATGATTTTTGAATAATCCCAAAACTTTGACCAAAATTCATCTGGGTTATCAATCGACCACTGCCAAATTTCTTTAAAATTATTTGATGATTTAAAATTTATAAATTTACAAAAATCTCTTAATAAAGAGTTATCTTTTAATTTTTTAGACGGCTGCCAGAGTGGTTTATTCATAAGAGCTAATTTAGCTCTTATGAAATTATCTTAATAGATATTTTTTTAATAGAAATTTCTGAACAATCTGACCTTGATTGCTTCTTATTTCTTTCTTTTTGAACAATAATTTAATTAGCCATTTCATATCTTATAGAACCATTCAGAGGTGACAAAAAATGGCAAAAAATGTGTCAAAAGTTGAACTATTCAACTTATAAGCGCTATTCTTTCTAGTTTATTATTCAATAACTTTTTTATATGTTCCATCCAGTTTATAATAGAGATATGGCTCAGAATATTTCAGTCCCAGATATAGGTGATTTTAAAGACGTAGAAGTAATAGAAATTTTAGTCAAACCTGGTGATCAGATAAATAAAAATGATCCAATCGTTACAATAGAGAGCGATAAATCCAGCGTAGAAATTCCATCTCCTTCAGCTGGCCAAATAAAAGATTTAAAAGTAAAAATAGGAGATAAAGTATCTGAAGGAAGTTTATTAGCAACTATAGAAAACGGTCAAGCGGCATCTGCACCAAAACAAGAAATAAAAAAAGAAGAAATTAAAGAAGAATTAATTCAAGAAAAACCAAAAACAAACGGTAACTTAAATCCTGTAAAACAAGTTAAAAAGGTTTTTGCAGAACCAGCTTCAAAAGATGATATTGACCCGATCGAAACAAATGAATGGATAGAGTCTTTAAATTCAGTGATTGAATCTGATGGAGCACCAAGAGCCAGCTATCTACTTAATAAAGTAATTGATCAAGCATATAAATCTGGACTAGTTTTGCCTGATACTAGAACAACTCCTTATATAAATACTATTCCGCCAGAAGCAGAAGCTAAATCCCCAGGTGATCAAAATATTGAAAAAAAACTAAGAGCAATCATAAGATGGAATGCCGCTGCAATGGTGGTCAAAGCAAATAAAAAAAGTTCTGAACTTGGTGGCCACATTGGAACTTTTGCATCAGCAGCAACATTATATGACGTTGGTATGAATCATTTTTGGAGAGCGAAAAATAATAAGTTTGGTGGAGACTTAATTTATTTTCAAGGTCACTCAGCTCCAGGTATGTACGCAAGAGCTTTTTTAGAAGGAAGACTCACAACTAAACAGTTGGACGGGTTTAGACAGGAAGTTGGTAAAGATGGTCTTTCTTCTTATCCTCACCCATGGTTGATGCCTGACTTTTGGCAATTTCCGACAGTATCGATGGGTCTTGGTCCGATCATGGCAATTTATCAAGCGCGGTTTCTAAAATATTTAATTAATAGAGGTTTAGTTAAAGATGAGGGAAGAAAAATTTGGGTATTCTTAGGAGATGGAGAAATGGATGAACCCGAGTCAATGGGTGCAATCGGTTTAGCTGCAAGAGAAAAATTAGACAATTTGATCTTTGTAATTAATTGTAACCTTCAAAGACTAGATGGGCCAGTAAGAGGTAATGGAAAAATTATTCAAGAACTTGAGGGAAGTTTTAGAGGAACTGGTTGGAATGTTATCAAAGTTATTTGGGGATCTTATTGGGATAAACTTTTGATGAAAGATAAGTCTGGCCTACTTGTAAAGAGAATGAATGAATGTGTCGATGGAGAGTATCAAGCTTTTAAAGCTAAGGATGGTTTATACGTTAGAGAAAAATTCTTTGGTAAGTATCCTGAATTAAAAGAAATGGTTTCTACAATGACAGATAAAGATATTTGGAGATTAAATAGAGGTGGCCACGATCCACATAAAGTTTACGCTGCCTATCATTCAGCAATGCAGCATACTGGTTCTCCAACTGTTATTCTTGCAAAAACAATTAAAGGTTACGGTATGGGAAAATCTGGTGAAAGTATAAATACAACTCATCAACAAAAGAAATTAGATGAGGAGGATTTACTTTATTATAGAGATAGATTTGGTGTTCCTCTTACTGACAAGCAGGTAAAAAATATTGAGTATTACAAACCAGATGAAAACTCTGAAGAAATTAAATATCTAAAAGATCAAAGAATAAAGCTTGGCGGTTTTATTCCAGAAAGATCCTCTTTTGCAAAACAAATCAAAGCTCCTCCTAAGGAAATTTTCGACAACTTTATGAAATCTACAGGAGATAAAGAAATGTCAACTACAATGGCGTTAGTTAGAATGCTTACTGCATTACTTAGAGATAAAAATATATCACCAAGATTAGTTCCTATTATCCCAGATGAAGCAAGAACTTTTGGTATGGAAGGATTCTTCCAAAAGATAGGAATATATGCGCATGAAGGTCAAAAATATGAACCTGTGGACTCAGAACAATTAAGTTCTTACAGGGAAGATAAAAGCGGTCAAGTATTAGAAGAGGGAATAAATGAGTCAGGAGCAATGTCTTCTTGGATTGCAGCTGGTACAGCTTACACAAATCACGATTTAGAAATGATACCGATTTATATTTTTTATTCTATGTTTGGTTTTCAAAGGGTTGGAGATTTAGCGTGGGCCGCTGGAGACTCTCAAGCAAGAGGTTTTTTAATCGGAGCTACTGCTGGCAGAACGACTTTAGCAGGTGAAGGTCTTCAACACCAAGATGGTCATAGTCATTTATTAGCATCAAATATTCCAAACTGTATAAGTTATGATCCTACTTTTGCTTATGAGATGGCTGTAATATTTAGAGATGGACTTAAAAGAATGCATGAAAAAAAAGAAAATATTTTCTACTACATTACTGCGATGAACGAAAATTATTCTCACCCAGAAAAGCCAAAGGGTTCTGATGAGGGAATTCTTAAGGGAATGTATTTATTTAAAGAAAATAATAACAAGAATAAAACTAAAGTGCAGCTTTTAGGTTCAGGAACAATTTTAAGAGAAATAATTGCTGCTTCAGAAATTTTATCAAAAGATTATGGTGTAGACTCTGATGTGTGGAGTGTAACTAGCTTCAATGAATTAAGAAAAGACGGTATGGAAACTGAGAGATGGAATTTACTAAATCCAAATGAAAAAAAGAAAAAATCATATGTTCAAAAGTGTTTAGAAAAAACAGATGGACCAGTTATTGCTGCATCAGATTATACTAGGTCTTTTTCAGATCAGATAAGACCTTACACGGAAAAACCTTTTTACTCTTTAGGGACGGATGGTTATGGAAGAAGTGATACAAGGAAAAATTTAAGAAAGTTTTTTGAGGTCGATAAAGAACATATCGTTGCCTATACATTAAGTGCTTTAGCAAAAGAGCAATTGGTTGAGACCAAGAAAGCTGAAAGTGCGATTAAAAAGTTTAAAATTGATAAAGATAGAGATTTTCCATCTAATTTATAAATATGGCTAGTACAAAAATTTTAGTTCCAGATATGGGTGACTTCAAGGATGTAGAGATTATTGAAGTTCTAGTCAAAGAGGGTCAACAAATAAAAAAAAATGACTCTCTTATTACATTGGAAAGTGACAAATCAAGCGTTGAGGTGCCCTCCACTCACGAGGGAGTTATTGAAAAAATAAATATTAAAGTAGGCGATAAAGTTAATAAGGGAGACTTAATTCTTAGTCTGAATGCAGAGAGTGCTGCAGAGGAAAAAAAAGAAGCAGTCAGTGAGAAAAAAAAGGTAGAAAAGACAGAAATAAAAGAGATCAAACCTCAGAAACCAAAAGAAATAATTCCTATAGCACCTACATCACAATCAGGTAGTAAGTCAGCTAGTCCAAAAGTTAGAAAATTTGCAAGAGAGTTAGGTGCTAATGTAGTTGAAATACCTGGTTCTCAAAGAGGTGGTAGAGTTTCTGAGGAAGATGTAAAAAATTTTGTAAGATCTCAGGTTACAGTCAGCGGTGGAAAAATAGAAAAGAAAGTTCATAAAGAAGAGTATCCGCATGAAGAGTTTGGTGAAATCGAACTAAAAGATATACCAAGAGTTAAAAGATTATCTGGTCCTCACTTAGTAAGATCTTGGACTGAAATTCCCCATGTAACACAGCATGATGAAGTTGATATAACAGAAATGGAGCAATTTAGATCATCATTATATGATTACTATACTGGTGAGAAAATAAAAGTGACACCTCTTGCTTTTATAGCAAAAGCACTTGTTAGTGCTTTGAAGAAATTTCCAAATTTTAATGCTTCAATTGATAGTGCTAACGACAAAATCATTTATAAAAAATATTTTCATGTTGGTTTTGCAGTAGATACTCCCCATGGTTTAATGGTGCCTAAAATAAGAGATGTTGATCAAATGAGTATAAAAGAAATCGGAAGCGCGTTAAGGAAAACAAGTAGACTGTGTAGAGATTTAAAAATTGATAAAAAGGAATTTTTTGGCGGGTCGATGACGATATCAAGCTTGGGTGGCATTGGAGGAACTTTCTTTACCCCAATTATAAATCCTCCTGAAGTCGCAATACTTGGAGTCGGAAAAAGTTTCGACAGGTTAGTAAAAGTAAATGAAAAGTTTGTTTCAAGAAAAATTTTACCTATTTCACTCTCATACGATCATAGAATAATTGACGGCGCAGAGGGTGCTAGGTTCTGCGTTTATCTAGGGAAATGTCTTGGCAAGGACTTTGCTTTTAAACTTGCCGTTTAATCAATTATAAAATAGTACAAGGCATGAGTAAAAAAGTTTTCTCTCTAATTTGTGCTACCAGCTGTTCTTTAATTTGGGGTTCGGCTTTCGTGGCTCAAGATATGGGAATGGATTATAACGGACCTTTTACTTTTACTTTTGGCAGGCTATTTCTTGGATTTTTAACGCTAGTCCCATTTTTTTATATTTTCGAATATAAAAAGGTTAATTCAATAATTTTTAAAAAAATCAACATTCTAAATCTATTGCTTATTGGATTTCTTCTTTCGATGGGAAATGTTTTGCAACAATATGCTCTACTTTATACAGATGTAGCTAATACAGCAGTATTTACAATTTTTTATGTAGTTTTAGTTCCATTTGTTGCTTACTATTTTTTTTCAAAAAATATTCATAAGTCTGTTTGGCTATCTATTATTATTTGTTTGTTTGGAGGTATACTTTTAACCGAGTTCGATAATATTCAAGTAAGAATAGGAGATAGCATTGCAGTTTTTAATGCATTATTTTGGGCGTTCCATATTGTTTTTATTTCAAGATTTTTAAGAATATTTAATTATCCAATTACTATTGCATGCCTTCAATGTTTGATTGCATCTATATTTGCATTAATGCCAGCTTTTGTTTTTGAAAGTATTAAATTTTCAAATATGGTTTTAGATGGAAAAGAGATGTTATACGCTGGAATTCTTTCAAGCGGAGTGGCCTTTCTTCTTCAAATTTACGGACAACAAAACCTTTCTCCAGCGCCTGTAGCTATTATATTTTCACTGGAAGGTGTATTTGCTTCAATTTTCGGATGGATAATTTTAAGTCAGTTTTTAAATGAAATTAAAATTATAGGAATAATTCTTATTTTATTTGCAGTTATTTTTTCACAATTAGCTCCGTTATATGATAAAAAAAAGTATGGACGAGTCTAATCAAGGGTTTATGAAACATCTTGGCGGGTTAGAGCTAAAAAAAATTAGCGATACTCAATATGAGTTTACAGTAGAGGTAAAAGAAATACATTTAAACACTGGTAAAATTGCACATGGTGGTTTTCTTTCCACTATAGCAGATACTAGTATGGGAACTGCTGCTCACAGAGTTGTTGGCGACAAGAGATGTGTAACAATTAATTTAGATATGAAATTTATCTCTGTAGGCCAACTTGGTGATAAACTTACCGGAAAAGTAAAAATATTAAAAAAAACTAAAACACTGGTTTTTATTTCTTGTGAAATTTTAAATTCAAGCGACATAGTTGCCTCTGCAAGTGGTACTTGGAAAATACTACAATAGTATTTGATGAAATCAAAAACTGTCTTCGTTTCAATTTTATTTATTTTTATTTCAATTAAAAGTGCGTCTGCGAATTTTTTTAAAAATATTACAGATTTAATAGATAATAACTACGAAAGTCTTAGATATGGTATTTCTGTGGCTGATGTTAATAACGACGGTACTTATGAATTTATAGTAGCTGGTTTTGGAAGTGAAAATTTAGCATTGTCATACAAAAATAATAAACTAATAAATATTGTAAATGATACTAAGTTTGCAGATAAAAGAAGTTTTACTATTGGTGTAGCTGCTTGCGATATTGATTCTGATGGATACGAAGAGATTTATTTTTTAAATACTGATACTTATAGTGGTGAAAAAAAATATTCCGACCGATTAATAGATTTAAAAAATACAAAATTTTTTGACCTTTTTGAGCAAAAGAAGAATCAACTAGATTTAAACTTTACAGCTGGTCGTTCCGTTGTTTGTGTTGATAGAAACGGAAATGGAAAATATGGTATTTATGTTGCTAATTATGGAGGTCCAACAAGATTTTATGAAAAGTTTAAGGGAAAAATAAAAGATAGGGCAGCAGAGTTCGGCTTGGATAAAATTACTGGAGGAAGATCAGTCGTTGCTGGACATATATTATCAAACAATATTGATATTTTCGCAGCTAATGAAAGAGGAGTAAATTTTTTATACAAGAATGTTGATGGTGTTTTTTATGATGTGGCATCAGGGTACAATGTTTTAGACCCTTATGAAAATGGAAGAGGAACTGCGTTAAGTGATATTTTGTACAGAGGTCAATTAGATATTGTTAGTGGAAATTGGGATGGAGAGCACCGTATTTTTATAAAGAAAGAAAACTCTTTTAAAGACATTGCCGATAGCAATTTTAAAAGGCCATCTAAAATTCGTACGGTTATCTCAGCTGATTTTGATAATGATGGATATGATGAAATATTTCTTAATAATATCGGCGAAGCAAATAAATTATTCAAAATTAAGGAAAATGGAAAATTAGAGGAAATAGATATCACTTCTAACTCTGAAGCAAATGGTCTTGGAACTGGTGCTGCTGTAGCGGACATTGATAAAGACGGAATTTTAGAATTATTGATTGCCCACGGAGAAACAGGAAATCAAATACTTACACTTTACAAAGCAAATGTAAAAAAAGATAAGAATTATTTAAGAATAAAAGCTTTAAATAAAAATGGAGCTCCAGCTAGAGGTGCAACAGTGACACTAACATCCAATTTAAGAAAACATTCTAAAACAATAGATTCTGGTTCAGGATATCTATGCCAAATGGAGCCTGTTGCCCATTATGGAATTAGAAATGGTGAGAAAGACTTTGAAGTACAAATTAAATGGACAAATGGGAAAACAAATAATTACAAAATAAAAGAAACAGGGAAGACTTATATTTTTAAACAAAGTAAAATGACTATCTCGCCATCCTAATAAAAATATCACCCATACCAATATTCATTTCTTCTAACGGAATATCGTTTTTAAAAGCACAAAATCTCCCTGTAATTTCATTGGCCTCTATCTTTTTGATATCAGCTTTTTGACATTTTTTGGCTTCATAGAAAAGACCTATCACAA
>CACCVU010000015.1 GCA_902549495.1 uncultured Pelagibacteraceae bacterium
CTTCATATAATGACCCTCTTAAACTTTGAGAAGCGCTTGGATTTTTTTGATAATAATCTAAAACCAATTTTTCTTGACCAGGCATACCTTTAATTTGTTTTTGAATTTCTGCTTTCACATCTTCGTCAGAAATTTTTAAGTTATTTTTTTCCCCAAGTTCATTTAAAATGAGTCCTAATTTTATTCTTGATTTTGCAATTTTAGTATTATTAACAATGTGTTTCTGTTTTTCATCCTCTTTTAAGCTTTTAGTCATTAAGCTCACCTCTTGGTCAATTAAGTTCTGCGGTAAATCTATTTCATGATTTTTTTCAATTTGATCAAGAATTTCTTTTTTTGTAATAGAATTTAGAGCTTGGGAATATTGACTAGAGATTTGTTTTTCAATTAAATTCTTAAGGTCTGTTATATCTTTTGCCCCCATAGTTTTTGCGAATTCGTCATCAATTTTATTTTCAATCGGCTTTTTAATTTTTAAAATTTCACATTTAAATTTAGCCTTTTTGTTTGCTAATTCTTTTTTGGGATGGTTTGAAGGTAAGATTGTATCAACTAATTTTGTTTCTCCTTTTTTAACTCCAATAAGTTGCTCATCAAAACCTTTCAAAAATAAATTCTTGCCTAGCTCTATTTGCACATCTTTTCCTTCATTTCCTTCAAATGTTTTGTTGTCAATTGTAGCGAAATAATTGAAAGTTAATTGATCTCCTATTATTGATTTTTCATTGTCTTTTTTATCATCAAATTTTTTGTTTTGTTCAGCAATTTCCTTTAGTTTATCCTCGATAATTTTTTTTTCTAACTTAATTTTATATTCGTTTGCTTTAAATTTTTCTAAAGGGCTCAGTTTTATATTTGGTAAACAGTCTATTTGTAATTCGTAATTAAGATCTTTACCTTCACCAAATTGCTTTAAATCAATTTTGGGCTGTCCGGCAATTTTTAATTTTTTTTCAGAAATAGCTTTAGTTGAAGTTTCTCTTAAAACTTTATCAATTACTTCCCCATAAATAGATTTGCCAAACTGACTCCTAATTACTGAGGAAGGAACTTTACCTGGTCTAAATCCTTTTAGCGCCACTTCTTTTTGTAACTCAGAAAGTCTTTCATCCATTCTTAATTGAATAGTTTTTTTGTCAACTACAACAGATAAAATTGTACTTAACCCTTTTTTTGATTTTATTTCAATTTTCATAATTTTTGGTGGGCAAGAAGAGACTCGAACTCTTAAGCCTTGCGGCACTGGTTTCTAAGACCAGCGCGTATACCAATTCCGCCACTTGCCCATTTAGTCGTTGCTTTATATAACAATTTAATTTTTTGTTAAACGATAAAGTCTAGAATAAGTTATCATATAAAGTATCAGCAGTGTAAAAAACCAATACCTGCTCAAATTTGGACTTTCAATAAAATACAGTCCTGGAGTGATAAGAATTAGATAAATAAGGTTTACAAATATTGAATTAATGTAATTGGCTTTTTCTTTTCCATAGAATGATGAGATTTTGTAATAACTCAACATATGTAAATGTTGTTCATCAGGATAGATTGGTGATTTATTTTGAGTTAATTTTCTAAAAAAAGAAAAAAATACCTCGAAAAATATGTAAAATAAAAGTGTACAAAAGAAAAATGAGGAAATATTTGGGTTTAAATTATTCGTAATAATTGTATTTAAAGCGACTAAAGAACCCATTAAATATGCGCCGCTATCGCCTAAAAAAATTTTAGAGTACGGAAAGTTAAAAAATAAAAAAATTAATAAAATAATTACTTGACCAATTATTAAAAAAGAAAATTCTTGATTAGCACTATTTAGATTAAGGTAAGCTAAAACTACATTTATAATTAAAAGATTGATTGTTAATAGGCCATTGAAACCATCAATTAGATTTGCACCATTAATTACAAATAAAAAACACAGAAGTACAAATATTGAGGAAAATAAATGACTATTCATTAAAATTTTTAAAAATGGAATATCAATATTTAATATTTTGATCGGTAAAAAAAATATAAATATAAATAGCAAAACCACCATAACAAGAAGTCTATTTAAGGGCTTTATCTTTATTTGTAAGTCATCTAAAAAACCAATTAAAAACATAGAAGAACTTATTAAAATATAGTCGTATAAAATTTTTTCGTAGAGTAAATAATAAAAATAGAAAAATATAGTTAAACAAACTATTGACCCTACCCCGCCACTCCTTGTAACAGGGTATATATGAAATGCTTGAGGTTTATCAAGATTACTGTCAAGTAATGCTCCCCTTCTAATTTTTAAAGAATACTTACTAACAATTAAAAAGATAAAGAAACTTATCAAAGAAAAAATTGATAAAAAACTTGCTTCTATAGACTCTGATCCCATTTAACTCTCTAGTGGTTTATTGTTTTTTTTAAAAATATATATTCCAATAAGAATTATAACTAATGATACTAAGACTCTCCATGTTATTATTTCATTCATAAGAAAATATCCGAAAATTATTCCAAATATTGGTATCAAATAAGCTACTTGTGTTTGAAATACTAAACCATTTACTGTTAATATTCTAAATCTGATTAACCATGCAAATCCTGTAGCGATTACTCCTAAGTATAATAAAGACAGAGTTGAAGCTATTGTTGGCTCAGAGTTCCATGGGCTTTCTAAAATCAAAGAAAATGGAAGTAAAAAAAGAATAGACCAGAGTGTAGTAGAAGTAGTTACATTCTCGTTTTTTTTGCTCTTGAGTTTCAAAGTTAATAAACCACCTATACAATAAAATGTGGAGCCTAAAATAGTAATTAAAGCATAAATATAATTTTCACTATTTATTATTACTCTGTCAAAAAATAACAATATAATTCCTCCAAAGCCTATTAAAACTCCGGTTGATTTGTAAAGAGACAATTTTTCATCTTTTGTAAAAAAATGTGCTAAAATAGATCCGCTTAGAGGAGTGGTGCTCATTAAGATTGCAGCCAGGTAACTATTAATTTTTGCAGTTCCAATTGCTATTAATACAAATGGTATAGCGATATTAAACAGTCCGATCAATGCATACAATTTCCAATTTTCTGTAAAAGCTTCAATCTTTATTTTTCTTAATTTGCATATAAGTAAAAGGGGAATGCTAGCAAAAATAACTCTTACTAGCGCGAGTGTAATTGGATCGTAAGAATAAGTTGCTATTTTGATGTTGAAAAACGAAGATCCCCAAATAATAGCTAAAAAAATTAATAATGATAAATCAAATGTATTTGCTTCTCTCATTTCAAGTTCAAATTGTATATATGTGATAAATGCATAGCTGGTATATATTTTTAATATTACTATAAAAAAGTTCCTTATATATGTTCAGTTCAAAATTAAAACTATTTTTTAAGGAGAATAAATGAGTTCTAAAAACATTCTTAAACTGATGAAAGACAAACAAGTCGAATTTGTTGATTTAAGATTCACTGATCCTAAAGGCAAACTGCAACATTTAACAATGGACGCGACTGTTGTGGATGAGGATATGCTCGACAAAGGAGTTTTCTTTGACGGTTCCTCAATTGCAGGTTGGAAAGCCATAAACGAGTCAGATATGATATTAAAGCCAGATTTGGAAAAACCAATAATTGATCCATTTAATTCTCACACAACTCTTAATATTTTTTGTGACATTTTGGATGCAGTAAAAAAAGATCCATACGAGAGAGATCCAAGAGGAACGGCAAAAAAAGCTGAAGCATATTTAAAAAAAACAGGTATTGGCGACAAATCTTATTTTGGACCTGAGCCAGAATTTTTTGTTTTTGATGATGTCAGATTTAAAAATGATATGAACGAAACGAGCTTTACAATAGACAGTTCGGAGGGTCCATACAACACTGGCAAAAAATATGAAAACGGTAATATGGGACACAGACCTGGGATTAAAGGAGGGTATTTTCCAGTTCCTCCGGTAGATAGCGCTCAAGACATGAGAGGTGAATATTTAAAAGCTTTAAAAGATATGGGTGTAAAAGTAGAGAAGCATCACCATGAGGTCGCTCCAAGTCAGCATGAGTTGGGCATGTATTTTGGAACATTAACTAATCAAGCAGATAATGTTCAATTATATAAATATGCTGTCCAGATGGTAACTCATTCATTTGGGAAGACTGCAACGTTTATGCCTAAACCAGTTAAGGGTGATAATGGATCAGGAATGCATTGCCACCAATCAATATGGAAAGGTAGTACTCCATTATTCATGGGAAAAGAGTATGCAGGTCTTTCAAAAGAAGCACTTTACTATATTGGAGGAATTTTAAAACACGCCAGAGCAATTAATGCGTTTGCTAATGCTACGACAAATAGTTACAAAAGATTAATCCCAGGATTTGAGGCGCCTGTTATCTTAGCTTACTCAGCTAGAAATAGATCTGCTTCTTGCAGAATTCCAGTTATAATGAATCCAAAAGCCGCAAGAATGGAAATAAGATTTCCAGACGCAGCTGGAAACCCTTACTTAACTTTTGCCTCTATGCTGATGGCCGGTATAGACGGAATAAAAAACAAGATAGATCCTGGCAAACCATTTGATCAAGATTTATATTCTTTATCTGAAGATGAAGTTAAAAAACTTCCGACTGTTTGCGGCTCTTTAAGAGAGGCTATGCAGAACCTTGATAAGGATAGAAAATTCTTAACTGAAGGTGGTGTTTTTACAGATGATCAAATTGATGCTTATATTGAACTAAAATTTCAAGAAATTTACAATTTTGAGCATACACCTCATCCAATTGAGTTTGAGATGTATTATAGTGGTTAAATTTTAAAAGACTCTCCGCAACCACATCTTTCGGTTTCGTTTGGATTTTTGAACACAAATTGAGAAGAGAATTTATCCTCCTTATAATCCATCTCTGTTCCTAACAAATAAATTATAGCTTTAGGATCTAATAAAACTTTTACTCCTTTTTCCTCTATTATTTCTTCATTAGGCTTTATTTCTTTTGCATACTCCATTACGTAAGACATTCCAGCACATCCGCCTGATTTTACACCAACTCTCACGCCTACCGCTGAATGTTCTGCTTTAGACATGATAAGTTTTATTCTTTTAGCTGCGTTATCACTAAGTTTGATTACTTGCTCGCTCATAAATTTAATTCAAGTTTTGCTGCTTCAGACATTTTATCTTTTGTCCATGGAGGATCCCAAACTAACTTTAAATCAACATCCTTAATCTCCTCAATTTTTAATATATTCTCTTTAACTGAGTTTGGCAAACTTTCGGCAACAGGGCAATTCGGTGAAGTTAATGTCATTTCAATAATCACTTTATTTTCCTCATTAACTTCGATTTTATATATTAAACCCAGTTCATAAATATTAACTGGAATTTCTGGATCATAAATTTTTTTGATTTCAGAAATAATTTTTTTTTTCAACTCACTCATTATTTTAAACCTTTTTTTCTATTACTGATAGAAGAGTGTGCCATGCCATAGTGGCACATTTGACTCTCATTGGAAATTCCTGAACTCCTGATAGAGAGGATATAGTTGTTATTTGATCCTCTGATAAACTATTTAAAGTGATTTTTGATTTATTTTTTAACATATTTAAAAAGTCGTCAGTTACTTTTTTTGAAAATTGTAAATCTCTACCTTTTAAAGTGTCTGTAAGAATTGAAGCTGATGCTAAAGATATAGCACATCCCTCGCCTTCAAAACTTAGACCTGAAATATTTTTATCTTTGTCTAATTTTAAATAAATATGAACTTTATCCCCACAAAGAGGATTATGGGCTTTGGCATCATGATTATATCCTTCGCATTTGCCTTTGTTCCTAGGATTTTTTGCGTGATCTAAAATAATTTCTTGATATAATTCTTTTAATTCCATTTAAACCTTAAATACTTTCTTACATTTTTTAATTGACTCGCTCAGAACATCAAGATCCTCTTTGCTGTTGTAAACACCAATTGAAACTCTTGCAGAAGCAGGAATGCCTAATTTATCATGTAAAATTTGACAACAATGATGGCCGGCTCGAATTGCAACGCCATCATCATCTAAAATTGTAGCTATGTCATGAGGATGAATTCCCTTTATGGTAAAAGAAATTATAGATGCTCTATTTTTTGGATTACCAATAATTTTGACAGAATTGTCTTTTCTTAATTTTTCTAAACCATGCTCAAGAATTTGACTTTCATGTTTTTCAATGTTTTTTATTCCAAAATCTTGAATAAACTTTATTGATTTTGCAAAAGCTACTACCTCTGCAGTTTGCATTGTTCCTGCTTCAAATTTATTAGGCGAGTCGGCGTAAGTAATTTCATCTTTTTTTACCTCATTAATCATTCCTCCGCCTCCTTGATATGGAGGCAATTCATCTACCCATTTTTTTTTAGCGTATAGAATACCTAATCCATTTGGGCCATACATTTTATGACAAGAGATAGCATAAAAATCGCAACCTAAATCTTGTACATCTAGAACTGAATGAGGGGCACCTTGCGTCCCGTCAATTAAAATTGGAATTTTTTTTGATTTTGCTAAATCTGCAACCTTTTTTACGGGCATAATAGTTCCTGTAACATTCGAAATATGAGTAAAAGCAATCATCTTAGTTTTTTCGGTAATTTGTTTTTTAAACTCATCGATATCTATTTCTCCATTTTCATTTACAGATGCAAATTTAATTACTGCTCCTTTTTTTTTTCTTAAATAATGCCAAGGTACATAATTTGAATGATGCTCTAACTCAGTCACAAGAATTTCATCACCCTTTTTAATAAATTTTTCACCGTAAGTGTTGGCAACTAAATTAATTGCCTCTGTAGCTCCTTTTGTAAAAATTATTTCTTCTCTATATTGAGCGTTTAGATAAGATTTTACTATATCTCTAGTTTCCTCAAATTTATTGGTGGCTTTAACTGCTAAGGTATGTACACTTCTTCCTACATTTGAAAATTCAGTTTCGTAAAATCTAGACATTTCATCTATTACTACTTTTGGTTTTTGCGAAGAATTAGCGCTATCCAAGTAAATTAAAGGTTTGCCTTTAATCTTTTGTTTAAAAATTGGAAAATTTGATTTTATATTATCAAATTTCATCAATCTGCTCCGCTATGCTTTTTTCTAGAAAAGTTCTAATTTTCTCTTCAGGTATGTTGTCAAAAATTTCATTAAGAAAACCTTTAATCAAAAGTTTTTTTGCTGCCCTTAATTCAATTCCTCTTGTCATTAAATAATGTATAGCCTCCTCGTCTATGCTACCAGAGGAAGACCCATGAGAACATTTAACATCATCAGCATAAATTTCCAACTCTGGCTTAGCATTGAATTCTGCTTGATCATTTAAAATTAGAGCTTTGCTTAGCTGATACGCATCTGTTTTTTGAGCAATATCTTTAACAAATATTTTTCCTTGATAAACTCCCCTACTATCACTTTCTAAAACATTTTTAATTTTTTGGTAACTTTTGCAATTTGGTGCCAAATGATTAATTTGAGTTTTAATTTCCTGATGTTCATCTTTGCTTAAATTTAATCCAGATAAAATATGACAACTACTTTTCTCTTTTTCCAGAATCATGTCAATTTCAATTTTATTAAATTTAAGTCCTGAACTTAATATGAAGTTTTGATAGCTCGAGTTATAGTCTTGTTTACCAGAAATATTCTTATAAAAAAAACCATTACATTTTGTTTTTTGTAAAATAATATTTTTAAACACTGCGCCTTTATCGATATCAATTTTTTCAAAAGTATTTTTAATAAATTTACTTTTTTCACCAATATTATACTCGATTAAAGTTAATTCGGAGTTTTGGCTTATTTTTATCTTGTTTGAGTTATTAATAATTTTGTTATTCAAGTTTCCGGTAAAATAATTATAAATTATTATTGGTTTATTGCATTTGTAGTTTTGTTGAACTTCTAAGTTAAATCCACCAATAGATAAAGCTTTATTAAGATAACCAAGATTATTCTTTAAATGATGATGAAAGCCGCCAATTGATTTTAAAGTTTCAATTTTTACTTTTCCTTTTTCCTCAAAATATAAATCACAAGATTTCAATGATCCATTTACAAGTATAACTTTATTATGATCAAATTCATGAATTAACTCAATTTTTTCATCAAATTTGTAATCATCGTTATTTGTGATATTCTTGAAATTCTTACTAATTATATAATTTAGATCAGAAAATTTCCAATTTTCATTTTTTTTATTAGGAAGACCTCCTTTTAAAAACAATTCAAAATTTTTTGTTCTATCTTTTGCCTCTTTATCATTTGAGGAATTTATCCTTTTAAAATCTATGTTGAATAATTGTTCCATTATTTTAAATTTTCATAACCTGTTTTCTCTAGTTCTTGGCCTAATTCAGCACATCCGGTTTTTATAATTTTGCCTTTTGACAATACATGAATAAAATCTGGTTTAATATAATCGAGCAGTCTTTGATAATGCGTGATAATTAGAAATGCATTGTTCTTATTTTTGTGAGAGTTTACCCCATTGGCAACAATTCTTAATGCATCTATATCTAAGCCCGAGTCTGTCTCATCTAGAATGGCTAATTTTGGCTCTAAGAGTTTCATTTGAAGTATTTCATTTTTTTTTTTCTCCCCTCCCGAAAATCCTACATTCAATTGCCTAGATAAAAATTTTTCATCGATATTCAATTCAGAGGCTTTTTCTTTAATCAACTTTAAAAGGTTTAATGTATCTAATTCTTTTTCGCCTTTAGCTTTTCTAATTGAATTTAAAGAAGTTTTGAGAAAATTAGTTGTATTAACACCTGGTATTTCTAAAGGATATTGAAAAGCTAGAAAGATTCCTTTTTGAGCACGCTCTTCAATAGGAATTTCCCGCAAGTTTTTACCTTCATATTTTAAAGTCCCACTTACATCGTATCCACTTTTACCAGATAAAATGTTTGCTAAAGTGCTTTTTCCTGATCCGTTTGGCCCCATAATAGCATGGACCTCTCCGGATTTAATTTCTAAGTTCAATCCATTTAAAATTGACTTATCGTTTACTGAGGCCTTCAGATTTTGCAATTGTAGCATTATCCGACGCTCCCTTCTAAACTAATAGAAACTAATTTTTGTGCCTCAACTGCAAATTCCATGGGAAGTTGCTGTAATACTTCTTTACAAAAACCATTTACGATAAGACTTACTGCTTCTTCTTGGTTTAGTCCTCTTTGATTACAATAAAATAATTGGTCCTCGTTGATTTTAGATGTCGTAGCTTCATGTTCAATTGTCGATGAGGCGTTTTTATTTTTTATATATGGAACGGTATGTGCTCCGCATTTATTACCCATCAATAGTGAGTCGCATTGAGTATAATTTCTAGAGTTTTTAGCCTTTGCTCCAATATCTACAAGGCCTCTATATGTGTTATCAGCTTGACCAGCAGAAATTCCTTTAGAAATGATTTTACTCTTTGTATTTTTACCTAAGTGGATCATTTTTGTTCCAGTGTCTGCTTTCTGATGATTGTTAGTTATAGCAATCGAGTAAAATTCACCTACAGAGTTATCTCCCTGTAAAATACAACTTGGGTATTTCCAAGTAATCGCGGAGCCAGTCTCTACTTGTGTCCATGAAATTTTTGAATTTTTACCTCTACATGCGCCTCTCTTAGTTACAAAATTATAAATTCCACCAACTCCATTTTTATCTCCAGGATACCAATTTTGAACTGTTGAATATTTTATTTCTGCGTCATCTAAAGCAACTAATTCAACATTAGCTGCGTGTAATTGATTTTCGTCTCTCATTGGGGCTGTGCAACCCTCTAAATAACTTACGTAGCTACCTTTGTCTGCGATAATTAAGGTTCTTTCGAATTGACCCGTTTCTGAGGCATTTATTCTAAAATAGGTGGAAAGCTCCATTGGACATCTTGTATTGGGTGGAATGTAAACAAAAGACCCATCTGTGAATACTGCTGAGTTGAGCGTTGCAAAATAATGATCACTTATAGGAATAACAGAACCTAGGTATTTCTTCACTAAATCTGGATGTTTTTGAATAGCTTCAGAAATAGGGCAAAAAATTATCCCCTTTTTATCCAGTTCTCCTTTAAAGGTTGTCGCTACAGAAACAGAGTCAAAAACAGCATCAACTGCTACGCCGCTTAATCTTTTTTGTTCGTTTAAAGGAATGCCAAGTTTATTATATGTTTCAATAAGTTTTGGATCTACTTCTTCTAAACTTTTAGGTTTATCTTTCATGCTTTTTGGAGCTGAATAATAATATAAATCTTGATAATTAATTTTAGGATATTTTGGTTTTTGCCAGTTAGGCTCTTTCAAAACCTTTAATCTGTTAAATGCCTTTAATCTCCAATCAAGCATC
>CACCVU010000016.1 GCA_902549495.1 uncultured Pelagibacteraceae bacterium
ATAAAAAAAGATATTCTTTGTGGGCAAAAAGCTCTTAAAAAGTCTGGTAATTTCTCATTTACCCAAGGCGCTATTTGTAGAAATAATAAAATTTTAAGAATTGAGGGAAGTGGCGGAACACAAAAAATGATTAAAAAAGTGAAAAAAATAACTAAATTCCCTAATGGAGTACTAATAAAATTTCCAAAAAAAAGACAAGATTTGAGAGTCGATCTTCCAACTATAGGATTAGAAACTTTGAAACAATGTAAAATGGCAGGACTTAAAGGAATAGTTCTAAAACATAAATTAAATATTTTTTTAAATAAAAGTCAAAGTGTTCAATATGCAAATAGAAATAAAATGTTTATTTTAATTAAATGAAAAAATTATTATCAATTTTTCTTTTATTATTCACAAATTTAAGTGCCGAAGACTTTAAATTAGAGAAAATTGCACAAGGGTTTGATAGTCCATGGAGCTTAACATTTATAGACAACCGAAATTTATTGGTTACAGAAAAACCAGGAAATATAAAATTTATAAATTTAAAAGAAAAAAAAATAAAAGATATAAGCCATAATCTTAAAGTCTTAGAAGATGGCCAGGGAGGGTTATTAGATATTCTTCACAATGAAAATATTGTATTTGTGTCATACTCTGAAAATAGATCAAACGGAATGTCTAGCACCTCTGTTGCAAGAGCAAAACTTAATACTGAGAAACTTAATTTTAAAAACATCTTTCAAGCCCAACCTCCTATAAATTCTGGATATCATTTTGGATCTAGACTAGTCATAAAAAATAAACATTTGTATGTAACCGCTGGTGAGAGAGGACAAGGAATGATAGCTCAAGATTATACTAAACACCCTGGAAGTATTATAAGAATTAACTTAGATGGATCGATACCAAAAGATAATCCTAAATTTATTAATAGAAAAGATTGGCTGCCTGAAATTTATCAAATCGGCGTGAGGAATCCTCAAGGAATGTCTCTTTCACCTTTTGATAATAAGATATATTTAACAAATCATGGTGCAAGAGGAGGTGACTGGTTTGGAAAAGCAAATATTGGAGAAAATTATGGCTGGAAGATTTTAGGATGGGGTGGAACGAATTATTCAGGAACAAAAATCGGTCCTAAGTGGAAGCCTGGTTTTACAAAAGCAATAAAGTATTGGGTACCATCAATAGCTGTGAGTGCTATGACAATTTATAAAGGTGAAACATTTAAAGAATGGAACGGTGAAGCTTTAATTACTTCTCTCAAAGACCAATCTTTAAGAAAAATAAAATTTAATAAATCAAAATTTATAAAAGAGGAAATTATATTCAAAGGTAATATAGGAAGAATAAGAGATATTAAAATACATGAGAGCGGAGATCTTTATTTACTATCTGACAAGGGTGAACTTTGGAGAATGTACAAGTGAAAAAGATATTTATTCTCACAGGCGAACCATCAGGAGACAAACTAGCATCAAAAGTAATTCAAGAACTAAAAAAAGATAATTCAGATATTGAATATTTAAGTGTCGGGGGTGAAAATTTAAAAGCTTTAGGCATAAAATCAATTTATGACTTAAAAGAGATTACCTACATAGGTTTTACAAATGTTTTAAAAAATATTTTTAAAATTAATAGGAAAATTAATGATACAGTAAAGGCCATCAAAGATTTTAAGCCAGATATATTATTCACAGTCGATAGCCCCGATTTCACTTTAAGAGTTGCTGAGCGTTTAAAAAAACAAGATCCAAAGATAAAAACTGTTCATTATGTTGCACCCCAAGTTTGGGTATGGAGAGAAAAAAGGGTTAAGAAAATTAAGAAGTTTATTGATCACATATTATTATTATTTAATTTTGAAAAACCGTATTTTGATAAAGAGAATATGAGCAATGAATTTGTGGGCCATCCCTTATTAGATGAGTCTTCTGAAGGTAAAATTGACATAAATCAAATATTTGAAAAAAATAAAGCTTTAATATCAATTTTTCCAGGAAGTAGAACATCTGAAATTGATATTTTAATGCCCATCCTCTTAGATTTTATAAAATTAATGAATAAAAATTATCAAGATTTTATTTATATATTTCATTCAACAAAACAACATTATGATTTAATTCAATCTTACATAAAATCTCAAAATATAAGTAATTGTGAAATTATTAGTGATGATAAAATAAAGTCTCACACTCTTAAGAAATCTGTATTTGCAGTTGCTAAATCCGGAACAGTCTCACTTGAAATTTGCAAATCTAAAGTTCCATCTATCATTCTCTATAAAATGAATTTTTTAAATTATTTAATCGTTAGATCTTTGGTCAAAGTTAAATTTGCAAATATTATTAATATTGCAGCAGGAGAAGAGGTAATACCTGAATTACTTCAATCTAAGTGTAATCCAAAAGATTTATTCAAATCTGTAAGTTCTTTTATTGATGACCCAAATAAAATTAAGGAGCAGGTTGAAAAGACTCAATCAATCTTAAATACATTTAAAACTGATATTTCCTCATCAATACTAGCAAGTAGAGCTTTAAGTAAATATTTATAATTACTGGTGCCTTGCTTTTTTCAAAGCATCAGCACATATCTTTTGGGTTAATATTGCTTCATTAATTAAGAGATTATTTTTACTTTCAATAAATTTTTTTAAACAATTTAAGTATGACTTTCTGTGTCTTACAGAAAAGTCATTATATAATGTCTTTTTGTCAGAAAAGTCGTCAGAATCTAATGAAAATTTTTCACCATACACTTTAATTTTTTCAAAATTTCCAAATTTGCACTTTCTACTAAATACTATTTCAACGACTATACCATTCCTGAGTTTAAGATTAATTATTGCATCTGAGAAATCTCTATTATTTAAGAAATCCTCGGAACTAATTGATTTTGAAATTACAATCATTTTCTCTGGTTTCGAATTACTCAACCAACAAGCTAAATCAAAAAAATGAAATCCTTTATCAAAAAAAAGACCTCCGTTTCTTACTGATAAATCAATATTATGATTGGCCGATCTAGATATTATTTGGATATAATTAACTTTTTTTTTGTTAATTTTCTTTTTTAAAGCAACATATTCCCTTGCAAATCTACGATTTAAACCAACACAAAATTTAATTTTATGTTTTTTTATTAAGTTTTTGAGCTTATCAAGTTTATTATTATTATTTGTAATTGGTTTTTCACAATAGATCATTTTCTTTAATTTTATCAATTTTTTTATATAAAAATCATGCGTGGTTGTAGGCGATGCAATTACAAATAGTTGTATATCTTTTTTTTTCAATATACTATCGAAGCTTCTAGAAGTCTTACATTTAAATTTTTTGCATAGTTTTTTGCTAAGATTGTAATTTTTATCAAAAATATAATTTAACGAAGTGTTTTTTATTTTTATTAAACTTTCACAATGAATTATACCTACTTTTGATAATCCTATCACACAGGATTTAATCATTTAAAAAGCTACCCATTTTTTCTTGGATGATGACTTTACACATCCGTCTATAAATCTTGCTGTAAGTAAACCTTCATACGCTGTTGGAAAATAAAACCTTTTCTTACTATTTTTTGAATTAATTTTTGATGCAATTTCTTTATATAAATTTGAAAAGGCACTTAAATATCCCTCAGGATGCCCGTACTTAATTCTTGAAAAGTTTTTTGAAAAACCACTTTCATTGAAACCTCTTTCTAAAACTTTTGTTGCACCATTAGCAGCATTATATTTTAGATAGTTGGGGTCATTCTGTACCCATTCCAAACTTCCCATCGAACCAAATATTCTTATTCGTAATCCATAAACACCTCCTTTAGCAGTAGTTGATGCCCAAAATAAACCCTTTGCTCCATTCTCGTAATTTATGAAAACTTGAGCGTTTGTATCAAATTTAATTTTTTTTGAGTATTGTTTGATATCTGCAAATAAGCTTTTTCCTTTAAGACCAGTTATGTAATTACATAAATGATATGCATGAGATCCTATTTCATTAAGCACAGTAGAAACTCCAGCTATTTTTTTATCTAATTTCCATTTAAATATTTTTTTTGCAGAACCCGGGGTAACTTTTTTACCGTTAGACCAATCCTGAACATATTCGACGTTAATATATTCAATATTTCCAAGCTTCTTATCTTCTACTAATTTTTTAGCATGTCTTACCATTGGGTAGGCTGAATAATTATGTGTGAGCCCGTAAACAATCTTTTTATTACTTTTAATTGTTTTATAAAGTTTTTTAGCTTGAGGTAGAGAACCTGCAAATGGTTTATCAGATATTACATGAATATTATTTTTAATGAATAATTCCGCTATTTCTTGATGACTCCCAGGAGGTGTCATAATCGCTACTACATCGATACCATTTTTAATTTTTTTTTCAGAATAGCAAAGATCTTTATAATTTTTGTAACACCTATTTTTTTTTATTCCTATACTTGCCCCAAAAGATTGATTGATTTTATAATTTCTTGAAAAAACGCCAGCTACAATTTCATATTTATCATCGAATCTTGATGCTATTCTATGCACATGACCAATCCAAGATCCAGGGCCACCACCAATGATACCAAGTTTAAGTCTTTTCATTAGTTTACTCTTATTTTTTTCCCAGTTTTAGTACTTCTTAGTATGGCATCAAATATTTTAAGCGATTGCAAGCCATCATTTCCACTTACTTTTGGTTTAGCTTTTCCAGACACAACATCGCATAAGTGATCAATTTGATTTATTAAAGTAAATCTACTCAAACGAATATTAAAATCCTTATGATAGATTGGTTTCCACCAACTTCTCTCACCTCTATTGTACCAATGTTTTAAATTAGGAAATTGTATCGAGCCTTTTGTCCCCCCAATAAAATATGCTGATTGATTTGTTATAGGGTATGCAGGGTTTTCTCCAGCTGTAAGCTCATAACTGTAAGGAGCTACAATTGTATCAGAAACACTTAATGTACATAAAGTACCTGATCTAAAGGTAAAATTAACAATTGCAGTATCTTCAACTTCATATTTTCTAATTTTATTTGAGGTTGTTGCCTGAACATGTGTTATTGGACCTAATAAGTAACAAATAAGATCAATATCATGTACTAGATTTATACCAAGAGGACCTCCTCCTTTTTTAATACGCCATTTTTCTTTGTACCAATCTTTATTTTTGTATAACCAGCACATAACATTAGCAGCAACAATTTTTCCAAGATTTCCGCTATCGATTTGTTTCTTGACTTTAGTTACGATACTGTTGTGCCTTCTATGATAGCCAATAAGTAGATGAGTTTTATTTTTTTTTGAGCTCTGAATAATTTTTTTTGCTTTTGAAATATTATCGGAAATTGGTTTTTCTAATAAAACAGGTATTTTTGCATTTAAAAAACTTATCGTATGTTTTTCGTGAAACTGATTAGGTGTTGCAACAATTACGGCATCTGGTTTATTATTACTAAGTAATTCAGTCGAAGATCTATAGAATGGAACTTTAAATTTTTTAGCATGTGTTATAGAATTTTTATTTACATCTACAATTGAATGGAGTTTTGCTTTTTTTGAAACACTTAAAGCTTTTAAATGTTGACTCCCCATCAAACCAATCCCAACAACTGCAATCTTTATTTTGTTTTTCACTTTAATATTTGAAATTAAATTTATAGTTATTTTGTCGATAGCCGCTTTTCATGACTTTAAGGTAGTATTTTGCAGGCTTTAAAATAGGAGTTTTTCTTCTCATGAAATAATACATTACATTTTTATTTTTTTTATTAAAAAATTTTTTTATATATAACTTAGGATAGTCTTCGTATCTATCTAATTTTTTCTCAGTTATTTTATCTATTTCATAGATAATACCTTTCACACTTGAACCCTTTTTTCTTTGTATGTCTGGTACCCTATATTTCGATCTAAAGACTAATTCAAAATCTTTTAAAATATGCTTGCTTAGATATTTAGCGTTTTTATATTTTTTTAAAAAAATTTTTTTATTAAGATTTGTACCATAAGCAAAGTACAAAAGTTTCTTAGTATTTATCATTAAAAAATTTTGTTTGATATTTGAACTTGGTCTGGATGAATACAAGCTTTACCACCAAAACCTAATTTTCTTACAAAATTACATGATTTTTCAAATCCATTTAAATCTTTAAAGTTTAAAAAAGAGGTATCTATTGGGCTCTTAATATTTTTAGATTTATTTACAATATTTTTTCTGAATTCTAATATTTCTTTTTCATCTTCTGAAATCTTAAGATTTATAGATTTAGCTAAATCATGAGAGCCAAAAGATATAATTTGAATTCTTTCTGAAAAAGAGCAAATTTCCTCAAGATTAGCTAGACCGTTTATACTTTCTAAAATTGGAATTACATCAGTTTTCAATTTCTCAGTTTTTTTTAATAATGTATCTACCTCAATTAATTGTTTTTTTGTTTCAGTAAACGGAAGGAATATTCCAGGGAATTTTTCTGCTGTTACAAATTCTAAATCAGAATTCTTACTTATCCTTATATATGTTTGATTTTTATTGACATTGCATGCTTTTATTATTTTTTTAGCTTGATCTTTCTGATCTTCAGGAACAGTTGACTCTAAGTCAAGAACAATTAAATCTGCGTTTAATGTATAAGCCTTTTTAATTTTTTTTTCTTCATGTCCTGGAACGAATAAAACAGATCTATATTTCATACTTACTTAATTTATTAAAATCTAAATCAATTCCAAGACCTGGTCCTGAAGGTAATTTATACTTTCCATTTAACGCTCTTTTAAAATTTGGGTAAAATTCTTGATCAATATCCAAATAGAATCTCTCAATATAGGTATCCTTTTTCATTAACGCAGTTAATTGAAGTGTAGCTAAAAAACCTGGTCCAAAATAAGCAGTATGAGGCATTACAGAGATATCATTTTTTTCTGCATGCTGAATTATTTTGAACATCTCGTAAATACCACCAACTTTTATTACTGACGGTTGAACAAAAGTAACTGCTTTTTGTTTAATCATTGATTTAAACTCAAATTCTGTACACGCATTCTCTCCGCAGGCTATAGGTATTCCAAGTTCTTTATTTAATCTTGCAAGAGTTTCATAATCTTCTGGTGGGTAAATAGGTTCTTCTAACCAAGTGAGTTTCATGCTTTTTAAAAAATCTTTTTTGGATAGTGTTTCTTCATAAGTCCAAGGACAATTAGTGTCTAACATTAAAGGAAGATTACCTGTTCCTTTTCTTCCAGCCTCAATGCAATCATTTTCTATTTCATGAAGTTTTATAGCTCGGTAACCATCATCTAATGATTGCTTACATTTCTGTTCTATAATTTTTGGATCTCCATATCTAAAAAGACTTGAATAAGCTTTGAATAAATCTTTATTTTTTTTTCCTAACAATTCATGAATTGGCTTATTCTTTTCTTTGCCTAAAGCATCCCATAATGCAATTTCAACACCAGATATTGCAAACATTGTTATCCCGTATCTACCAAATAAGTGCAAAGATTTTTGAAGGGTTAAAAGAAGTTCCGGTATATTACTCATATCTTTTCCAACGAGTAAAGGAGCCACCATTTCTTCAATTGCTATTTTTACTGCTTTCCAACTTGTATAACCAAAGGCTTCACCCCAACCAGTTATACCTTTATCTGTTTCAATTTTTACTAAGTTAAATTCTAAACTTTTCCATTCTTTTCCATGAAAAATTACCTTTTTTCCTCCATGGCTAAACGGCATACTCAAAGTGATTGCTTTGATTGATTTAACTTTCATTATCTAAATTTTTTAAAATTTGGCTTTCTTTTTTCTAGAAAGGCTTTAGCGCCTTCTGCCTGTTCACCAGTTTTAAAATAACCAGGAGCAACTTCTTCAACCATTCCTTTTTGGGTAATCTTTAAAATTTCTTCAAATTGTTTTCTAAAACTGGCTTTCAATATCTTCAAACAAGTTGGAGCAGCTTTTAATATTTCATCGCCATACTTTTTAACTTCATCGTCTAATTTATCTTTTTTTACAACTGAATTTACCAAGCCCCAATTCATCATCTCTTTTGCTGAGTACCTTTTGCAAGTCATCCACATTTCTCTTGCACGTTTGTGTCCTAAAATATTTGCAGAGTGGGCAACGATAGCTCCTCCGGCTGGAGAACCAACTCTGGGGCCATTTTGACCAAATATAGAATTCTCACTTGCTATAGTTAAATCACAAAAATAAGCCATATGATTTCCACCGCCAATCGCGTATCCATCCACTTTAGCTATGATTGGTTTGCTACATTTTGTTAAGTGAATGTGAAATTCGTATTCATGATCTTGAAATTCTTTAGAGCTTTCCCAGTTCATATCTCCACCTGAACAAAATGCTCTATCTCCAGCACCTGATAAAACAATTACTCCAACTTCTTTATCTTTTTCTGCATTGTCGAGAGCTGCCTTAAGTTCTTGAAGAGTTACTGGTGTAAAAGCATTTAATACCTTAGGTCTATTAATAGTGACATGAGCGTAATCACCTTTAACTTCATATAATATATCTTTAAATTGCATGAGATCTAATCTCCTCTATAGATTCTGGATTTAATAGCGTTGATAAATCACCTGGATCTTGGTTTGCTAAACATGATTTTATAACTCTTCTCATAATTTTCATATTTCTTGTTTTAGGCAAATCTTTTACAAAGATTACTTTATCAGGCTTAAATGATTTCCCTAAATCTTTTATAACTAAATCTTCAAAAAAACTTTCTTTTTGATCATTATTTTCTGCAGGAACTATAGATAAAATAATTTTTGACCCTTTATTTTCGTCAGGTATTCCAACAGCAGCAACCTCTTTTACTTTTCCACTTTTCACTATTACGCTCTCGAGCTCAGAAGGACCTATTCTTTTACCTGATACTTTAATAGTATCATCAGATCTTCCATGTAAATACCAATGACCATCAGCGTCTCTACTTGCAAGATCACCATGCACCCAATAATTTTTAATTATACTCCAATAATTATCGATATAACGCTTATCATCGTTCCATAAACTTTTAGTTAATCCGATTGATGATTTTCTCATAACTAATTCACCCATCTCGTTTGTGGAAACTTTTTCTCCATCTAAATTTAAGATATCCGCGCTCATTCCGGGAATAGGAGCATTAAAAGATCCAACTTTGAAAGGACGATGTAAACAACAGTGCAAAATAGAACCAGAAACCTCAGTACCCCCAGCTGAATTCATAATAGGAACTTTAGATTTACCGATGACTTGAAATAACCATTTCCAAGGTTTTTCCGTCCAAGGCTCTCCACCAGTACAAATCATTCTTAATGAGCTTAAATCTAAATCTTTAAAAAGTTTTTCATCTTTAATCATTTGCGCTCTGACCAGAGCAGGGGAAAGCTCCGTCCAGGAAATCTTGTATTTCTCAATAAGTTTCCAAAAACGAACCTCATCAGGAAAATCAGGAACGCCCTCAGCGATTACCATTTGCGCTCCGTGTGCAGAAGCTATTGTTGCAGACTTAGAACCTACCATCCACCCCATATCAGCCATACACAAATGAATATCAGTTTGTTTAAAGTCTGCTAAAACTC
>CACCVU010000017.1 GCA_902549495.1 uncultured Pelagibacteraceae bacterium
TTAGATTTAGCAAGTCCATTTATAAATTTTGCATAAGTAAGACCTTCTGCTCTTACGCCCGCATTTATTCTCTGAATCCACAGCGACCTAAATTCTCTTTTTTTCGCCTTTCTATCTCTATAAGCGTATTGCATCGCTTTTTCCATTGCCTGACGAGCAATTCGAATAGTATTTTTTCTTCTGCCGTATTGACCTTTTACAGATTTTAAAACTTTTTTATGTTTCGCTCTTGTTACAACACCTCTTTTTGTTCTAGCCATGTTATCCTCTTAAGTTGTAGGGCATATACGATTTTACTATTTTAGAGTCTTGTTTAGTCATTATCGTAGTACCTCTTTGTTTTCTAATCTGCGAGTTTGTCCTTTTAATCATACCATGACGCTTTCCAGCTTGAGGCATCTTAATTTTACCTGAAGCTGTAAATCTAAATCTTTTTTTAGCTGAGCTTTTTGTTTTAAGTTTTGGCATAAATAATTCCGGACTTATATAGGCATTAACAAATCTTATCAAGTCACTATTATGATTGATTTAAATAGGTTGAATAATCATGACCATCTGCTTACCCTCAAATTTCGGGTGGCTCTCAACTCTAGCAATGTCTTTAGTCTCATTTATGATTTTATTCATCAGTTCTTTTCCTAGATCAGTATGTTGCATTTCTCGACCTTTAAATTTTACTGTAAATTTTACTTTATCTCCTTTGCTTATAAATTTTTTCGCATTTTTAATTTTAAAATTATAATCGTGAGTTTCAGTTCCAGGTCTCAACTTGATTTCTTTTAATGACACCGTCTTTTGTTTTTTCTTTGCTTGGTTTGCTTTTTTTTGTAAATCATACTTATATTTACCCATATCCATGATTTTGCAAACAGGCGGGTTAGCATTAGGTGAGATCTCTATCAAATCAAGATCTTCCTGTTTAGCTAACTCAATTGCTTTCTTAAGAGGAAGTACACCATGATTAGATCCATCGCTTCCTATCACTTGTACATCTAGGGCTCTAATTCTCTCATTGGCTTTGGGGCCTTGAGGTTTTGATCTTCTTTGAAAATAATTTGGTTTTGAATTTGACACTTAATTTAAAGGTAACTTATTTAAGTCTATCATACTTTTTATTAATTCTTCTCTTTTTATTGTTTCTTGTTTATCTGATCCTAACTTTCGCACAGTGACAGTTTTATCTGCAACTTCTTTTTTTCCACAAACAATTATAAATGGCACTTTTGAAAGAGAATGTTCTCTTATTTTATAATTTATTTTCTGGTTTCTTAAATCCATTTCACATTTTATACCTTCTTTAAATAAATCTTCAAATAACTTTTTCACATAATTATTATTATCTTCAGCGATAGGACAAACTACTGCTTGTGCTGGGGATAGCCAAAAAGGTAATTTGCCCGCATAATTTTCAATTAAAATTCCAATAAATCTCTCTAAGGAACCAAATAAGGCTCTATGTAACATCACTGGGATTTTTTTATTTCCGTCCTTAGCTACATAGGATGCACCTAGTCTACCTGGTAAATTTAGATCAACTTGCAAAGTTCCGCATTGCCAATCTCTTCCAATAGCGTCACGTAAAACAAATTCAATTTTTGGACCGTAAAATGCTCCCTCTCCTTTATTAATAGTATATTCAAGATTAGATTTTTTGATTGCAGTTAAAAGTGCGGCCTCTGACTTATCCCATACACTATCATCTCCAACTCTTTTTTCAGGTCTATCTGAATACTTTAATATAACATCTTTAAATCCTAAATCTTTGTAAATTTCTAAAATAAGTTTTGTAACCGACAAAGACTCTTGTGTTATTTGATCCTCCGTACAAAAAATATGGGCATCATCTTGTGTAAATGCCCTAACTCTTAAAAGCCCGTGCAAAGCTCCCGAAGGTTCGTATCTGTGAACTTTTCCAAACTCAGAAAGTTTCAAAGGTAAATCTCTATAACTTTTCAGACCTTGATTGAAGACTTGAACACATCCTGGACAGTTCATAGGTTTAACTGCAAAAGTCTTTTCGTCTGGTGTCTCAGAGGTAAACATATGTTCACCAAACTTTTCCCAGTGTCCTGATTTTTCCCAAAGTGATTTATCTAAAAGCTCTGGTGTATTTATTTCTTTATAACCTGCTAGCCTTTGTTTCATTCTCATATATTCAATTAATCTTTGAAATAATAACCAGCCTTTCTCATGCCAAAAAACTGAACCAGGACTTTCTTCTCTAAAATGAAATAAATCCATTTCTTTGCCTAGTTTTCTGTGATCTCTTTTTTCGGCCTCCTCCAATCTATGAAGATAGTCGTCTAAATCTTTTTTTGAGCTCCAACAAGTGCCGTAAATTCTTTGTAACATCTCATTGTTAGAGTCGCCTCTCCAGTATGCTCCAGAAACTTTGGTTAATTTAAAAGCTTTTCCTATTTTACTTGAAGAAGCTAAATGTGGTCCTCTACATAAATCGTGCCAGGTATCTCCATGATGATAAACAGATAGTTCCTCGTTTTTTGGTATACTCTCAATAATTTCAGCCTTATATTTTTCACCTATCTTCTTGAAATGAGCTATTGCTTCATCTCTCTCCCAAACCTCGCGTTTTGTTTTAACATCTCTATCAATAATTTCTGACATTTTTTTTTCGATTTTTATTAAGTCGTCACTTGTGAAAGGTTCTTTTCTAGCGAAGTCATAGTAAAAACCGTTTGCAATAACTGGTCCAATTGTAACTTGTGTGCCTGGAAAAAGTTCCTGCACAGCCATGGCCATTATATGAGCTGCATCATGTCTTATTACCTCTAGGCCCTCTTGATCTTTGGAAGTAATAATTCTAACTTTTGAGTCTTTAATTATCTCATGGCTAAGATCTTTCAACTCACCGTCGACTTCCATTACTAAAGCAGATTTCTCAAGCGACTTGCTAATTTTTTTTGTAAGCTCAAATCCACTTATTGATTTCGTAAAGGGAATTTTTTTACCATCTAATAGCTGAATCTGAGGCATTATTTTTTTAATAATTTTTTATATTCTCTAAGATTTGAATCACACATTATTTCAACATCAAATTTTTTTGTTATGTTTTTTCTACCCTCGATTCCAATTAATTTCAACTGTTCTTGACTTAATTGAATAACAGTATTTAAATTTTTCGCAAGTTCTCTTGGATCATCATGTTTATATAAAAAACCAGATTTTCTATTTAAAACTGTTTCTTTTGATCCTCCTATGTTGCTTGCTATAATTGGTTTACCCATTGATTGAGACTCTACAGCAACTCTACCAAAAGCCTCGGGCTCAACGGATGCTGAGACTACTACATCTGCAAGAGAGTAAGCTAAGGGCATTTCTCTACAATGATTTATGAACTTTACTTTTTTAGTCAAACTATATCTTTCAACTAAACTATTAAGTTTTTTTGAATAAACTTTTCTTCCTTGATCAGATCCAAGTAAAATAGCTTGAAAATTTGCAAAATTATAATCTTCTATTAAAATATTGAGTGCTTCGATAAATTTTTCTTGCCCTTTCCAAGCTGTCAGTCTACCCGGCATTAAGATTGTAAATTTATTTGTATCAAGTTCCCATTCTTTCTTTAATTTTTCTTGTTTCAAAACCGAGATATTTTTTTGATTAAAATAATCTATGTTGATTCCTCTAAAAATAACTCTTAATTTTTTTTTTTTACTTAAATACTCATTATAGTGTTCATTAATATGACCAAAAATAAAATTAGAACCAGCAATAGTTAATTTTGATCTCAACATAACACTATTATAAAATTTTTTTAATTTGTTATTATAATTATAAGTTCCATGAAAAGTTGTAACAAATACTGTGTTAGTAAGAAGACATGCAAAATAACATGACCAAGCCGGGGCTCTACTTCTCGCATGCACAATATTTATTTTTTTGAATAAAATAAAAATTATTAAAAATATTATGTTTAAAATTATTAAGATAGGATTTTTCGAGTGAACTGGAAGTTTAAAAATTCCTACTTTATTTTTTTTTACAAATTTTATTAATTCTCCACCTGAAGTAGCAATAAATGAGCCACAGTCTTGCTCTGCAAGATAATGAGCAATGTCATAACAGCCAGTTTCGGCGCCTCCGTAACCAAGTTTAGGAATAACTTGTAAAACGTTTATTTTAGTAGTCATGTTATTTGTTATATAATAGCACTAAAATATTCTTATATGAAAAAATTCAAATACTTAAAAATTTCAAAGACAAAAAAACTCAGATTTATAGACAATTATTATAAAAAAAATCTCTATATAGTTTTTCTTCCTGGTTTTATGTCTGATATTGATGGCGAAAAACCTAAAGCCTTTAAAAAATACGCTGTAAAAAATAAATTAGGTTTTTTAGCTATTGAGTACTCAGGACACGGTAAGTCATCAGGCAAATTTACAAAAGGAAATATAACCAAGTGGTCTAATGATGCTAAGAATTCAATTAAAAAAATTGTTAGAAAGAATAAATTCATACTTGTTGGTTCTAGCATGGGAGCATGGATCTCATTAAATCAATTTAAATATTTTGAAAATCAAATTGTAGGTTTTGTAGGTATAGGCTCAGCTCCCGAATTTCTTGAGAGATTAATGTGGAAAAAGTTCCCAAAAAAAAATAAAAATGAAATTATTACTAAAGGATTAAGTCTTATTAAAAGTGGGCAATATGAATATCCTATTACATTCCAGTTAATTAAAGATGGAAGAAAAAATAAAATCTTATCTAAAAAAATAAGATCTAGAATTAAGGTAACAATGGTTCATGGCAGCAAAGATGAAGTTGTACCGGTATCCTTTTCAAGAAAAGTTCTTTCGATATTTCCAAATGCACAAAAGAAATTAGTAGTAATTAGAAATGGGGACCATAGTTTATCAAATCAAGTTCCCTTAAAAAAAATAATTAATGAATTAAAAAGTGTTATTAAAGATATAATTTAGTCCTTCAACATAAGTCGGGTACTTTAATTTGTGATTAAAAAATTCTTTCATTTTTTTATTATCTACTTTTTTTGAGTCTTTATAAAAATTTCTTAACATTTCACTTTCAACTTCCTCAAGTTTTACTGAATTAGGTTTCTCTAGTCTTAGTAATTTTGCACCATAGGCTGCTACTTCAATTTGTGAAGCAGGTTTATCATCGCAAATATTATAAATTTCGTTATTTTTAAAATTATCAAGGGACTTAAATAAAATGTTGGCTATGTCCTCAACGTGAATTCTTGAAAAAAAGTGATTTTTTTTATCTACAATTTGCACTTTACCAGTTTTTAATCTTTTCAAAATATTAAACTCATTTGAATATATGCCGGCTAATCTGAAAATTTGAAGCGGATAATTTTTTTTATTCGATAAATTTTTCCATTTTTTTTCTGCTTCTAATCTATTTATCCCATTATCTGACGTAGGTTGAGTAACGCTATCTTCATCAACCCAATCACCTTTATGATCCCCATATACACTAGTTGCTGATAAATATGTAATCCATTTACAATTTATTATTTTTTTTTGATTTATATCTAGGTAATTTGCTACAATGTCTTTGCCATCAATAGGTGGAATAGAAACTAAAATATAATCTGTTTCTTCAATTTTATTTTTAATAGAGCTATCAAACTTATCTTCGGTAAATTGGTATGAATTTATCTTAATATTATTAAACTCTATTTGATGAGTTTCCTGTCTAGAAGTAATACTTAAATCAAATTCTTTTTTTTCGTTAATTAATTTATTAATAAAACTTTCTGCGACTTGGCCAAAACCAAAGCAAAAGACTTTAATTTTACTCATTAACCTGCTTTCTTAGTATGAGATCTTAAGCTAATAGGATTGTCTAATTTATCAAGCATTTCTATAGGGCAAATTTGTTTAAATTTTTTAAGTTCATTATCAAAGTCATTTAATATTTTTTGAGCAATTTTTGAATTTGTTTCTTTGACAAAAGTATTTAAACTTTCTTTCAAAAACTTCTTCCAATAATCTGTTTCAACTGCTTGCCAAATTATTGAGGCTGGATTTGCAAAATTTTCAAACGTATTTTTATCATCATAAACAAAAGCCATTCCACCCGTCATTCCTGCTCCGAAATTGTCACCTACTTCTCCTAATATTATAGCTGTTCCACCAGTCATATACTCACAACCATGGGCACCACATCCTTCGACAATTGAAAAGCTTCCAGAGTTTCTTACAGCAAACCTCTCTCCCGCTTGTCCTGATGCAAATAATTTTCCTGAAGTTGCGCCATAAAGAACAGTATTTCCTATAATTGTATTTTCATTTGAAACTAAAGAACTTTTCGGAGATGGGTATACAACTACAGTGCCTCCAGATAATCCTTTGCCAACATAATCATTACAGTCCCCTTCAACAATAAGTTTAATTCCTTTAGTCAAAAAAGCGCCAAGAGATTGTCCCGCTGAACCCACTAGTTTAATATTAACCGTATTTTCATCTAATTTATTATTACCAAATTTTTTATAAATATGGTGAGATAATCTTGTTCCTACTGATCTTGAAGTGTTTTCTATCTCGTAATTAAACTTATTTTTTGAGTCTATTTGAATCTTATCTTTTATATCTGTCCAGATTTTTTCGTCGAGAGTATCTGGTACTTCGTTAATATGTTTGTCTTTACAATATCTTAGATTTTCACCTGGATCAGCCTGAACTAATAATGGATTTAAATCTAAATCATCTAAGTTAGATGCACCTTTGTTTACCTGAGTTAATAAATCTGTTCTTCCTATAATTTCGTTAATTGATTTAAAACCAAGAGAAGCGAGAATTTCCCTTACTTCTTTTGCTGCAAACTTAAATAAATTTACAACTTTTTCTGGAGTGCCAGTAAATTTTTCTCGTAAAGCTTCATCTTGACTGCAAACTCCGACTGGACATGTGTTGGAGTGGCACTGCCTTACCATTATGCATCCCATTGCAACTAAAGATGACGTTCCCATTCCATATTCTTCTGCTCCCATCATAGCAGCCATCACAATATCACGGCCGGTTTTTAATCCCCCATCCGTTCTTAAAGTAACGTTATGTCTTAAATTATTTAAAGTAAGAATTTGGTTCGCCTCTGTTAAGCCCATCTCCCAGGGAATACCCGCGTACTTAATGCTTGTTTGAGGACTAGCGCCGGTTCCTCCGGAATGACCTGAAATCAAAATAATATCTGCTTTTGCTTTAGCTACACCTGCTGCTATCGTCCCAATACCGGTTGATGCAACTAATTTAACTCCAACTCTCGCACCTGGATTGATTTGTTTTAAATCATAGATTAATTGAGCTAAATCTTCTATAGAATAAATATCGTGATGTGGTGGTGGTGATATTAAAGTTACACCTGGTGTCGAATGTCTTAATCTTGCTATTTCCTTTGTAACCTTAAAACCTGGTAGCTGTCCTCCCTCACCTGGTTTAGCTCCTTGGGCAATTTTTATCTCTATTTCGTTAGCGTTATTCAAATAGTCCACGGTAACTCCAAATCTAGCAGATGCAATTTGTTTCACTCTTGAATTTGCACTATCTCCGTTAGGTAATGTTTTAAATCTTTTTGCGTCCTCGCCTCCTTCTCCGCTGCAAGAGGCACCTTTAATTCTGTTCATTCCCATTGCTAAAGTTTCATGAGCTTCTGCTGAAAGTGCTCCATGAGACATACTTCCACTTCCAAATCTTTTTAAAATTTCTTCAATCGGTTCTACTTCTTCAATATCAATAGGTTTTCTTTGTTTTTTAAATTCTAGTAAATCTCTTATATTAATAGGAGGCAAATTATGAATTCCAGCTGAATACTTTTTATATTGTTCATATGAGCCACTACCTACTGCACTTTGAAGCAAGTGTATTAACTTACCTTGGTATTGGTGATCTTCCCCGCTTTTTCTATACCTGTAAAGACCTCCAATAGGTAGAGTAAAAACATTTTTTGCATTAAATTTTGCATGAAGTTCTTTTATTTTTTTTTCAATACCAATTACACCTATACCAGATATTCTTGATGACATTCCTGGGAAGTAATCAGATACTATTGCTCTACTTAAACCTACAGCCTCAAAATTGCATCCACCTCTGTATGAACTAATCACAGATATTCCCATCTTTGACATGATTTTTAGTAGCCCTGCATCTATAGATTTTTTAAATTTAACCACACAGCTTTCAAAATCAGATTTACCAAATAATTTTTTTTCAAATCTTTGATATATACTGTCTATAGCTAGATAAGGGTTTACAGTAGTTGCACCCACACCAATTAATAC
>CACCVU010000018.1 GCA_902549495.1 uncultured Pelagibacteraceae bacterium
CAGTTTTAGGTGCTTGAGCTACGTCTTCTTTATTTTTAATTAAAGGATCTATTGCTCCTGTTACCACAAGAATTATGCCAGCAGCTATAACTATAATCGGATCCATGAGTCGGATTCTAAACTTTTGATTTATTAAATCACCTTTATATGTGAACGATTTGGGTGCTGTGTGAATAAAAAAATACGAAAATATTGAGATTTTTATGATAAAATTTACTCAAAATTTGATAATATCAAATAATGAATTCAATTTTTCTATTTTTTTTGACGGCATATATTATTTATTATCTTTTTAGACCTGTAACAAAAAAAGAAATAGAGAAATTTGAAGATCCTGATAACTGGTCAAATATGGGTCTTTAATCCTTTAAGGTGCTCAATTATACTTTCAGATAAAGCTTGTAGATCATAACCACCTTCTAAAAAAGAAATTACTCTTCCTTTTGAATGAATATTAGCAATTTCAATTATTTTTTTTGTAATCGTAAAAAAATCACTAGATTCTAAGTTTATATTTGCTAAAGGGTCTCTTTTGTGGGCATCAAAACCAGCAGAAATTAAAATAACTTCTGGTTTAAATTTTTCTACAGGAGTTAAAACTTTTTTTTCGAAAGTATCGATAAATTCTTCACTTTTTATACCAGCTTTTAAAGTAGCATTATAAATATTACCTACACCTGTTTCATTTTCAGCTCCAGTTCCAGGAAATAATGGAAATTCATGAGAAGATCCATAAGCAACGGACTTATCTTTATAAAATATTTCTTGGGTTCCATTGCCATGGTGAACATCAAAGTCAATAATGGCTACTTTTCCTATATCATATTTTTTTTGTAAATATCTTGCTGCAACTGCTACATTATTTATGAAACAAAAGCCGTTAGCACGAACAGTTTCTGCATGATGTCCTGGCGGTCTAACTGCACAAAAAACGCGCTCATTATTCTTGATTAAATCATCACAAGCAGCAATACCAGAGCCGCAAGATCTTAAAATTGCGTTCTCACTATTCGGGCATAACATTGTATCTGCGTATGGCTCTTTCTCAACACCAATAATTCCTTCTTTTGGAATGTTAGCAAATATCTGTTCAATATGTTTCTTAGGATGCACTAATGAAACTAGTTCTAAATCTACCTTAGGAGCCTCTTTAAACTCTACTTTTAAATCGGATGATTTAATAGATTTTAGAATGCTATCTAATCTTTCTTTTCTCTCTGGATGACCTTGTCCATTAAATTTTAGTAAACAATCTGGGTGACTGTATACAATCATCTTAAATTTTTAATTTTTCCGCCATCTATTGAAAGGTTTTTAAAATTTGAATTTTTATCTTTAATTAGTTTATAAACTAAATTTGCGACTTCTTCAGGTTTTGTAGGTCTTTTTATTTTCTCAATTTTGCACCTTTGTTTTAAAATTTGTTTAACGCTTCTTTTAAATATTTTTGCGTCTGTTTGTAGAAGTTTTTCTAGTCTGCTTGTTAAAGTCATACCTGGATGAATTATCGATACAGAAACTTTATCAATTTTACCTTGCATAGCTAAAGCTTTGGAAAAATTATTTAATGCTGAATTAACAGCGCCGCCTATCATAAATGTATTTGAGGGATTTCTAGCGGCCCCTCCTCCAATATTAATAACTTTTCCTTTGCTCTTTTTGAGAGCAGGCCAAATAGCTCTGCTTAATCTTACTGCAGCTTTAAATTTTAAATTAAATCCATCTTCCCAGATATTGTCATTCAAATTTAAAAATTTTCCTCCCTTTGTTGCCCCTGCTACATTTATGAGGTAATCCAATTTTTTAATTTTTTTAGCAATTGAATTGCATGCAGATAATGACCTCAAGTCTTTAGAAATGATTAAAGAATTTTTAGGAAATTTTAAATTCTTTTGAAAACTTTTTAATTTGCTTTTTGATCTTGAAACTAAAATAACTTTAATTTTTTTATCATTAAGTTTATCAGCTATTGCTGCTCCGATGCCTTGGCTAGCCCCTGTGATTAATGCTGTTTTCATAAGATCTTAATATTAATATCTCTTAAATTTTCGTAAGTCACAATAATTTTGTCTTTCATATTAATTTTATATGGTTGAGTCAAAGAACCACAAAGTAGATAATCTCCTTTTTTAAAGCTTATGTTTTTATCTTTAAACTCATCAACAAAAGCTTTTAATGAGTCTCTAGGATCTATTCTCTTTGACCCAGTGAAATAGGGTTCAGTAACTTTGTCGTTGATTTTTAATTTAATCTTAATTTTATTAATGTCTGTAGTTTGCCAATTCCTTATCTCTTCTCCAATAATAATCTTACCTCCATTTCCATGGTCAGAAATTCCAAGATACATTTGAACTAGTTTATCAAATTTATTTTTTGAACTTTGTACATACCTTGAAGACGTAATATCAAGAGCTGTATATAATTTAAAATCATTTATCTTATTAAGTAATTTGCCATCAATTTTTAAATCTTGATCAATTTCAAATGCATATTCACATTCCAAGTTGGAGTAAGGGATTTCTGAATATTTAATCGAGCAATTAGAAGGTAAAATAGTTTCTTTAAAAATTTTACCTGGAACAGGCCCATCAAAGCCTTCCTCTTTTTGAACTTCTTTTGCGACTGCGCCTATTTTCCAACCTACTGTTTTTTTATCCAATTCTTCATAAAATAAATTTAAAGCTTTGTATGCTTCATCTCGATTTTTAGGAATTTCATTTTCACTGAACCCATTTAGATCAACTAAAGTTTTCTTAATCCACGCGTTTGCTAATTCTGTGCCTAACTTGTTCATAATAAAAATTATATTTAATTGATAAACTTCTTTAAATGATATTAATAGATTATGGAATTAACAATCGAAAAAGCCAAGTTTCATCAAATTTCCTTAAAACAAGTAAGCGAAGCTTTGAAAAAAGGTTTACCAAAAAACTATATTGAGGTTGATGTTTCAATTGTTGAATGTCCTGATCTAAGAAAGTGGGATTGCCCTGCTGAAGGTATAAGTGGAAACCAAAAAATTATAGATGTTGGGGGTGAACCATACATGCACGATAAAAGGTTCATAGGCACAGAATTTGATTATGAAGAAATAGCAAAAAAAATAGGATCTGAAAAATCATATGCTTTAGGTGCGGGATCAGGAGCTATGTCGTGCTTAGAGGGTCACTGTGGAGAGCTTATCATTAATGAAAATTTAATAACGAACGAGTCTAAATCTGTAATTGCTCAAGTAGATAAAAATAATAAATGTAAATCAACTCCTTACAATCACCGAAAACATGGCGGACTAGGAAATATCTATTACTCTGAGGGGAAAAAAGGAGATGTTATAAAAATTAAAATTAAAGGAAGGTCAGGTGAGCAAGGCTCTTTACCTCAATCTATAAGAACTGCACTAATTAAAAATTTACAAACAAACTTTAGTGTTGCGCTTGGTGGTGTGTTTAGGATCTTGAATGGTAAGATAAAATCCCATGTCCAACCAGATTATGCAGATATAAAACACGAATATTATGATCCAAAACAAATGAAATGTGTTAAGGATTTTTTACAATTTTACGAACCCATAGGGCCACATTTTCAATGCTATTCAGTTTTATGGACTAATGATCCCTCTGGAGGAAAATTAGATTTAAGGGAGTCAGGCGAACATACACATTTTCACTCTTATAAAGGAACTCAGGATGCAGGTCATTATCATTTCGATGTAACCCCTAATGAAATTGAATACGAATGCTATTTCAATACCGCCGAAGAAGTTCATAGAGTAAACAATATTTACAAGGAATTGAAAAATACTAATTAGTTTGATTAAATATAAATATGAAAAATATTTATACTTGGGCGGCTAATCCTGCAAAAAGAACTGTCACTGTAGGTGATATTATTGAAGCTAAAGGAAAAAAAATTCTTACACAAGTAACTGCAAATAATTCATTAGAGGCAAAAGCAGCTGAAGAAGCAGGTTTTGACATGATCATAGGAAGTGCTTCAAATGTTAAGAAGGTTCGTGAAGGATCCAAGTCTCTTTTTTATACGGCAGCACTCGAACTACATAATTATCCTACAGCCGAGGATGTGTTACGTGGAGCCTTTAAAGCTTTAGAGAATGGTGCTGATGCGGTTATGACTGCCAGAAGTATGGATGTTGTTTCTATGCTTGCAAAAGAAGATGTTCCAGTTATGGGTCATTTAGGTTTGGTTCCTAGAAAATCTACATGGATTGGTGGCTTAAGAGCTGTGGGTAAAACTGCTGATGAAGCATACGAACTATTTAAAAAATTTAAACGTTTAGAGGATGCTGGGGCTTTTTCAGCCGAATGTGAAGTTATTCCTGAAAATATTATGGGGGAAATATCAAAAAGGACGAGTATTGTAACTGTATCTCTAGGATCTGGAAAAAAAGCTGATGTTATGTATCTATTCATGAATGATATCTGTGGAGAGCAAGAAAAGTCCCCTAGACATGCAAAAGCTTATACAAATTTAAAAAAAATGAAAGATGAAATTGAAATCGAAAGAGTTAAAGCCTTAAAAGCATTTATCAAAGATAGTTTAGAGGGGAAATTTCCTGGGCCTGAAAATTCAGTAAATGTTAGTGAAGAAATTCTAGAAAATTTTAAAAAGAAACTTTAATCTTTTTTAATAGGAATAGTTGGGTGTCTTGCAGTTGAAGTAACAATGTTTTTCTTTAATTTTACTTCTCTCAAAACGATATATACACCTGCTGCAATTATTATTAAGTTTCCTATATAATTATTAATTGTAGGTATCTCATTAAAAACAACGTAACCCAAAAATACGCCTGCAAAAATTTGAGTATATAAAATTGATCCAAAAATTGCTCCAGGCAGGTGTCTAGCAGCATTGATGACAAATATCATGGCTGTTCCTCTAGAAATTCCAGAAATAGCGTTCAACACTAAATCATTAAAAGTCATCTCTTTGAAAACAAAGAATACAAATATACCAGAAAACAATATCATAAAAATTTTTCCGAATATTAAAAATGAGAACAAGCTCTCCTCATAACCATATTTTCTTACTATTAAATAACTTGCAGACGCAAAAATTGGGCACAACAAAGCTATAAATACGTAACTATTAATTTCGGCACCAAAAGGATTTATAGAAATAAGTGTTCCAATAAAACCAATTATTATAGCAGTAAATCTTTTCCATCTAACGACTTCACCTAAAAATAAAACCGATCCAATAGTAATTAATAATGGAATTAAAAATACAATACTGTACATAGTAACCATTGGTAATAGATAGAATCCTGTGTAGGCAAAAAAAACGGCCAATACCATCGTTAAAGTTCTAAAAAAATGGATTTTTAAATTTGCACCCTTTAACTCCTTCCAGCCATTAAGGGTTTGGGTGTACAAAATAATAGGTAACAGAGCAAACAAGGAGTTGACGAAAATTATCTGGATTATGTCGTAATCTTCAGCAATATATTTTACTATTGCATCTTGAGTTACAAATAAAAAATACCCGAGGCAAGCTAGAAAAAATTCGGGAAGATAATTCTTCTCCGATAATTTTGAATTCATTAAATAATATTTGCTAAATCTCTTTTAGTTCCTTTGAAAGTAGGAAGAGGATATTTATAAGACCATTTTCTTGGAATGCATTTTACTTTAGCTTTTTCCCATAAAGCTATCCATTGTTTGTAATTTTGTACTTTTATTTTTTTTTTGTTTTTACTTTTAACAATAAAATTAGGCAATGGATCTCTTCCTGAAGGCTGACCTGCTTTATTATATCTCAAGTCCATACTTATTCTAAAATTTTTTGATTTATTTGGTAGTGAACAATGAAGTAGATATCTATTTAATAATATTATATCGCCGACATCAGCTTCAAGAGGCACGGTTGTTAATTTATCGATTATTTCTTTGCCTCTAACTTCTACTTGTCCCTTACTTCCAAAATCGTGGTTAACAAGTCCAAATTTATGACTTTCTTTTACAGCAAGCATACAACCATTTTCTATTCTTGTTTTAGTAAAAGGTATCCAACAAGTCACTAATTCAGTACCCTTCTGTCCTTTTTTATTCATAACGCCAGCATCTTGATGCCAAGGTGTTCTTCCAACTAGGCCGTCATTTAAATTCTTTTTTGCAACACCTTTTTCAGGTTGTTTAATTCTTGAATTTTGACAAGGATTAGAAGCTATCTCAGGACCTAGAATTTTTTCAATCCTATCTAAAATCTTTTTATTTTTAATTAAATTCCAAATTGATTGACTTGCAAAAAAATCACTATTAGCGTTTATGTTTTTTTCAGGAAGTCTTATGTTGAAATATTGATCAAGTTCAGGAATATCTAAAGAAACCAAATATGAGTATTTTTTCTTAAACTCATAATTTAGTACTTTTACTTTGTCACTTTTAGGAACAAATCTATGAATCAGCCTATCCATGATAAAAGCCATATCATTTAAAATTGGCTCTAAATCCTCTTTATAATCTAAAACGCCCTTTAATCTTATGAAACCTTGTTTCTCAAAAATTTTTTTAATATTTTGGCTCATTGAATCGATATAATTTATAAAAATATTATCAAATTAATATTATACCGCAAGAGCTTTTCTCATCTCTTCATCGTCCATTTTTTTACCCAAATATGCCTCGATTACAGCATTATCATCTTTAACTTGAGCTGGAGTACCCTCTGCAATTTTCTGACCATGGTCAAAAACAGTTACTGAATTACAAGTATCCATTACGACTTTTAAAATATGCTCTATAATAATAAGAGTAAGGCCGTATTTTTCTTTTAGCTGCATAATAATTTTCATTAAATTATCTACGTTGACTGGGGATAAACCTGCGGCTGGTTCGTCTAACATTAGTAATTTTGGTTTCATAGCGATTGCTCTTGCTAAAACTAATAATCTTCTTTGACCTCCAGAAAGCTCACTAGCATTTAGCTCTGCATAGTCTGCTAATCCTACAAAAGAAAGGAGCTCCATCATTTCCTCTTTAATAGCTCTTTCTTGATCCCAGATTTTTTTTCTTCCTATGACTGCATCGAAAAACTTGTAAGGCACTCTAGTATGATATCCCGACATAACATTATCTATAACTGTCATATCTTGGTAAAGTCTTAGTAATTGGAACGTTCTTGATAAACCATAGCTAGCAATCTCATGTGGAGGTGCAAAAGTAATATCATTACCATCAAACTCAATATAGCTTCCAGGATCGCTATCATAGATTCCTGAAACTAAATTAAAAAATGTACTTTTGCCTGAGCCATTGGGTCCAATTATTCCTCTAATTTCATTTTTTGGAAGTTCAAAATCAACTTTATTAATAGCTTTCAAACCACCAAATGATTTAGATAATTGTTTAGTTTTTAAAATCATGTTGTTTTTTCTGTTCCAGTTTTCTTTTTAAATCTCTTTTCTAAGAAATATCTGTCAATAAAACCGCCTAAACCCTTAGGCATAAATAAAATAGTTAATACAATTGTTAAACCAAATATTAAAAGTTGATATTTATATAATGGTCTAGTTAAGTCATAAACAATTGTAATTACTATAGCGCCAATAATTCCACCCCAAATATGGCCGAGACCTCCTAGAACAACCATAGCTAAGAAGGTTACCATTTCTATAACTGTGTAATTATTAGGATGAATGTATCCTGGAGGCATGTGAGCATAAACTGCACCTGCCGCACCGGCAAACATAGCGCTAAGAATGAAAGCTAAGATCTTATATTTTTTTACATTAATTCCAGCGGCTGCAGCACAAATTGGATCCTCTCTGATAGACATAAACGCTCTTCCAACTCCAGATCTTAAAATACTGAATGAGAAGTAAACCGCTATAATCATTATTGTCATTGAGATGAAATAATATCTATCTGGAGAGTCGAAGTTGTAGCCCATTAAAGAAGGTGTTGGAATATCAGAAATACCAAATGTAGATCTAAAAAAGTTTCCGTTTTCAATAAATAATCTTATTGCCTCACCTCCACCTAATGTCGCTAAGGCTAAATAAGGACCTTCCAATCTAAAAGATGGAATTCCCATTGCTACTCCAAAAAATGCAGTAACTATTATAGCTATGGGTAGTGTTGCCCAAAAGCCAAGTCCTAAATATAAAAATAATGTTCCAGCAGTATAAGAACCAACTGCAAATAAGCCAACGTGTCCAACTGTAACTTGACCACAATAACCCTTAACGATGTTTAGTCCTGCGGCAACCACAATGTTTACAAATATTAAA
>CACCVU010000019.1 GCA_902549495.1 uncultured Pelagibacteraceae bacterium
AAAATTTATAAGACCAGAAAAAAAATTTAAAAATTTTGATTATTTAAAAAAACAAATTAAATTTGATATTAAGAAAGCTAAAAATGTCTAAAGATACTTTGCAACTTCCTAAAACTGCCTTTTCAATGAAAGCAAGCTTGCCAACTAAAGAGCCTGAAATATTAAAAAATTGGCAAAGTAAAAATATTTTTGAAAAGCTAAGAAAAAAATCTAAAGGTAAAAAGAAATTTATTTTGCATGATGGCCCACCTTATGCCAATGGACATATCCATATGGGAACTGCTTTAAATAAAATTTTAAAAGATATGATTACACGTTTCCATCAAATGAATGGTAAAGACTCTATTTATGTGCCAGGTTGGGATTGCCATGGTTTACCAATTGAGTGGAAAATTGAAGAACAATATAAAAAAAAGAAAAAAAATAAAGATGATGTTCCTATTAAAGATTTTAGACAAGAGTGCAGAGATTTTGCAAAAAGTTGGATAGACGTTCATATTAAAGAATTTCAAAGACTAGGCGTTGTTGGAGATTTTGAAAATTATTATTCCACAATGAGTTACGAGGCTGAAGCTCAAATTGTTAGAGAACTTGGTAAATTTCTTTTAGATGGTAGTTTATATCAAGGTTTTAAACCCGTTCTTTGGTCTACTGTTGAAAAAACTGCATTAGCTGATGCAGAAGTAGAGTATTTAGACCATACCTCAAATACTATTTATGTAGCTTTTAAGGTGAAGGAGACAAAAAATGAATTTTTAAGAGACACTAATGTAATTATTTGGACTACAACACCTTGGACTATTCCTGCAAATAAAGCTTTAGCTTTTAATAATAATATCGAATATTCAGTATTGGAAATTAACTCTTTAGCGAATTTTGAAGAAAAAAAAATCGTAGTTGCAAAAAACTTGATTGAACAGATTACTAAAGATTGTGAAATAAAAAATTATAAAATACTTAAAAGTTTCAAAGGATCAGAGTTTGAAGGTGTAAAATGTAATCATCCTTTTTTAAATTTAGGTTATGATTTTGAAGTTCCTATGCTTGGTGCTCAATTTGTTAATTTGGAACAAGGCACTGGTATAGTTCATTGTGCTCCGAGTCATGGTCCTGATGACTTTAATCTATGTTTAAAAAATAATATTCCATCTAAATATACTGTAGATAATTCTGGATTATATACCAATGAAATTCCATTTTTTACAAATACACATATCTTTAAAGCAGATGATCTAGTTATAGAAAAACTAAAAGAGCAAAAAAAATTACTTAAAGATGACAAACTTAACCATAGCTATCCTCATTCTTGGAGATCTAAAGCACCTTTAATTTATCGAGCTACACCTCAATGGTTTATTTCTATGGAAAAAAACGATTTAAGAAAAAAAGCAATCAAATCAATAAATGAAACTCACTTTTATCCAAAAAAAGGAAAAGAAAGATTATTGTCTATGATTGAAGGAAGGCCTGATTGGTGCGTTTCAAGACAAAGAGTGTGGGGCGTACCATTACCAATTTTTATTAATAAAAAAACGAAAGAACCATTAAAAGATAAAAAGGTGATTGAAAAAATAGCCTCAGTTTATGAAAAACAAGGCTCTGATTGTTGGTTCACAGATGATCCAAAAGTTTTTCTAGGTAATGAATACGATCCAAATGATTACGATAAATTAAATGATATTGTTGAGGTTTGGTTCGATAGCGGTTCTACACACAGCTTTGTGTTAGAAAAGAGAAAAGATCTAAATTGGCCTGCAGATATGTATCTTGAAGGCTCTGATCAACATCGAGGATGGTTTCATTCTTCTTTGTTAGAGTCTTGCGGAACAAGAGGTAAAGCACCATTTAAAAGCATTCTATCACACGGTTTCGTTGTTGATGGAAAAGGCATGAAAATGTCTAAATCAATGGGAAATGTTATTTCTCCAGAGGACATCTTAAAAAATTATGGAGCGGATATTCTAAGAGTATGGGCTTCAGCATCAGATTATGCAGAGGATTTGAGAATTGATAAAAATATTTTAATTCAGCACGCCGAGTCTTATAGAAAAATCAGAAATACTTTCAGATTTATGCTTGGAAATCTCAAAGATAAATTTGAAAAACAAGATTTTAAGAAAATTCAAATTAATAAAATGGACGAGTTAGAACAGTTCATCTTACATAAGCTATTCATTATCGGAGAGTCCGTTGATGAAAATTTAAAAAATTATAATTTTCATAAATTATATAAAGACCTATTAAATTTTTGTACGTTAGATCTTTCTTCATTTTATTTTGATATAAGGAAAGATGTTCTTTACTGTGATAGCTTAAACTCCTCAAAAAGAAAAAACTGTGTAATTGTTCTCAACATAATTCTAGAAAGTTTGTTAAAATGGTTTGCCCCAATTTTGGTTTTTACCACTGAGGAAATCTATAGTTTAGTGAGTAAAGATACTAGCGAAAGTATTCATGAAAATGAATTTGTAAAAATCCCGTCTAATTGGAGGAATGATAAGTTAAATGAAAAATGGTCAAATTTGAGTAAGATTAAGCAAGAGGCAAATATTGCAATAGAGGAGAAGAGATCTAATAAAGAAATTGGATCAAGTTTAGAAGCTGAAATTAAACTTACATTAAATAAAGAAAAATTTGATCTTCTTGATAAATTAGATTTAGAAGACTACTTCATTGTTTCAAAAGCAGAAAAAGAATTATCAAATAATGATGAAATAAAGATTGACGTGAAAAAGGCCAAAGGACAAAAATGTGAAAGATGTTGGAAAATTTTGGAAAAAAGATGCGAAAGATGTTCTAAAGTTCTTCAATAATAGAAAATACTTTGATCAACCTAAAGGAAATAAAAAATAAAATTTTTAAAAAAGAAAATCTTTATTTTCTTGTTCTTCTTTTTTTTATTTTTAGTGTTGATAGGTATTCAAAAATTAAAATTATTGAAAATTTCAATGATAACGTTTTTTTCGTAAATGAATTTTTAAATTTTGATCTTGTGTGGAATACTGGAATAGGTTTTGGATTACTCAGTTCTGATTCAAGTTTGTATTACAACTTAATTTCACTTTTAATATTTACTGTGATTATTTTTTTGATATTTCTAGGCTTAAAATCTGATAAATTTGATAAGACAATTTTTTCAGTAATTATTGGCGGGGCTTTAGGAAATTTTTACGATAGAATTACTTTTAAAGCTGTGCCGGATTTTATTGACTTTCATTATGGTAATTTTCATTGGTTTACATTCAATGCAGCGGATATTTTTATTACAATTGGCATAATTTGTTTTATTATGAAAGAAATTTTTATTAAAAGTAATTGATGAAAGTAATTTTATTTATAACTTTTTTGATATTTATTGTAACATCATGCACCACCGTGAAAGAGGCAGGACAAGTTTTACGTAACGAAAAAGTAAAAACAACTGATGAGTTTTTAGTTAAAAAGAAACAACCTTTAATACTCCCTCCAGATTATGACAAAATTCCTGAACCAGGTTCTTCAAATAAAATCCAAAATAATGATAAAAATAAAATTAGAAAAATTTTAAAACAATCTGAAGCAGACCAAGCAGATATGAACAAATCTGGATCAGTAGAAAAGTCAATAATTGATAAAATTCGTAAGTGAAAGAAAATAACCTAATAATAAAAAACTATATACAAAAACCACATTTAAATTTAAAAGTGGGAAAAAAATTGCACTCAAAATATAAAAAAGTATTTAAACAGGTAAACAGTAAATTAAAAATTCCTAATCAATTTTTCTATCTTTTTAATAAAAATCATGGATTAAGTACAAATATCAGCGATCTTAAAAGATTTAAAAAATTTAATACAGTGGTTCTAATTGGAATGGGAGGGTCGATTCTTGGTTCAGAGGCAATATATAGATATTTTAATAACATCAAAAAAAAATTTTATTTTTTGAGTGATTTAGATATTGTTAAGATTAAAAAAATAAAAAAAAAAATTATAATCAAAAAAACACTTTTTCTTATTATATCTAAATCAGGAAATACTACCGAAACACTTTCAAATTTATTTTATTTAAATATTCTTAAAAAAAAATCAAAAAATATAATTGTTATAACTGAAAAGAAAGATAGCATTCTTTTTAATATTACAAAAAAATTTAGTTTATTCTTTATTGAGCACAAAAAATATATAGGAGGAAGATATTCCGTATTATCAGATGTTGGACTTGTACCAGCGTATTTTATGGGAATTAATATATCTAAACTCAGGAAAAATATTTACAAATATATTTCAAGTAACCAGATTTTAAAAGAAAGCTCTATGAAACTTGCGAACATACTACTCCAGAAAAAAATTCCTAATTTAGTATTTCTTAATTACTCTAAAAATTTAGAAAAGTTTCTTTTTTGGGCTCAGCAATTGATTGCTGAGAGCTTAGGAAAAAAAAACCAAGGATTTTTTCCAATAGTCTCTAATGTACCTAAAGATCATCACAGCCTTTTGCAACTATACTTGGATGGTCCAAAAGATAAATTATTTATAATTTTTAGTATTGATGAAAAACCAACTAAAAAATTAATTATAAATAAATTTTTAAATAAAAAAAAATTTTTTATAAATAACAAAAGTCTAAACCAGATCAAATCAGCGCAAAAAAATGCTTTAATTAGCACTTTAAAAAAAAATAAAATCTCTTTTAGAGAGTTTAAATTAAAAAAAGATAATGAGGAAACCTTGGGACAATTATTTTCTTATTTCATTCTAGAAACAATTTTGATTGGTAAATTAATGAATATAAATCCTTTTGATCAACCCGCAGTAGAGCAAGTAAAAGTACTCACAAAAAAACACCTACTTAAATAAAGCAAAAATTATTTTTGAACGACCATAAACTTTTTCATTGAGGATCTTTAATATACCTTCAAAATCATCTTTGGAATTTTTTTCTCTATGAATAATTATTAAATGATTTTTTTCATAAATTTTTTGGTTCTTTAATTCTTTTAAATTATCAATAAATTGTAAATCTTTAAATGGTGGATCTAAAAAAAAAATATTATATCTTTTTTTCCAGTTCTTAATATTTTCAATTCTATTTTTAATTATTTCGGCCTGTTTACCGATAGATAATTTTAATAAGTTTTCTTTTAGTATTGTTGATGCTTCTGAGTCGATTTCAACAAAAGTAACCATTTTTGCACCCCTAGACAAACATTCTAAACCAAAAGATCCGATTCCCGAGTAAAGATCTAAAATAAATGCATTTTTTAGATTTATATTAATTTCATTTGAGTGAGATAAAATATTGAAGATATTTTCTCTTACAGAGTCCTTTAAAGGTCTAGTATTTTTTGTTTTCAGGAACTGTATTATTCTTCCCTTAAACCTTCCACCTATAATTCTCATTTTCTATCTAAAATTTTCCAACCTATATCTTTTCTAAAAAATCCACTCTTCCATTTTAATTTTTTAATCATTTTAATTATTTTTTCTCTCACCATAAAAAGATTATTTCCGGATGAAGTAAAGTTTAAAACCCGGCCGCCAACAGATAAAAGTTTTCCATTAATAATTTTTGTACCAGCATGGTAAACAATATCTTTTTTATTTTGTTTTAAATTTTTAAAGTTGCTGATTAAAATATTTTTTTTGTATTTACCTGGATAGCCTTTTGAACATAAAACTATTGTCATACTTTTTTCTTTATTCCATTTAATATTTATTTTTTTAAGATTGTTGTTAATTGAGAATTTAATTATTTTTAAAAGATCAGTTTTAAGCCTCGGCAATATAACCTGACACTCGGGATCACCCATTCTGACGTTATACTCAATTAGATAAGGCTCATTTTTAACGATCATCAAGCCAACGTAAAGAAAACCTGTATAAGGATGATTTTCTTTTCTTAAAGCTTTTAAAGTAGGTTTTACAATTTTATTAATAATTTTCTTTTCTACATTTTTGTTAATAATAGGCGCTGGTGAATAAGCACCCATTCCACCAGTATTAGGCCCAATATCTTTTTCTCCAACTCTTTTATGATCTTGCGCAGTACCGAAAAATTTAAAACTATTTTTATCGACAATTAAAAAATAGCTTGCCTCTTCTCCAACTAAAAATTCTTCAACAACTAATTTATTTGAAGATTTAAACTTTCCTTTGAAAATTTCTTCAGAAACGTTTAAAACTTGTTTTTTGGACTTACATATAGTAACTCCTTTTCCAGCTGCAAGCCCATCTGCTTTAACTACTATCGGTAATTTTAAACTTTTTAAATATTCAACAACTTGTTTTTTATTTTTGCATATTCGAAATTTAGCAGTAGGGATATTATTTTCCTTACATATTTTTTTCATAAAAGCCTTTGATCCTTCTAATCTTGCGGCATATTTAGAAGGTCCAAAAACTTTAATTTTATTTTTTTTAAGAAAATTGACAATTCCAAGAGACAAGGGCTCTTCTGGCCCCACTAAAACTAAATCTATTTTATGTAATTTAATTAACCTAAGAAGTTCGGTAAAATTAAGTATATCTACTTCTATATTTTTTGCTAAATTTTCTGTTCCACCATTTCCAGGGAAACAAAATATTTTCTTACATAACTTTGACCCATGCAATTTTTTGCAGAGAGCATGCTCTCTACCGCCACTACCTATTAATCCGATATTCATGTAAGATAAAATATTATATAATTTAAAGATGACTAAAAAAAAAGCTAAACTTATTTTTAAACACAATTCTTTTGAAATTGTTGAAGAAGGTGATCATATTTTATGTGCTATTTCAGGTAAAAAAATACCATTGAAAGACTTAAATTACTGGAATGTTGATTTACAGGAGGCTTATTTTTCACCAATAGAGGCAAACGAAAGATATAAAACTCTTAAAAAGACTTAAATTATTTCCATCTATTATGCGTCCATATCCACCCTTCAGGCCTGTGGACTATCATTTCTTCAATAACTTTATTTAATTTATCAGTTAAGTCAGACTTGTTATCAAACCTTTTAGGTTCAATTTCTTGGTAAAATTTTATTTTAAAATTATCATTTTGGTCTCTTTCAATAAAAACTGGTATAATAGATAAATTAAATTTTAAGGCAAGTTGCGCAGGTAAAGTCGTAGTTAATGCAGACTTCCCAAAAAAATTAATGTTCTCTCCTTCACTAACCCTTTGGTCTATCATTAAAGCAATACTGTAGCCTTTTTTTAAATATTCAATCGCCTCTCTTACACCGCTTACCCCTTTTTTAATTTGGTTTTTACATACATATTTTCTTCTTAAATATTCCATGACAGGATTTAAAAAATAATTATTAAGAGGTCTATATATTGTAGCAAGATTTATGTTGTTTTTTACTATCTCCATAGACATTAACTCATAATTAGCAAAATGACCTGAAACAAATATTACAGGTTTTTTTAATTCTAATACTTTTTCTAATTTAGCCTTACCCTCAATTTTAATATGAGCACTATTTTTTTTAAAGTAATTAAGAAATATATATTCAATAAACGTTTTCCCATAGTTTTTCCACATGCCAGAGATTATTTCATTTTTTTTTATTTCCGAAAGATTTTTTGAATAGATATTCAAATTTGATTCTATAACTTTTTTTGATTTAAAATTA
>CACCVU010000020.1 GCA_902549495.1 uncultured Pelagibacteraceae bacterium
CAACAACATCTATAAAGCTCACCACAAATATTTTTTTGTGTTCTTAACTCCTTAACATAGATATAATCAGGTTTTTCTCCTGGATTTATTAAAGAACCTGAAACAGGGCAATAAAATTTATTATATTCTTTAAATTCTTCATAAGTTAAGTCTTGATCTATTAAATATTTGAAAAACCTTGGACCTGCAGCATTCCTGTTACTGTCTGGAAATATTTTAGACCAATTTTTGACGAGGTTTTCGTAATAAAATTTTTTTTGCTGAAAATTAACTTCAGCAAAACTAGTCGAATTTAAAAATACACTAAAAATTAAAGCTTTTAAAAAAATTCTCATTTTATTATTTAAAAAAATTTTTAGATAAAAGCACTGCGCTCTTATGTTGCTGGAGAAGACTTGCTTCTATAATTTAAATATCCAAAAACCAATAAAAATAATAATGCGAAAGGATATACTATTGCTTTATTAGGTCTTTCTGGATTTTCAATTTTAAAATTACTTATGATATCACCCATTTGAATACCAGATTTTTTTGCTTCCCCTTTCCAATTTAACTTATCAACGGTTAATTGATCATTCTGATCGACTAATGTTACGCCATATTCTTCAAGGTTATAATTATTTTCAAATTTCCCTTTATCTATTACAAATAGTTTATATCTTTCACCATACTCAGTAATTCGTGTAACTTTTATATGAACTTCTTTTGATGGGTCAAAAGATAAATTTTGAATACTTTCTGCCGAAAGTTTTTGCTCATTAAATTTAGGATAGAATTTACCTAAAACATAATCTGGAGCTAAAAAAGATAAAGATATTATTAAAAACGCTATGATCTCATACCATCTTAATCTATTTATAAACCATTGTTGTGTAGCAGCAGTAAAGACTAAAATTCCAATCAATGAAGTTACTATAACTAATAAAGCTTGCCAGATACTATCTACCCCTATTAATAGTAATTCGTGATTAAACAAAAAGACTATTGGTAAAATTCCAGTTCTTAAACTATACCAAATTGCTTGAAGTCCCGTTCTTAAAGGATCGCCACCAGAAATTGCTGCTGCTGCATAAGATGCTAAACCAACAGGTGGTGTTACATCAGCCATCAATCCAAAATAAAATACGAATAAGTGAACAGCGATTAACGGAAAAATAAAGCCCGAAGCATTTCCAACATCAACTAAAACTGTAGCCATTAGAGAAGCAACTACTACATAGTTTGCAGTTGTAGGAAGACCCATTCCAAGTAACAAGCAAAGTATAATAGTTAATAAGATTAATATAATTACATTGTCCCTTGCTATTGTCTCAATCACTATTATTAAATTTGTACTTAGACCTGTAGAACCCACTGCACCAACAATTATCCCTGCTGTAGCGATTGCAATCCCTACTCCCACCATATTAATAGCACCTTTCTGAAGACCAACTATTGTTTGATTGTACCAATCAATCAAACCAGTTTTAAAATCAGGATTTTTAATTATACGACTTACTAAGTTAACTAATACTAAAGATAACGTTGCGTAGAAGATAGAAAAACCTGCTGTATATCTCATATAAACAAGTAAAAAAATTAAAACAAAAATAGGTATTAAAAAATGTAGTCCAGATAAAAAAGTTTTTTTAAGATTCGGAACATCAGCGTCATCCATCCCTTTTAATCCCAATTTAAGGGCTTCTAAATGAGAAATGTAAAATAAAGCAATGTATGAAATGATAGCTGGTAAAAAAGCATGTTTTACGACTTCAAAATAAGTAACACCTATAAAACTTGCCATTACAAAAGCTGCGGCTCCCATAACCGGAGGCATTATTTGTCCATTAACAGATGAAGAAACTTCAATAGCTCCTGCTTTCTCTTGAGAGAAACCAGTTTTCTTCATAATAGGAATTGTAAAAGTTCCAGTTGTTACAGTATTTGCAATTGATGAGCCTGAGATCATACCAGTCATTCCAGATCCTAAAATCGCAGCTTTAGCTGGGCCTCCTCGCATTTTTCCAACCATTGCAAAAGCTAAATCTAAAAAATACTTTCCGCCACCAGCGGTTTCTAACAAAGCTCCAAAGAGTACAAACAAAAATATAAAATCTACTGAAACTCCGATTGGTATTCCAAAAATTGCTTCTTGATCAAACCATTGAAATCCTACTAGTCTTTTTACAGAAAGTCCGCCGTGAGAAATAATATCAGGAGCATATTTTCCAAAATAAGAAAATAAGAGGAAACAGACTGCAATGATAACTAAAGGTAAGCCTATAGCTCGTCTAGTTGCTTCTAATAAAATTAATATACCTGTGGCCCCAATTATAAGTTCAACTGGAACTTTAAAACCAAATATTTCTTTTACTAAAAGGATGCCGCCTCTATTTACTAAATCGTCATAGAAAAAATAAATATATAAGCAACTTAATGCCCCAGTTATGCTAATTATAATATCTATTGCTGAAATCTTTTTTCCCCTAACTGCTGGAAAAATTAAAAAAGCTAAAGTTAAAGCAAAACCTAAGTGAATTGCTCTTGCAGGTAATCCCTTAAACATTCCAAAATTAAACCAAAAAGGAAATGGAGAAGCATACCAAAGTTGAAAAAATGTCCAAAGAATAGCAATTCCAAAAACTATTTTTAAATGTACCCCAGATAAATTTCGAGTTGGAGATATGTCTTCTTGAATTTTATCTTTAATCTTACTTTGAATGTTTTGATTCATTTTAATCAAGATACCTTATTCTAAAAAAAAAGGCCCAAGAAATATTGGGCCTTTTTTAATTTAACTAAAAAGTTGAATTACATTAATCCAGCTTCTTTGTAGTACTTAATTGCGCCTGGATGTAATGGAGCCGATAAACCATCAGCTATCATGTTTTTCTTTTCCAGTGGTCCAAAAGCAGGGTGTTGAGCTCTGAAATCATCAAAGTTTTCCATTACCGCTTTTGTTACTAAGTATACAAGCTCTTCAGAAACATTTGCGCTTGTAACAACAGTAGCTTTTACACCAAACGTTGTAGCGTCTTTTTTCTGATTTGAGTAAGTTCCTTTTGGAATAACTGCTTTAGCATAATAGTCTGCTCCATCAATTAAACCTTGAACTGGTGCTCCTGTTAAATTAATTGGGCTAGCTTTTGCTTTGCAAGTAGCTGCTTGCTCCATAGCACCATTTGGAAATCCTACTGAATATCCGAATGCATCTATTTTACCATCACAAAGAGCTTTAACTTGTTCAGAAGAAGTAAGTTCCGTAGTTGCTTTGAACATACTCATATCTGCTCCCATAGCTTTCATTAATTCTTCCATAGTTCCTCTTTGACCAGAACCTGGGTTACCGATGTTTACTGTTTTTCCTTTTAGGCCTTTGAAATTTTTAATTCCAGATTTTTTACTTGCCCAAATTTGGAAAGGTTCGTTGTGAACAGAAAATACAGCTCTCAAGTCACTGAACTGTTTTCCTTCCCATTTGCTTGAACCGTTGTAAGCATGATACTGCCAGTCTGACTGAGCAACACCAAATTGAAACTCACCATCTTTGATTTGTCCAATATTGTAGTTTGATCCACCTGTTGAAGGTGCAGTACATCTGTAAGCTTTAGCTGTACCTTTTTTTCTACCATGGTCAGCACTTATTGCTGATTTATGTAACATTTTACAAATAGCGTTACCTGTTTGGAAATAAACTCCAGTAGGTCCGCCTGTTCCTATTGTAAAGAACTCTGCTGATTTAGCGATTGATGTAATGGGGCTTGAAAAAGCAAACATTACTAGTACCGCTGAAATCAATGACATCATTTTTTTCATGTGTACTCCTCTTTTATTTATAATTAATTTAACTACGATATTTAATTGAGGTCAAAGAGATTCTTATAAATTTTTGGCCCAATTTGAGAGCTTAGTGGTGCCTTCAACTACATTTGGGGCATAGGTCTTGACCATTTCTTCACTAATAGAACTATAGTCTTTTACATTTTTAAAAAAGTTTACACCGTCAAAATCTGTATAGCTTAATCTAGTAAGCATTTTTTTTGGTTTAAATCCAAAATCTGATCCGGGAAGCATTGCAACACCAGTCTCTTTTAATATTACATCGCATAATTGAGCTGAAGTTTTAAATTTTTTATTTTTAAATTCAGGCATTAAATAAAAAGCTCCTTGAGGTGGATTTATTATAACTTTATTTGATTTAAGATTATTATAAACATAGTTTCCAACTGAATTAAGTATAGATCTTACTTTTAGTTTGTACTGTTCATAGTCACCTTCATAAGCTTCAACCGCAGCAAACTGAGTAGGTGTATTTACAGTTGAATATGATTCACTTGCTAATGATTTTAAACTATTAATAAATTGTTTTGATCCATTAGGGACAGCTAAAAATCCAAGTCTCCACCCTCCTGCGCCACACCATTTGCTTAATCCACCACTAATGAATGTCGCTTCTGGGTAAAATTCGGAAATAGAGTTGTAACTATTATCAAATGAGAGATCTGTATATATTTCATCTGATAAAATTATTAGTTTATATTTTTTAGCTACTTGAGCTAATTCTTTCAAATTTTTACAGATTGCTCCAGATGGATTATTCGGTGAGTTTAAAATAAAAATAATATTTTTATTTTTTCCAATTTTCTTTAATTTCGTGTCGAGTTCCTTTGCTGTTGGAAACCAATTGTTAGCTTTAGAAGTTTCTAGCCAATGGACTTTATTTGAACCAATTTGTGCTTGAGGTTCATAGGATACCCAGCTTGGAGCTGGGGTTAAAATTTCACCGTTAAATGTAACGTGCATTAGCAACATAGCTTCTTTAGATCCAGGAGTAATCAAAATATTTTCTTTAGAATATCTTACACCTGTATTTTTAAATAAATGATTAGAAATTTTCTCTCTTAGTTCGGGTAAACCTTGTATAGGTAAGTACTCTTTTTTATGAGCATTAAGTTTTAACGTATCAACAACTTTTTCTGGAATTTGAAACGGTGATTGCCCAAAGCCAAATCTGTAAATTTTTTTACCGGATTTGATCAATTCTTTTGATTTTTCGTTGATTGCTAATGTTGAGGACTCTTTTAATTTTAAAATATTTTTTTTAACATTTGACATCATTTAAACAATTTACCTATACGGGTACTACCCATTAAAAGTCAAATCAAATGTTCAAATAGGAACATTTGACAAATTGATTCGGTCATGTTTTAATCCTACTTTGTTCTCAACTTTGATCTACATATAGTATAATAAAAATTAGCTTACACAAAAATGGAAAAACAATCAGATAGGATCATTGCACTACTCGGACCTACAAACACAGGTAAAACTTATGTGGCTATAGAAAAAATGCTTGAATACGAAACCGGTATTTTTGGATTACCTTTAAGACTTTTAGCCAGAGAAGTTTATGACAAATGCGTTAATAAAATAGGTATTGAAAAAGTAGCATTAATAACAGGAGAAGAAAAAATAATACCTAGCACTGCTGATTACTTTATTTGCACAGTTGAGTCTATGCCGAAAGATAAAGAAGTCGATTTTGTAGCTATTGACGAAATTCAAATGTGCGCAGATAGAGAAAGAGGTCATATATTTACTCAAAGATTATTAGAGTCACGAGGTAATAAACTTACGATGTTTTTAGGATCACAAGTAATGGAAAATATTATCAAAGACTTGGTTGGCAATGTGGAATTTGAAAAAAAAGAAAGATACTCTAAATTAAGCTATTCAGGCGTAAAAAAAATTTCAAGGTTAGATAGAAAAGTAGCAATTATAGCTTTCTCTATTGAGGAAGTTTATGCAATTGCGGAGTTAGTGAGACGACAAAAAGGTGGGGCAGCCGTTATAATGGGTTCATTAAGTCCTAAAACAAGAAATTCTCAAGTTGGTTTATATCAATCTGGAGATGTTGATTACTTAATTGCAACAGATGCGATTGGTATGGGGCTAAACATGGATATAAATGAAATTTATTTTTCAAATTTAAAAAAATTTGATGGAAAAAAAACTAGGAGACTGAACCTAGTTGAAATGTCTCAAATTGCAGGAAGGGCTGGACGATTTAAAAACGATGGTGGATTTGGAACAACTGGTGAATGTGAGTCATTAAATTCGGACGAGATAGAAAAAATAGAAAAACATCATTTGCCTGATACTAAAACAATTTACTGGAGAAACTCCAATCTGAATTTCAACAATCCTGAAAACCTTATTTCCTCACTAGAGCTTAAACCAAATAAGAAAAATTTATTAAGAACTAATGACTCACTTGACGAAAGTGTGTTGAGATTTTTTCTTAAAAAGGGAGCAAATAATATAATTTACCACAAAAATTTAGAAATTCTCTGGGAATGTTGCCAGATCCCAGATTTCGAAAAGAAAGCCTATGGTCAGCATATAAATGTAGTTGATAAAGTTTTTCAATTTTTAACAACAAGGAGAAGGAGAATTCCAAGTACCTTTATGAAAGAACAGCTTAAAGGTTTAGAAAAAGATCATGGTAATGTAGATTTACTCTCTCACAGACTTTCGAATGTAAGAACCTGGTCTTATGTAGCCAACAAAAAAAATTGGGTTGAAAACTCTGATTATTGGGTTCAGCTTACTAAGAGTATCGAGGATAAACTCTCAGATAAACTTCACGATGAGTTAACAAAAAGTTTTATTGACAAAAAAATTAGTATTCTCTCACGAAGTCTTAAACAAGATCTTGTGTTAAATACTGAAATTAATGATGATAATAAAATCTATATTGATAGTCAGCTTGTAGGGGAACTGAAAGGACTTAAATTTTTAATTGAAATTACATCAAAGACACTAGATACAGATATAAAGTCAATCAGAAAAGCTGCAAGAAAAGGTGTTGAAAAAGAGTTAGTGAAAAGAGTTGAGGAGATACTTGATAAAGCAGAAATTGATTTAAATGATCAAAGTAAAATTATTTGGAGAAATAATCCGATTGCAAGATTAAAAAAGGGGAGTAATTACCTTAATCCTGAAATAG
>CACCVU010000021.1 GCA_902549495.1 uncultured Pelagibacteraceae bacterium
TCAGTAAAGCATAATTGACAAATTAAAATGAAACCTTATAAACATTCAACGATGAACAATGACAAAAAGACTAAAATCTAAACATAAAGTTGATAGAAGATTAAAAGCTAATCTTTGGGGCAGGCCTAAGAGTCCTTTTAACTCTAGGGCGTATCCTCCAGGGCAACATGGTCAAAATAAAAAAGGAAAACCCACCGATTACGGCATTCAATTACAAGCTAAACAAAAACTTAAAGCATATTATGGAAATATTAATGAGAGACAATTTCGAAACATTTATAGAAAAGCTCTCTCAAAAAAAGGCGATACTACTGAAAATTTGATAGCTTTATTAGAGAGCAGGTTAGACACAGTTATTTATAGAGCTAAGTTTGCCCCTACAGTTTTTTCTGCTAGACAAATGATTAATCATGGTCACATAGAGGTAAATAAGAAAAGAATAAACATATCTAGTTATCTAGTAAAAGGTTCTGATCTGATAGAAATAAGAGAAAAGTCAAAAAAAATGATAATTGTTGATGGCTCACTTCAAAGTAAAGAAAGGGATGTTCCAGAATATATTCAACTAGATGACAAAAATAAAACCGCAAAACTACTAAGAAAACCTAAATTTTCAGAAGTTCCTTATCCAGTGGTTATGGAGCCAAATCTAGTTATTGAATATTACTCAAGATAATATTTTAAATTTCATATTTTTTTTTATAAATTAGTTTTGTGAATTTTTTTCAAATAATTAAAAAAAACTACTTCTACTTATTTTTAATCTGCTTTACATTCTTTGGTGCTTTTTTAGGATATTGTTAAGATCTTTAAATGTAATATGTTTTTTATTTATATCCCTTTTCCTTGCACTTAATGAAATAACAATGTCAAATTGACTTATAGCTTCTTCAATTTCATCAAAAACTTTTACAGAATTAATTAAATCGTATGCACCTACTGATGTAACTTTTGTTTTATGATTTGGAAATAAAAATTTTGGTGAAACTAAACTTAGTTTTTTAAAACCAAAATTTTTTAATGAACGCGCAGCGGCTCCGATATTTTCGCCTAATTGTGGTTTGACTAAAACAAAGCCAAATTTATTTTTCATTGAAATTTGCTGGCGCTTTTTCTTTATAAAGTTTGTAATCTAAACTGTCTATTAAGGCTTTGAATGACGCTTCTATTATATTTGGTGATACTCCCACAGTAAACCAGCTAATTCCAGATTTGTCTGTACTCTCAATTAATACTCTTGTTGTTGCTTCAGTGCCTGTATTTAAAATTCTTACTTTATAATCTAATAATTTTAAGTCTGCGAAAAAGTTGTAATATTTTTCAACCTTTTTAAAATTTGATCTTATTGCATTGTCAAGGGCATTTACTGGACCATTTCCTTCGCCGTCGCAACTAATTTCCTTTCCGTCTATAAGAAATACAACATTAGCTTTTGTTAAAATCTTATCTGATTTCGAAACACTTACATTGTAACTCTTAACTTTTAAATATTCTGGCAATTTTCCTAAAAGCCTTTTTGCTAACAATTCAAATGATGCGTCTGCTCCATCATACGAGTATCCACTAAATTCTCTATCTTTCACCTCATCTAAAATTTTTTGAACTTTTGGATTATTTGAGTCTATCTTTACTCCATATTTTTCAAGTCTTGATAAAATATTTGACCTACCAGATTGATTTGAAACGATTATATTTCTGTGATTACCTATTAACTCAGGATTAATATGCTCATATGTTTTCGGATCCTTTTTAACTGCTGAAACGTGTAAGCCTCCTTTATGCGAAAAAGCTGAAGCTCCAACATAAGCCATATTTTTATTTGGTTTTCTATTCAATATCTCGTCTAAAAGTCTTGAGCAATCTGTTAAAGATGAAAGTTTTTCTTTTTTAATATTAATATCAAATCTTTCACTAAATGAGCTTTTCAAACATAAAGTTGGTATAATAGACATTAAGTTTGCATTTCCACACCTCTCGCCTAACCCGTTTATCGTACCTTGGATTTGTCTCACACCAGACTCTACAGCCGCGAGAGAATTAGCTACTGCATTTTCTGTATCATTATGTGCGTGAATACCAAGATTTTTACCAGGAATTACTTTTGTAACTTCTTTAACAATTTCTCTTACCTCATTGGGAAGTGTTCCACCATTTGTATCACATAAAACAATCCATCTTGCTCCTGACTCATATGCACTCTTTAAACAATCTAGCGCGTAATTAGAATTGGCTTTGTAACCATCAAAGAAATGCTCAGCATCAAATAAGAATTCTTTTTTATGTTTTACAAAATGCTTTGCTGTTTCTCTTATATTTTCTAAATTATCCTCATTTTTAACTCCTAAAGCGACCTTTACATGGAAATCCCAAGTTTTTCCTACAACACAAACTGCGGAGGTTTCTGCATTGATTAATGATGCTAATCCAGGATCATTATCAGCGCTCCTACCAGTTTTTTTAGTCATTCCAAATGCTGTAAAAATACTTTTTTTTGTTTTAGGAGGTTTTGAAAAAAATTTAGTATCAATTGGGTTTGCCCCAGGCCACCCACCCTCGATGTAATCTATACCAATTTCTGATAAAACATTCGCAATTTTATTTTTATCCTCTAAAGAAAAATCTACACCCTCTGTTTGTGCACCATCTCTCAAAGTAGTATCAAATAAATAAATTTTATCTTTACTCATTTATATCTCCACTTGGTCTTACCTTTTTCATCCTCAATAAGTATTCCTGATTTTAATAGCTCATCTCTGATTTTGTCAGCGATATCATAATTTCCACTATTCTTTGCTTTAATTCTTTCCTCAATTTTGCTCTCTATATAATCCTCAGAAATTTTTATTTGTTTCTTTTTTAAATTTTGCCACTCAGTCTTAGAAATGTTAAATAAGCCTATAAACCTACAGGCACTATTAAATAATGATTTTTTATCTGAATCTCCAGTATTAGCCTGGTTATATAGTTCATGTATCTTTGCTATAAATCCTGGAGTATTTAAATCGTCTAACAAAACATTTATGGCGTCTAAAGTTTCAGAGTTTTTTTGTTCCTGATAAAGATTGTACCATTTATCAAGTGTATTTTTTTGATTACTTAAAAGTTCATCATTCCAATCTAATGGTTGACTATAATGAGCGCTTAGTAAAGCCAGCCTTACAACTTGGCCTGTATATTTTTTAACAGCATCAGAAATAGTGATAATATTACCTAATGATTTTGACATTTTTTCTTTATTAAATGTTACAAAGCCATTGTGCACCCAGTAATTTGCAAAGCTACTAGTAGAATTATTACAACAAGATTGAGCTATTTCATTTTCATGGTGTGGAAAGATCAGGTCTAGACCCCCACCATGAATATCAAATATTTTTCCCAAATATTTTTCGCTCATTACTGAACACTCTAAATGCCAACCCGGTCTACCTCTTCCCCAAGGAGACTCCCAGCCCGGGTCCTCTTTATTTGAAGGCTTCCATAAAACAAAGTCCATTGGGTTTTTTTTTAAATCAGAAACTTCTATTCTATTACCAGATTTGAGTTCGTCCAATTTTTTATTTGATAATTTTCCATAATCTTTGAAACTTGATACTGAAAAATAAACATTGCCACCATTTACATATGCAAATTTTTTTTCAATTAAAGATTTTGTCATTTTGATCATTCCATCAATATGTTCAGTTGCTTTTGGCTCAGTTGTTGGTTTTAAACAATTTAAACTTTCGCAATCTTTATGAAAAATCTTAGTAATATTTTGAGTAATTTCATTGATTGATTTTTTATTTTTTTTTGATGCTTCAATAATTTTATCATCAACGTCAGTAATATTTCTTACATAATTTACATTTTTTCCATAAACATGTTTTAAAACTCGAAATAGTAAATCAAAAACTACTAATGATCTTGCATTTCCAACATGAGGATAATCATAAACTGTGGGACCACAAGCGTATAAAGAAACTCTTTTAGAATTTATAGGTTTAAAAATTTCTTTTTTTCTAGATAAAGAATTTGTGAGTTTTAAATTATTCATTAAATGTACAAACTGGTATAGGGTTCATTTTGTGTAAATTTTTTTTTCTTATTTCTAAATATTTTTTATAGTTTGGATCGTTTTTATCCCCCATAGCTTTTTCTAATTGCTCATAACTCATGCCAAGTTGTTGAATATCATTTCTTCCATCATCCCATAAACCGTCAGTTGGAGGTGTTTCAATGATTTTTTCTGACACTCCTAAGTGTCTTCCTAGCTCCCAAACTTGAGTTTTAGTACAATCAGCTATTGGAGATATATCTACTCCCCCGTCACCATATTTAGTATAGAAACCGACACCAAAATCCTCAACTTTATTACCAGTGCCTACAACAATACCATTGTTTGCTGCAGCTACCTGATACAAAGTTGCCATTCTTAACCTCGCTCTTGAATTTGCATATCCATGCTCATTATCAAATTTGTTTAAAACTTGAGAAAATGAATTAAAGATTTTATCCATTTCTAACAAATGGTGTTCAACATTTTTAAACTTTTCCTTTAACCATTTTGCGTGGGTTAAGCTCAAATCATGCTGTGATTTGATCTGTTTTATTGGCATCGTTAACACAATTGTTTTACGACCAGTTTTTGCACATAAAGTACTAACAACAGAGGAGTCAATTCCACCAGATATTCCTACTATTAAAGCTTTTGGCTTGTAAGATGCCGACTCGCAATAATCATTGATCCAATCTGTGACTATTTTTGCTCTTTTTTTTACATCCATAATTAGTACTTACCTCTCTTTTAAGGTTTCGTCCTAATAGTTACAATAACTATTAAGACGCGGCTTGAATAATTTTGTTAGATATTTTTGAGTTTTTCTTAATTTCATCAGAAATCAGAAAAGCTAATTCTAAGGCTTGATCAGCATTTAATCTTGGGTCGCAATGCGTTCGATACCTATTCGATAGATCATTTTCTGAAATTTTTTGAGCACCCCCTGTGCACTCCGTCACATCTTGGCCTGTCATTTCAATATGCAGTCCACCTGCATAACTACCTTCCGATTGGCTAACTCCGAAAAAGTTTTTTACCTCTTTTAAAACACTTTCAAAAGTTCTTGTTTTGAAACCGGTAGCTGCTTTAATAGTATTTCCGTGCATAGGGTCACAGGACCAAACTACTTTTGTTCCTTCTTTTTTCACCGCTTTAATTAGTTTAGGTAAATATTTTTCAACATTATCAGCTCCAAATCTTGAAATTAAAGTTAACCTTCCAGGTTCATTTTCTGGGTTGAGAATGTTGCAAAGCTGCACAAGCTCTTCCGGTTTCATAGTTGGTCCACATTTTAGACCTATTGGATTTTTAATACCCCTGCAAAACTCAACATGAGCTCCATCCGGTTGCCTTGTTCTGTCTCCTATCCAGACAAAGTGTGCAGATGTATCGTGATATTCTCCAGTCGTTGAGTCAATCCTTGTCATAGACTCCTCGAAAGGTAAAAGCAAAGCTTCATGCGATGTGTAAAAATTTACAGATCTTAATCTTCTATTGTTATCAGAATTAATGCCACAAGCTTCCATGAATGCAAGTGCGTCACTTATCTTATCTTCAATCTCCTTATATTTTCCTTTAGTTTTATCTTTTATAAAACCTAGATTCCATAGGTGTACTTGTCTTAAGTCGGCAAAACCTCCTTGAGAGAAAGCTCTTAACAAATTTAAAGTTGATGCAGATTGAGAATATGCTCTGAATAATCTTTTGGCATCAGGTATTCTAGCTTTTTCTGTAAATTCCATACCATTAATATTATCTCCAAGATAACTCGGTAATTCTTTTCCATCTTTTTTTTCAGTAGGCGCACTTCTTGGCTTAGAAAATTGGCCTGCTATTCTTCCTACTTTAACAACTGGCATTGAAGCAGATGCAGTAAGAACTAAAGACATTTGTAAAAGAACTTTGAAAGTATCTCTAATGTTGTCTGGATGAAATTCTGCAAAACTTTCAGCACAATCTCCTCCTTGCAATAAAAATGCTTTGCCTTCAGCTACTTCAGCTAAAGCTTTTTTTAGGGATCTTGACTCACCAGCAAATACTAATGGTGGATATTTTTTTATTTTACTTAAT
>CACCVU010000022.1 GCA_902549495.1 uncultured Pelagibacteraceae bacterium
AATGAGTCGTGAATTCGAAGAAAAAATGAACAATCTAATTCCAATGGTCGTTGAGCAAACCAGTAAAGGTGAAAGAGCTTATGATATTTATTCTAGACTTTTAAAAGAAAGAATAGTTTTTTTGGTAGGACCTGTAAATGACACCGTTGCCTCTTTAGTTACAGCTCAACTACTTTTTTTGGAGTCTGAAAATCCAAAAAAAGAAATAAATTTTTATATTAATAGTCCAGGAGGATTAGTTACAGCTGGATTAGGAATTTACGACACGATGCAATACATAAATTCTCCAGTTTCGACTCTATGTATTGGTCAAGCATCTTCGATGGGATCTTTTCTTTTAGCTGCAGGTGAAAAGGGTAAAAGATACTCATTACCAAATTCAAGAATTATGGTGCATCAACCTTCAGCCGGTTTTCAGGGCCAAGCAACTGATATTCAAATTCACGCTAAAGAAATTTTATCTTTAAAAGAAAGATTAAATAAAATTTATTCAAAACATACCGGTAAATCTGTGTCTGAAATTTCCGACGCTCTTGAAAGGGACAACTTTATGACCGCTGAAGAGGCGAAGAAATTTGGTTTAATAGACTCTGTTGTGGAAAAAAGAGCTTAAAATACAATATATAGCTTTCAATACAACTTCACCTTGATTAGAGATTTTTAAAGTTTTATTATTAAGATTATTGATTCGAGATGAGTGAAAAAAATACAAAAAATATTTTATATTGTTCTTTTTGCGGTAAAAGCCAGCATGAAGTAAGAAAATTAATTGCAGGCCCAACAGTGTTCATTTGTGATGAATGTGTGGAGCTTTGCATGGATATAATTAAAGAAGAAAACAAAAGTTCCTTAGTAAAACATCAAGATGGGGTTCCTTCACCAAAAGAAATTTGTAATGTTTTAGATGAGTATGTTATAGGTCAAAAATTAGCTAAAGAAATTTTATCTGTTGCTGTTCACAACCATTACAAAAGACTGAGTCACGAGACAAAAAACAATAAAGATGTAGAACTATCAAAATCAAATATTTTATTAGTAGGACCTACTGGATGCGGAAAAACATTGCTCGCGCAAACATTAGCAAGAATTTTAGACGTTCCTTTTACAATGGCAGATGCAACAACTTTGACTGAGGCAGGTTATGTTGGGGAAGATGTAGAAAATATTATTTTAAAATTATTACAAGCTGCAGATTATAATGTAGAAAAAGCGCAAAGAGGAATAGTTTATATCGACGAGGTTGATAAAATAAGTAGAAAATCTGAAAATCCCTCAATCACTAGAGATGTTTCAGGTGAAGGAGTTCAACAAGCATTATTAAAAATTATGGAGGGAACTATAGCCAGTGTTCCTCCCCAAGGTGGTAGAAAACATCCTCAACAGGAATTTCTCCAAATAGATACTACTAATATTTTATTTGTTTGCGGAGGAGCTTTTGCAGGACTTGATAAATTAATTGACAGCAGAGGAAAAGGAAGTTCAATCGGCTTTAGAGCTAAAGTTAAAGATTACAAAGAGCTGCCTCTTTCCGAAACATTAAAAAACTTAGAGCCCGAAGACTTAATTAAATATGGTTTAATTCCAGAGTTTATCGGAAGAATGCCTATAATTGCTACTCTTAACGATCTGGATGAAAAATCTCTTGTAAGAATTCTCAAAGAGCCTAAAAATTCACTTATAAAACAATATCAAAGATTATTTGAATTTGAAGAAGTCGTTTTAGAATTTAAAGAGGAAGCAATAATTGAAATAGCTAAGAAAGCTATTTCAAAAAAAACTGGAGCTAGAGGATTAAGATCTATTTTAGAAAATATTTTATTGAAAACTATGTTTGACTTACCTGACATGGAGAATGTAATTAAGGTGACTGTCGATAGCGCTGCAGTTAAAGGTAAATCCGAGCCCATTGTCACATATGGCAGTAAATCATCAACATCAGTAGCATAACAATAAAATTGTTTCTTGAAATTAGTGAATTAATCGCCATATTATAACCTATGAAAGCTTCATATCTTAAACCATTATTACCTCTAAGAGACATAGTTATTTTTCCTTCAATGGTGATCCCTTTATTTGTCGGAAGAGAAAAATCTATTAAAGCTCTTCAAGAAGTAATGAAATCAGATAAGTCCATCATTTTAGTAACTCAAAAAAATTCTGAAGTAGATGATCCAACTGGTCAAGATCTTTATCAATTTGGCTGTTTAAGTAAAGTTCTACAACTTTTAAAGTTACCAGATGGAACAGTTAAAGTTTTAGTTGAAGGAGAAAAAAGGGTAAAAATTTTAAATCATAGTGACAATAATAAAGATTTTCTAAATTGTGAGACTGAGATTGTAAATGATGAAAATGTGACAAAAGATTTGGATCAATTAGCAAATGGTTTAATTAAAAAGTTTGAGAGATTACAAGTATTAAGCAAAAAAGATTTAAATGACAGTAATAATAATATCAAGAACCTTAAAGATCCTATTCAAATAGCTAATCACATTTCATCAAATTTAAGTATCCAAATATTTGAGAAGCAAGAATTATTAGAGATAGTAGATTTGAAAAAAAGATTAGAGAAAATTCATTCTTATATTGAAAAAGAGACAAGTGTTATTTCAGTAGAGAAAAAAATTAGAGGAAGAGTCAAAAACCAGATGGAAAAAACGCAAAGAGAGTATTATTTGAACGAGCAGTTAAAAGCTATCCAGAAAGAACTTGGAGAAATTGATGAGGGAAAAGATGAGCTTTCCTCTCTATCCAAAGCAATATCCGAGGCAAAAATGCCTAAATTAGCAAAAGACAAATGTTTATCTGAATTGAAAAAATTAAAATCTATGAGCCCTATGTCGGCGGAGGCAACTGTAGTTAGAAATTATCTTGATTGGATGACAGATTTACCTTGGTCAGTAAAGTCAAAAATTAATACTGATTTAGTTAATGCTCAAAAAATTTTAGATGAAGATCACTATGGTCTTGAAAAAGTTAAAGAGAGGATAATTGAGTTTTTAGCTGTTCAAAAGAGAATTAAAAAGATGAAAGGACCCATACTATGCTTAGTAGGCCCTCCTGGAGTTGGAAAAACTTCGTTGGGTAAATCAATTGCTAAAGCCACAAATAGAAAATTTATAAGAATTTCTCTTGGTGGTATAAGAGATGAAGCGGAAATAAGGGGTCATAGAAGAACTTACATTGGATCTTTGCCAGGCAAAATTATTCAAATGATGAAAAAAGCCGGAACCAATAACCCGCTTTTTCTTTTAGATGAAATTGATAAAGTTGGGAACGATTATAGAGGCGATCCTTCTTCAGCATTATTGGAAGCATTAGATCCCGAACAAAATAAGGAGTTTAATGATCACTACTTAGAAGTGGATTATGATTTATCAGATGTAATGTTTGTAACTACAGCAAATACTCTAAATATATTACCACCACTTCTTGACAGGATGGAAGTAATCAGATTATCAGGATACACCGAAGATGAAAAAGTTAATATTTCTCAAAAATATTTAATCCCGAACCAAAGTAAATATAATGGTTTAAAAAACGATGAATGGAAAATAGATGAAAATATTAATAGAAAAATTATAAGAAATTATACAAGAGAGGCAGGTGTAAGAAATCTTGAGAGAGAAATTTCTAAAATTGCAAGAAAGTTAGTAAAAAAAATAGATAATAAAGAAAAAGTAAATATTCCAGTCGATGAGAAAGACCTAAAAGACTTGCTTGGTGTTGAAAAATTTAAATATGGAGAGATAGAGGAAGAAAACAGAATAGGTGTTGTAACAGGTCTTGCATGGACTGAGGTCGGTGGAGAAATATTAAAAATTGAGTCTGCAGTAATGCCAGGTAAAGGTAAAATGCAAATAACCGGAAAATTGGGTGACGTAATGCAAGAGTCCGTAAAAGCAGCTAAATCTTATATTAGATCAAAAAGTTTGGACTATGGAATAATTCCACCTATTTTTGATAAAAAAGATTTTCATATTCATGTTCCAGAAGGAGCAACACCTAAGGACGGGCCATCAGCGGGTATCGGAATGGTAACTTCAATAGTTTCAGCGATAACTGAAATTCCAGTTAATAAGGATGTAGCTATGACAGGCGAAATAACTCTAAGAGGACTTGTTTTGCCTATTGGAGGTTTAAAAGAAAAATTACTAGCGGCGCATAGAGCTGGAATTAAAAAGGTTTTAATTCCACAAGAAAATAAAAAAGATTTAGTCGAAGTTCCAAAAGCAGTTGTGGACTCAATGAAAATAATACCAGTTAAAAATGTAGACGAGGTTTTAAAAGTGGCTTTGACAAAACCACTGAAAAGCGTTGAATGGGTAGAAGTAGATCAAATAGCTGAAAAAAACAAAGACAAGGAACTTAGTACTCATTAGTGATTTAATCGAGCCATTCTTTAAATATCTTTTCGTTTTTTGAAATATAATCAGGTAGAAGACTTAAATCGATCTTTTTTAAGATAGATTTTCCACTCCATTTAAACTCTTTTTGATCAACTTTATAATCGTAAATTACTCTTTTCTCACTTATTAGTTTTTTAATATCATTTATTTTGATTCCACTTAATTCGAATTCATAGTGGTGAGCAAAATTTAGTAATTTATTCTCTAATTCCTCAGGTTTTTTTAAGCATGTAAAATGCCATCCACCGTTTTTTAAAAATATCAAGTTAGAGTATTTTTTTTTTGAAAAATATATATCTAATCTCCATTTAGGATATTTTTTTCCTTTTATATTTCTTAACCATTGTGGCGATAGAAGATTTTTATTTTTGATAGCTCTAGTTCCATGCCAAGAAAAATTTTCATAATGTAGATTTAATTTGTAATAGAAAATTTTTTGTTCAAAAAAAAGAATATTATTTTTTATATTCGAAAAATCAAAATTATTAAGATTTGGAATTTCGTCTAAATCACTTATTAAAATAATATCTTCATCTTTAGCATCTGATAATCCTTTTCTAATACACTCCCTTTGATAATAGTCTCTAGCCATACCATTAAGGATAAGTTTTTCACCTCTCTTTTCTTCACTTTCACCTTCAATAAGTTGTTTTATATTTTCGGGTTCTTTGTCTATAGTGATATAAATTATTTTATCTTTAAATTTCTTAAACTTATTAATATCAAAATTTAATTTCTTTCTACTTCCATTATGCGTGTAATTAGCTTCAGAAATTACAAATTTGTGAACAAATTTATCGAGGTGATTTAGCCTGATATCCAATAGCAAATCCTCGTCAAAATACATAAAGCAATCATAAATATTCATGTTGTTTGAGTTATAATAAATTATAATATAAGTAAATATTAATAAAAATTTCATGAAAAAAAAAATTATAATTACAGGTGGTCTTGGATATATAGGAACAGAACTATGCAAGCTTTATTCAGGATTGAGCTGGCATCACGAGATATTGGTAATAGATAATAGGTTTATTTCAGAGAGAGTAAATCAATTAAGAAACTGGAATATGAATTTTTTACAAGGAGATATTCTTGATAAAGAAATGGTTAACAAAAATTTCAAAGACGCTGATGTAGTTCATCACTTAGCAGGAGTCACCAATGTGCCTAGAACACAAAGTGAGTCAGTTAAATCCCATGATGAGAAAATATTGAGTGTAGCAAAAGATGGGACAAAAAATATATTAGATGCAATTAATGATAATTGTAAGATTATTTTTCCCTCTACCCACGTAGTTTATGAGGGAATAGGCGAAGTTTCAAAAGATATAAAAGAGGAAGAAAAGACAAGACCAGTTTTAAGTTACTCTCAATCTAAAGCAATTAATGAAAAACAAATTAAAGAGTCAAAAAAGAACTATGTAATTTTGAGACTAGGCTCTGTGTACGGTTATTCTACTGATACAATGCGAAC
>CACCVU010000023.1 GCA_902549495.1 uncultured Pelagibacteraceae bacterium
ACTGTCATTGGATAAAGTCTAAAATTAACTAACCAAACTGCTAAAAAAATATTTACGATAGATGCACCTAATAATAATGACTCCGCCATTACTAGTTGTCCAGGTAATGCATATGTAAAAAAACTTGAGGCTGCACTCTGTTGAATATTAAATCCAGCATCTTTAAGTAAAGCGCCCAAAGCAACAAAACACGCCGCCAAAGGTAACGCTGGACTTCTTGCACCTTTTAAAGATTTTAAACCTGTAAAGAAAGCTTGCGAGTTAATCATCCACCAAGGAATAATCTTCCTACATCTGGATTTTTTAAAAGATCATCCCCCTTACCTGCAATAGCTGTCTGGCCAGATACTAAAACGTAACCTATATCTGCGAACTCTAAACCTTTTTTTGCATTTTGTTCTACAAGTATTATTGTTTTCTTCTCTGCTTTTTGAAGATCCTCTAAAATTTCAAAAACCATATTAATATATTTTGGTTCCAAACCAATTGATGGTTCATCGACTAATAAAACTGATGGTTTCATTACTAATGCTCTTGAAATTTCTAATAATCTTCTCTCACCACCTGATAAAACTTTTGCAGGTTGATTTCGTCTATTTCTTAATCTCTCATATTTTTGAAAAATTCTCTCAGCTTCTTCATAAGCCTCGTCTTGTTTATCTTTAATGTATCCACCCATTAAAAGATTTTCCTCAACTGTCATATCAGGAAATACTGAGTTATCTTGTAAGATATAAGCTATGCCTACTTTACTAAGTTTCTGAGCAGGAGTTAATGTCGTAATTTCATTTCCTTCTAATTCAATTTTTCCATCAAAAATATTTGTAAATCCATATATGGAGTGAAGAATTGTAGATTTTCCTGCACCGTTAGGCCCTATTAAACATAACGATTGTGCCTTACTAACTGTTAAGTCAAAATTATGTAGTATCTCCATTTTTCCGTAGCCAGCATTTAAGCCTCTTATAGTTAGGTGAACGTCGTTAGGAGATAATTTATTTAAGTCTTCTAAACCAGGTGCTTTACCTAAAACATCGTATTGATTTGCCATTACTGCGCCCCTAAATAAGCGTCAACAACCCGCTTATCATTTTTAATTTGATCTGGTGAACCTTCTGCTAGCATTTTACCGTGCGCTAAACAGAAAATTTTTTGTGCTAAACTCATAATTACTTTCATATTGTGCTCTATGACTAATAAAGTAATTCCATAATCTTTATTTATTTTAATTAATCTATCTATAATCCCGTTAATTAAAGTTGGATTAATTCCAGCTGTAGGCTCATCTAATAAAAGCATTTTAGGCTCATTCATCAAAGCCATTGCTAATTCTAGTAATTTTTGTTGTCCAAATGATAAATCACCTGCTCTCAAATTTCTTTTTTGATAAAGACCAACAAAGTTTAAAATATTTTCTGCTTTCTCAGTAAGTTCAACTGGTACTTTTGCAAAAATAAATCCAGAGTCACTTGCTTTATGACTTATAAGCATGTTTTCTACACAATTAAGTTTTGAATAAATTCTTGTTTGTTGGAAGGTTCTTAACAAACCAAGTTTAGCGACTGCTGGTACGGGCATTTCAGAAACTTCTGTATTGTCAAAAACAATTGATCCTTTATCAATCGGATGAGTTCCAACAATAGAATTAAATAAAGTAGTTTTGCCTGAACCATTAGGTCCTATTAAACCAACTATTGATCCCTGCTCTACCGAAACAGAAATATCTACATTAGCTTGAACACCACCAAAAGATTTACTTACATTTTTAACTTGTAAAATACTCATTTTAATTCCACCTGTGCTTTACGATCTTTTTCATCTATCACTTCACCAAATCTTTCAGGATATTTTTCTCGCAACCAACCCATTAATCCTTCTGGGAAATAAACTACGATTACAACAATTAAAACTCCCAACGCAACATATTGCCAGCCTAATATTAACGTCCATAGTCCTTCTTTGAAAAAATGAAATAAAGTTGCACCAATTACTGGTCCCCATAAAGTTCCTTTACCGCCAAGTATTGCCATGAGAACCATGAATACTCCCATTTCTCTTCCATCAAAAGCCACGTCGGTAGAGTCTATATACCCAATAAGTCCACCCATTATTCCACCTGCAAGACCACAGAAGAATGCAGAACACATCCAACCTACAATTTTATATTTCATAGTTTGAATACCCATTGCTTCTGCTTTATCCTCATTATCTCTTATTGCGTTTAGAATTAATTTAAATCTAGAACCGTAAATGTATTTAACAAAAATAAATGTTCCAACTAGTAATGCGAAACTTAAAAAGTAGAAAAATTTTCCTCTAGCTTCAGTATCAACTATTTCAGCAGGAAAAGGTGGTGTAGTGAAACCTTGTCCAGCTCCAATTATTTCTATTCCTCCAGCTATTTCACCTGCCGCGATACCTAAACCTAAAGTACAAATCGCAAAGTAATGACCTCTCAATCCTAAAATAGCATAACCTATAGCGCCAGCAATAACAGCAGGAACTATTGCTGAAACTAATAATCCGACACCTATTCCTTGAAAATATTGCGCTGTAGTATGTACAAATGTTTTTTCTCCACCACTTTCAGTCCACTCAGCTAACGGGAAAAACATGCCTACTTGAACTGAGGCGGTTAAATACATTCCAAGACCATAGAATAGTATATTTCCAAATGTGTTATAGCCCATTTCACCACCTTGTAAGTTCCAAGTCATTGCTAGAACAATCAAGACGCAAAGATATGTAAGCTGAACTTTAAAAGCAGAGAATAAGTAAGGAGCGGCTAAACCTAAAATGATTAAACCAGAATATAGTATTAAATCTTTTTGTTTTACTTTTTCCATCTATTTTAAATATTCCCTTTTTTTTGAGAGTTTAAATCTTCTGTAAACTAAAATTAAGACTAGTAGTAAAAATACTGCTCCAATTCTAAATTCTGTTCCTAAAATATAGTCAGCAAATTCCTCAAAAAGACCTAGCCCCATACCTGAAACTGCTACTGCAGGTAAGTTTCCAAGTCCGGCAACAATAACTATCATAAAAGATCTTACTGTATATGGAAGCCCTACATAAGGGTGAAGTGTTAAAGTTATTGAAATTAAAGCTCCTGCAATTCCGCATAGTGCAGCATTGATACCAAAAGTTGCGGCATAAACTTTTTCTGTATCTACACCTAAAATTTTTGCAGCCCTAGCATTTTGTGCTGTAGCTCTTATAGCTCGTCCAAGCCTAGATTTTTTCATATAAATGACCAAAGCTACTGCATACAGAACACTTATAAAAGCTGAGAATATTTTTGAATTTGGTAGGGTTACTGAATTATCAAATAACATTGTTGTTCCGTATTCTGACTGTGCAACAACTACATCTGCACCAAAAATAAAATTCATCAGTTGCTGAAATACAATGGCGATACCAAAAGTTGCTAAAATTGAAATAAATAAATCTCGGTCCACAACTTTATTAATCACAAGTTTGTAAAGTCCCCATCCAACAAAAAACATTATAATTGGAGAAATGATAACTCCCCATGCTGGATGAATTCCCCAAAGATAAATAGTGTATGCTATATAACCTCCAAGAATAACTAAATCACCTTGTGCAATATTGATTATATTCATCACTCCCCACTGAAGAGCCATGCCATAAGCAATTAGTGCAAATAAAATTCCTAAAAGAATTCCGTCCAAAGAGGCTTGGACCATTAACATTGGAGCTTTAAAAATAAGAAAGTCCATAAAATTTAAAAACTTATAAAAGAAAAGCCCCTAGAAAACTAGGGGCTTTTCAAATTATTCAGAAGTTATTAGCTTCTTTCAGACCATTTCGGGATTGGATGATAGAACTTATCAGAAGCCCATTTTGTAGGAGCTACTACTCTATTCTCACAATCATCGCCTTTACATCTTACTTGGAACAAGATCATTGGCTTAGCAACGTTTTGGCCACCAGGTCCAAATTTAATGTTTCCATAGAAAGTTTGCATTTCTGTATCAACTAGCGCATCTCTAACTGCATCTCTGTCAAAAGAATTTGCTCTTTCGAACGCATCTTTAAACACTAATAATGCTGCAGAAGACTCTGCTGATTGATATGGCGGGTCATATCCAAATTCTTTTTGGAAGTCTTTAGCGTATTTCTTACCAGAGCCAAAGAATTTATCTTTGTAAGATAAATTTTTGTGCCACTGAGAAGCACACAATGCGAATTCTGATTTCTTTCCATGTTGTTTAGAAAGTTTTGCAGCATCACAGTGTGTCATCGCTAACATAGGAACATCAACTTTCATTTCAGAAATTTGTCTGATTGCAGTTAATGCGCCTTTTGTGTGACCTGATACAACAAGTACATCTGGCTTAACAGCTTTTACTTTAGCCAATGTAGCTGCCATATCGTTAAGTTCTTTTGGTAGTTTGTCATCGATGATGATCTCAGACCCAGTTCTTTTCGCTGCATCTAAAATACCAAGTCTCACGTCTTGTGAGAAAGCATCTTGTTCAAATGCTTGAGCAATTTTTACTCCTTTACCACCGTTTTTTTCTACCGCTAAATCGATAGCTACTTCAAGGTATTGGTTAGCTGGTGATAACACCGCGAACAAATATTTGTATCCTTTAGTAAACAAAGATCTAGATGCACCATTCGCTTCAACCATAGGAATTTTATATTTCTCGGTTACTGGTGCAATGGCTTTCGTTAAACCTGAACTGTATGGTCCAAGCATGTAATGAACGCCATCTTGTTTAATTAGTCTTTCAGCTAACTGAGCGGCTCTTTTTGGGTTTGACTCATCATCATAGTAAATGATCTCAAACTTATATTTCTTACCTTGTACTTCTACTCCACCCATTTTGTTAATTCTTTCAACGGCCATGTTATAACCATTTTGAGTATGAACACCATTTGAAGAGTATTTACCTGTAAGAGATATTGCAGAACCTAACACAATGTATTCACCTTCTACTTTTGCAAAAGAAGAAGTAAAAGAAACAAGTGCTAAAGTTATTGCTGAAATAAATGTAACAAATAGTTTTGCTATTTTATTCATTATTTCCCTTCTTGTTATTAATTAATTAATTAAAATTAAATAATTAAAACAAGAAATAGAGATTTTGACAACAGTTAGAATT
>CACCVU010000024.1 GCA_902549495.1 uncultured Pelagibacteraceae bacterium
AACTCTTTAAATGTTTCTACTGCTGCAGCTATAGTTTTGGCGAGTATGGGTGTAAAAGTTGCTAAACACGGTAATAAAGCTGTATCTTCTAACTGTGGATCTGCGGATGTATTAGAGGCATTAAAAATAAATATTAATTTGAAAGCAGATGAGGCTGAGGAAAGTATAAAAAAGTTTAATTTTGCTTTTATGTTTGCACCTAATTATCACTCAGCAATGAAACATGTTGGCCCTGCTAGAAAGAAAATGGGAAAGAAAACGATCTTTAACTTAATTGGTCCCTTAAGTAGTCCTGCACAAGTAAAAAGACAGGTAGTAGGAGTATTCGATAAAAAATGGATGAAACCTTTTGCTGAGGCGCTTAAAGAAAACGGAGTTATTCACGCATTCATTGTTCATAGTGAAGATGGGATGGATGAGATATCACCGTTTGCAAAAACATATGTGGTAGAACTTAAAGACTCAATAATTAAAGAATTTATAATTGATCCAAAAATTTTAGGGATTAATTCTGCAAATAAGGAGAATTTAAAAGGAAAAAATGCAGAATATAATTCTGAGAAAATTATTGAAATTTTTAAAGGTAAAAAAAATGAATTCTCTCAATCTGTTGCTCTTAATGTAGCAGCAGGTTTAATAGTTTCTGGTAAAGAAAGTGATTTTAAGACGTCGTACGAAAAGGCCACTAAACATTTAAACTCGGGAAAAGTATTTCACCACTTAGTAAAAATTCAATCAAACTAATGACTAATATTTTAGAAAAAATTATCGAGGAAAAAAAACACTCTTTAGATCTGATTAAAAAAGAAAAATCTTTAGATATTTTAGAAAAAAACATTAAAGAGCAAAGTTTTTTAAACTTTAAAGAAACAATCCAAAAAAATCGGAGTGTTTCTTTAATAACCGAAATTAAAAAAGCTAGCCCATCTGCTGGTGTTCTTGTAAATAATTTTGATCATTTAGAAATCGCGAAAATGTATGTAAAAAATGGTGCTACTTGCCTCTCAATTTTGACGGAAGAAAAGCATTTTCTGGGAAAATTAGATTATATTCAAGATATAAAAAAACAAATAAAAGTTCCAATTTTAGCTAAAGATTTTTTTATTGATCCTTACCAAATAGCATTATCTAAAAGTTATGGTTGTGATTGTATTTTGATAATAATTGCAGCTCTTAATGGAGCCCAAGCAGACGAGATTTACTCTGAGGCTTTAAAACATAATCTATCAGTTATAGTAGAAGTACATGATCAAAAAGAAGCTGAAATGGCCTTAAAATTTGATCAAGCATTAATTGGAATTAATAATAGGAATTTGAAAACACTTGAAGTTTCTTTAAATAACACTATTTCAATTTTTGAAGTTATTAAAACACACAAAGGCCCTATTATTTCTGAAAGCGGAATTAAAACTGCAGATGATGCTAAATATATTTACGAAAAAACCGGAATTAAAAATTTTCTTATTGGAGAATCACTTTTAAAATCTGACAATCCTGATGAATTAATGGAAAAATTAATTCAAATTACTCAATAAATTAGCCATTTATTTGAAGTTGTAATTCAAAAAGAACTTTTATAGAACATACATGTACGAGGTTTGTTCTATGCTAACAAAAAAACAAAAAAACTTACTAATATTCATCAATAAGAAGATTAGATCTTCAGGGATTTCTCCTTCTTATGAGGAAATGAAGAATTCACTCAACCTTAAGTCGAAATCAGGAATACATAGATTAATTTCTGCATTAGAAGAAAGAGGTTTTGTAAAGCGATTAGCACATAAAGCTAGAGCATTAGAGGTGGTTAAATTGCCAGAGAACGCTAGCGCAAATGATATATTTAATACTTTCACTCCAAGCGTTATCAAAGGTGGATTAGATAAAAATAATAATAAATCTACTGATGTTTCAGTATTAGGAAGTATCGCCGCTGGTACACCAATTGAAGCTATTCAACAAGAAGTTGATAGAGTTGCTTTACCAGAAGATCTTCAAAATAATGGTGAGCACTATGGTCTTAAAGTAAAAGGAGATTCAATGATTGAAGCAGGTATTGCTGACGGTGATACTGTTATTATAAAAAAAGTTTCTAATGTAGATAATGGTCAGATTGCTGTAGTCTTAATAGACGACCAGGAAGCTACTTTAAAAAGAGTAAGAAAAAAAGGAAACACTATCGCTCTTGAAGCAGCAAATCGAAACTATGGAACTAAAATTTACGCTGCAAATAGAATAAAAATTCAAGGTAAACTTGTTTCTTTATATAGAAACTTTCATTAAAATAGTCTAATTAATATTAATGTCTTTTAATTGTAGGTTTGCGCCCTCTCCTACTGGGCCTCTTCATATTGGTGGAGTTCGAACAGCCTTATTCAATTGGCTTTTAGCAAAAAAAAACAAAGGTAAATATTTTCTAAGAATTGAAGATACTGATAAAGAAAGATCTAAAGAAGAATTCAAAAAACAAATTATTACATCTTTAGCTTGGCTTGGTATTAAACATGATGGAGATGAGTATATTCAATCTAAAAATATATCTAAACACGTTACAGTTGCAGAGGAACTGTTAAAAAAAGGTTTTGCCTACAAATGTTATTGTTCTGAAGAAGAAATTAATGAACAAAAAGAAAAATGCAAAAAACAAGGAATGCCATATGTTTATAATAGAAAATGGAGAGATGCCAAAGATTTAAAAATACCAGAAGGAGTAAAACCAGTATTAAGATTTAAAAGTAAAATATCAGGAAATACGGTTATTAAAGATTTAGTTCAGGGGGATAGAAATATTTCAAATTCTACTATTGAGGATTTTGTAATCTTAAGAAAAGATAATACTCCAACATATCAGCTATCAGCCACGGTTGATGATCATGAAATGAAAATAACTCATGTTATTAGAGGAGACGATCATATGATTAATTCTTTTAAACAAAGACAAATTTATGAAGCAATGGGTTGGGAGGTTCCAAACTTTGCACACATTCCTTTAATTCATAGTGAGCAAGGAAAGAAATTGTCAAAAAGAGATAATGCTTCCACTCTTGAAGATTATATTAAAATAGGAATTATTTCAGACGCTTTAAGGAATTATTTGTTAAGATTGGGATGGTCATACAAAGATAAAGAAATTTTTACTAAGCAAGAAAGTATTGATTTATTTGATTTAAGTGGTGTTGGAAAATCACCTTCAAAATTAGATATGAATAGGATTTATTCAATAAATGAGACATATATAAAGAGTATAGATCAAAAAGATCTTTTTAATTTTTTTAAAGAATATGTTTCAAAATACAAAAAACCTTTAAATCAATCAAAAGAAAGCATTCTTTTAAAATCTATGGGTTTTTTAAAAAATAAGGCAAAAACTTTAGAGGATATTTGGAACAATGCTCAATACATTATTAAAGATAAAATTGAAATTAGCGCAGATGATAAAAAGTTAATTGATGATTTATCAAAAAAAATAATAACTGAATTTATTAATGAATATGAAAAACTTTCCACATTATCTAGAGAAACTTTAGAACCTTTAATAAAGTCTCTAATTGATAAACATAAAACTAATTTTAAAGGTGTAGGACAACCTTTAAGGATAGCGCTGGTTGGCTCTAGATTTGGACCTGGTCTTTATGATGTTATTCTCTCCTTAGATAAGGCTGAAGTGCTTAAAAGATTAAAACAAATTTAAATGAAAGACGCTGTATCTTTCAGAACAAGAAAAACTTCAATTTACGATAAAAAATCTAATACTCCTTTTAAAATAAGTAGGTCTAAATTTTTCAACTTTATGAGTTGTAAAAGGTGCTTTTATTTAGATCGTGTAAAAGGACTAAAAGAACCCTCGATGCCTGGATGGGCTCTAAACGTTGCAGTCGATGAATTATTAAAGAAAGAATTTGATCAATATAGAAAAGAACAAAAACCCCATCCAATTATGATTAAACATAAACTCAACTTTGTTCCTTATAAACACAAAGATTTAGATGTGTGGAGAAATTCTTTAAAAGGTGGCATTTCATATTTGGATGAAAATACAAACCTTATAATTCACGGAGGTATTGATGATATATGGTTTGATTTAACTGAAAAAAAATTAGTTGTTGTAGATTATAAAGCCCAATCGTCTACTTATCCCGTAACAGTTTCTTCTTATCTCGATGCTGAATGGCATCTTAGTTATAAATTACAGATGGATATTTATGTTCACATCTTAAGAAAAATGAATTTTAAAGTTTCAGACCGAACTTTTTTTTATGTTTGTAACGGGGAGAAAACAAATAATAATTTTGATAATAAGATAGATTTTAAGACGACACTAATCCCATACCTAGTAAATACTGATTGGATAGAGAAAAAAATAATTGAAATGAAAGATGTTCTAAACTTAGATGAACCACCTAAAATTGAAAAAACTTGCGAAAAGTGTGCTTATCTTGAAGGTGCAAAAAAATTTTAATTTATCTATTATTATTTTCATCATCATTATTAGATGATTGATCTGTGTTAGATGATTGGTCTGTATTTTCTGGTTGAGGTTCTTCTTGAGTAGTTTCTGTTGGTGTTTCCTCTTGAACTGGCTGTTCAGGTTCTGGCTGCGGTTCAGGTGTTGGTTCCTGTGATTGAGCTCTTGCAATATCTGCTGCACTTTGTGGAGATGGCTCTCTTCTCATAAAGAAATATATTCCAGCAGCAATAACTGCAATAGCGCCTAGAATGTACAACATGATATCTACAATACTTAATCCCTCTTTTTCTTCCTCAATTGGTGTTTCTTCTGTAACTGGTTTCACTTCCTCTTCTTCAGGTTTAGCGTCTTG
>CACCVU010000025.1 GCA_902549495.1 uncultured Pelagibacteraceae bacterium
AATCAAATAATTATAAACTGATACCGCTTGGAGGTATACGTTTAAAAAATCTCAATAAACTTAAAATATTAAATTGCAATAGTTTTGTAATATTGTCAGAAATAAAAAAAAAGCCGGCCATAATTGACCGGCTTTTTTAAATTCAAACAACTAGTATTCTTAGAATGCTAGTGCTAGAGAAACGATTGTTTTTGTTTCGTCTCTGTTTGCTGTGTAGTCAGAATTATCTGTATCAACTAATGATAGACCAAGTGTAGCACCACCAATATTGTATGCTGCCATAATTGTTGTCTGACTTGAAGTTACAGTGTTTCTTGTATTTGTTGACGCTGTAGCTGCCATTGTTTTATGTACTCTAGTAAAGTCTTCTTCAGAGATTGATAATGATAATTGATCATTCACTGCGAATTCTAGACCTAGACCATCTGACTCATACGCGTCACCACCCAAAGCCGTAGCTGAGTCTGCAGTGTTTGTACCGTATTTGTCGTCAGTTTTTGCTGGCTCTAACTTACCTTTTGTGTAACCAACTTTAAAGTTACCCATAGCGTATTGAGCGTAAACGTTACCACCTGTTTTGTGTTGTGAAACATTGTTTACTTTATGTCCACCAGTTTCATAATAGTCACCACCGATTTTTAAACCGTCAATCGGGCTAGCAGTTATTTTGTACTGCGTAGCGTTTGTTCCAGCTGCAGCAGCATCAACTTGTGCTCCACCGCCTTTGTAACTGTTACTTTGACCATCATTTACGTTAGGTGCAAAACCTACAGCTGCTTGGATACCAAATGGTAACATTCCAGCTGCTGTTGTGTAAGAGAAGTGCGGGTCAGAAGACACGTCATAACCACGACCAATATTCGTCATAGTGTTTGCGTAGTCAGCACCAACTCCCATAGCACCAATTCCCCAACCTAACTCAGTAGATAATCCGCCTTCAGCATCATATATACCGACTGTACCTAAGTCACCCATTCCGATTACGATTGCTGTGTCATCGTTTGATGCAGCACCGCCGTCAGCAGGATCTAACTCTGTGTGGTATGTCCATGTGAACCCATTGTCCATCTCGCCTGAAGCTGTGAAGTTAAGTTCGTTTGAAACACCCATTGCTTTACCGGTATCGTTACCACCATTAATTAAGTAAGATGCTTTAGCTGAACCTGTTACAGTTAGTTCACCAGCTTTTGCAGTTACAGAAATTAATGAAGCAGAAACTAAAACGGCAAATGTTTTAAGTATATTTTTCATATTTTTCCTTTGTTTATTTGATTTAATAATTATTATTAAACATCAAGGTTTTAGCAAAAAGTTAGGTTTTTAGGTCTTTTTTAAAGTTTTGAATGTCAATTTCTTACCAAATGTGATAAAAATGCAACAATTCATCAAAAATGCTATGTTTTGCAACGATATTTAAATAACTTTCACATAGCTTTATTGATATGTATTATCTAAATTTACTTACATTTATTAAAAATATGAAGTTTTCGAAACTACTTTTTACAATTTTTCTATTTCTTAGCCTTATAACTATAAGTTCTTGCGGCATGTATAAAAAAGTTGATCAAAGACAAATGCCAGATGGTGCTGATGCTAAAGCAAGAAAAAATATTGAAGAAGGAAAAGGAGTAAGTATTACTGGCATACTCAATAAACGTGGTGGCGGAGCAACAAATTACGAATTTAGCACTTCAAATCCAATGTGGAGAGCTTCTTTAGAAATTTTAGATTTTCTTCCCCTTACAACAGTAGACTATTCTGGCGGTATGATAATAACAGATTGGTATTCGGAAAGTAATTCAGATGAATCTATTAAAATTACAGTTAGATTTTTATCTAATGAAGTTAGGTCAGATAATTTAAAAATAATTGTTCATAAAAAAAAATGTTTGAGCGCTACTGATTGTGTTGTAACCCAACTAGGAAACAACGAAATCAGTAACGAACTTCAATTATCTATTATAAAGACTGCAGCCAGGTTCGAAAAAGAAGATAAAAAAAAAAATAAAAAGAGATAATGGAAAGAGTAAATTTTCAGGCTGTTGAAAAAAAATGGCAGAAAAGATTTTCTAAATTCAAACTCTCAAAACCAAAAGGCGCAAAATTTTATTGTTTAGAAATGTTTCCATATCCCTCTGGAAAAATTCATATGGGTCACGTAAGAAACTATACAATCGGCGATGTAATAGCACGTTATAAATATTTGAACGGATTTAATGTTTTACACCCAATGGGTTGGGACGCATTTGGACTTCCAGCAGAAAATGCTTCTAAACAAAATAATCTTCATCCAAAAGAGTGGACTTATAAAAATATTGAAACAATGAAGAGTCAACTTAAGTTATTAGGTCTCTCAATAGATTGGGATCTTGAAATCGCAACGTGCGATAAAGAATATTATAAACACCAACAGGAAATTTTTATTGATTTTTACAACCAAGGATTAGTTTCAAGAAAAGAAACTTATGTAAATTGGGATCCGGTTGAAAATACTGTTCTAGCAAACGAGCAAGTAATAAATGGAAGAGGCTGGAGATCGAATGCAATAGTCCAAAGGAAAAAGTTATCACAATGGTTTTTTAATATTACTAAATTTTCAAACGAACTGTTAAACGACTTAGAAAAATTAGATGGTTGGCCAGATAAAGTCAAATTAATGCAAAAAAACTGGATTGGGAAATCTTTTGGCTGTGAAATAGATTTTCAAATAACAAATGCCCAAAAGAAAATAAAAGTATTCACAACTAGACCAGACACTATATTTGGTGCTAGTTTTTTAGCACTTTCTGTTGATCATCCTTTAAGTAAGGATTTTTTAAAAATAAATAATTTTCAAAAGTTTAGGGATGAATGCGGTAAAACAGGCACGACAGAAGAAGCATTAGCTAATGCAGAAAAAATAGGATACGAAACAGGATTATTAGTTAATCATCCTTTCGTAAGTAATAAAAAAATTCCTGTTTATTTTGCAAATTTTGTTTTGATGGACTACGGTACTGGCGCAATATTTGGTTGTCCTGCACACGACCAAAGAGATTTCGATTTTGCAAAAAAATATAATTTAGATATTACAAGAGTTGTTAGTGATGAAACTTCAAAGGATAAAGATAATAATCTTTTAGAAGCATATGTTGGTGAAGGTAAAATGATAAATTCAGAATTTTTAAATGGTTTGAATGTTGCAGAAGCTAAGGAAAAAATAATTAAAGAAATCGAGTTGAAACATTTCGGGGAAAGAAAAACTCTTTTTAGACTTAAAGATTGGGGGATATCTAGACAGAGATATTGGGGATGCCCGATACCAATGATGTATCTAGAAGACGGAACTATTATCCCAGTTGATAAAAGTGAATTACCTGTCGAATTACCTGAGAGTATTGACCTTAAATCTAAAGGCAATCCTTTAGCTAATCATCCTACATGGAAAAATACTATAGATAAAAAAACTGGCAAAAAAGCTATAAGAGAAACAGATACCTTAGACACGTTTGTGGACTCATCGTGGTACTTTTTAAGATTTTGTTCTCCAAATCATAAAACATCACCCTTTGATGAAAAAAAAATCAACTATTGGATGCCAGTTGATCAGTATATTGGAGGCATAGAACATGCCATACTTCATTTGCTTTATTCTAGATTTTTTACAAAAGGAATAAATAAATATAATAAAGACATAAATTTGAATGAGCCTTTTAAAAACTTATTCACTCAAGGAATGGTATGTCACGAAACTTATAAAGACGATAAAGGAAATTGGTTGTATCCTGATGAAGTCTTAAAAATTGATAATAAAAAATTTATAAAAAAAATTGATAAAACTAAAGTTTTGGTCGGTCCTTCAGAGTCTATGTCAAAATCAAAGAAAAATACTATTGATCCAGAAACAATGATTAATCAGTATGGAGCTGATGCAGTTAGATGGTTTATTTTATCAGACAGCCCGCCAGAAAAGGACGTACAATGGTCAGATACGGGAGTATTTTCAGCAAATAAATTTTTGCAGAAGATATGGAATTTAAACCATCAGATCACAGCAAGAAAAGAGAGAGAAATAAATGAAAAATTGAATAAGGAATTTGAACAAAGGATAAATGGCCTAATTGTAAAAATTGACGAGTCTATTGAGAATTTTAGATTTAATGTATCAATTGCACATTTCTATGAAATGTATTCCTTTTTTAAAGATAATTTTGATTATGAGATAAGTAACAAAACAATTAGAAATAACCTCATTAAAATGATGAAACTAATGATTCCTTTTACACCTC
>CACCVU010000026.1 GCA_902549495.1 uncultured Pelagibacteraceae bacterium
ATTATAAAAAAAAATTTTTTTCAATTATAAAAGAGGAACTAGAGAATAATCAAAAATATTCAAATTACTATAATAAATGGGGAAGTAGAGTCTACGCTTTCGTTAATGATCCAAAAAATGTTAAAATTAGCTTTGAAGAAGCAAAAAAAACTGGGGCAAAATTTGTTATTTCAAAGTTTGATTTAACTAACAAAAATCTTAAAATTGTAAAAAGTTTTGGAAAAAATAAATTAATTAAACTTTATAAAATAAAATAATTAGTAAAATTAATTGAGTCTCCTAGAGGATTTTGCTTTAAAATTCAAAATAAATAATTTATTCTCCTCTGGTCGCAAGACTATAACGATAAACGAGTTTCGTAATAAACATCACGGACGTGGGGGCAGTACCCACCACCTCCACCAATTTTAATTTAGGGGGGTGAATTAGGATCGACGGGTGTCTAAAGGCTATTCTTTCGTTCGAGATGGTTCCGACGTAACGGGCTAATTTATAAATGCAAATCAAAAATTTGCACTTGCAGCTTAATTAACTTAGTTAATTAAGATACGGGGTCTGGGGCACCTGGCAACAGAACGCCCCCGCTGAAACTAAAAAAATCGTAATTAAATTGTGATTTCTAAAAGTTTTATCTCAACATTATTAAAATTTTTTTTTTCTATAACTTTAAATTCTTTTTTTACATCGCCTACTTTACAATTTTTACCATTAAAATCTTGAAAGCATAAATGCCATAAAAATCTTATTTTATCCATTTCTTGATCAGGGATAAATTTTACATTCAATTTATTCTTTTCACTTAGGTAAGTTATATAATGATTAACAGCATCTATTGTGGCCTTTTTGTTTTTCATTTTTTCAGCTTTTAAAATGTAATTTTTATATTCAGAATTATTTATGAAAATCAATGCCTCGGTGTATTGCGGTTTTGAAACGACTCTTTCATTAAAAAATTGTTTAAACGTTTGCTCAGTGAAATGATTTCCAATTGTAGCCAGTATTGTCAAAAAAATAATTAAATTTTTAAAAAAATTATTTTTAAGGTTATAGATGAATGTTGAAATTATTATTAAAACCGGGATTAATACAAAAATTATATATCTGTTTACCAGCAAGGGTTCATAAATATAACCAAATAATATAGGTAAAAAATATGATAAAAAAATAATAATTACTAATAGAGAACTTGGCTCTACATTTTTTATTTTTTTATAATTTTTGATTAATAAAGCTATCAATAAAACTAAAAATAAAACTCCCATTAATCTTGAGCCAAAAAAAGACGAAAAAAAAAAGTTAGTGTAAAATCCAATGTCTGGATTGGTCATCCAAAAATATTCACCTCTTGTTTCAGCGCTAGCAGATAAAAAACTTGTAAAATAAAAATAATACGCAAATGCAAAAATTAGGATATTAATTAAATGTATAAAGAGATATTTTTCTCGTTTTTTAATATATTGAAGTGATAAATATGCGATTGATGAAAAAAAAATAATTAACGCAAATGGATGTAAAGAAATTAAAAATATACATGATAAAAAGTAAATAACTAGATTAAAAAAACTTCTTTTTTTCTTTAACGCATGAAAAAAAAATATCAAAAAAATTGACGATGCAAAGAATAAAAGTGAATAAACTCTCACCTCTTGTGAAAAGGAAATTAAAAAAATGTTAAAACTTATTAGAAATAATGTTAATAAAAAGGAATTATTTTTTGCAACAACCCAGCTTAAATAAGCTACAGAAAACATTGATAAAGAGCTAACTATTACAGAAAATAATCTTCCGCTTTCAACACTATAACCAAAAATTGAAAAAAAAAGTTTTAGGATTAAGGGAAAAAAAGGAGTATTAGGATCTATCAAATTATTAAGTCTTAATGTTTCTTGAAAACTTAAGTTAGGATCTGCCACCCAAAAACTAATTATCTCGTCGTACCACAAGTCATCATATGAGTGATTATAAAATCTTAATAAAATTCCAAATAAACAAATTAAAAAGAATAAAATTTGTTCTTTAATGCTCAGTGCCATAGAGTTAAAAAATATATTTATCTATGAGATAAATTAAAATTCCTATGCAGATACCTAATAGTATCCAATAATAATTTGATTTTATCATGCAACAAATTTTTTTAAATCAGGTTTAAAATATTTTGGTCCTTTCATGACTTTTCCCATCTCATTGTAAATTGGTTTTCCGTCTAATCCTAATTTGCTCATGTTGGAATTTTGGACCTCTTCGAAACATTTGTCTAAATTTATGCCAAATGCATGGCCAGCGCCATAAGTGACGTATAGAATGTCAGTTAGAGCGTCAGCAACTTCTTTAATATCTTTTGATTTAATTGCCTCATTAAGCTCATTAAGTTCTTCATTTATAAGGGCATATCTTAATTCAGTTATTTTACTATTGGGAAACTCGGCCTTTTTTTTAACTTCCTGACCAAAAGTCTTCATAAATTTTCTTACTTTCTCAAAATTTGTCATATCTAACCCTTTATAATTTATAATTATTTAATAAAAGTGTATTATATCAATGAATCAACTATGAAATACAGAATAGAATTTGATAGTATTGGAAAAATAAAAGTTCCTGGTGATAAGTACTGGGGGGCCTCAACACAAAGATCAAATAAGTATTTTAATATTGGTGATTTTTTAGTAAGGCCATTAGTTATCCACTCTATCTCAATTATTAAAAAAGCTGCAGCAATAGTTAATTCAAGAAATAAAGACTTAGACAAGAGAATAAGTAAATTCATCATTAAAGCCGCAGATGAAATTATTAGAGGTAAACTTGATCATCATTTTCCATTGAAGGTTTGGCAGACTGGCTCAGGGACTCAAACTAATATGAACGTAAATGAGGTCATAGCCAATAGGGCAATAGAAATGATGGGTGGAAAAATGGGATCCAAAAAACCAGTGCATCCCAACGATCATGTAAATAAATCTCAATCAACGAATGACGTTTTTCCTACGGCTATGCATATAGCAATCGCCTTAAAATCAAGAGATAAACTTTTACCTTCTTTAAAAATTCTAGAAAAACAGCTTGAAAAAAAAGTAAAGGAATTTAAAAGAATTGTAAAAGTTGGTAGAACTCATCTTCAAGATGCTACTCCACTAACTCTAGGACAAGAATTTTCTGGTTATCATGCTCAATTAAAACAATGTATCTCAAGAATTGAGTTGGCACTTAAAGAAATCTATAACTTAGCTCAAGGTGGAACAGCGGTTGGAACTGGATTGAATACTAGAAAAAATTTCGATAAGAAAATAGTTAAAGAAATAAGTAAGATTACTAAAATTCCTTTTAGAGCTACCAGAAATAAGTTTGCATCATTAGCAGCACACGACGAAATTGTTAATTTTTCAGGAGCTTTAAATACAACAGCAGTTTGTTTGATGAAGATTGCTAATGACATTAGATTCTTAGGTTCTGGCCCTAGAGCTGGATATGCAGAATTAATACTTCCGTCTAATGAACCAGGCTCGTCAATTATGCCGGGCAAAGTGAACCCAACTCAAACGGAAGCCGTAACAATGGTTTGTGTGAAGGTAATTGGTAATCATAATGGGATAACTATGGCAGGCTCACATGGTCATTTTGAATTAAATGTATTCAAGCCTCTAATAGCCCATAATATTCTTCAGTCCATCGAGATAATGAGTGACTCAACAAAAACTTTTGCATTGTATTGCGTTAAAGGAATAAAAGCTGATAAAAAAAGAATTAAGAGTTACTTAGATAACTCGCTAATGTTGGTAACGGCTCTAACGCCTAAAATTGGTTATGATAAA
>CACCVU010000027.1 GCA_902549495.1 uncultured Pelagibacteraceae bacterium
ACTTTTTTTTGGTACAAATAAAAAAAAAGGGCAGTAAAAACTGCCCTTTTTGAATTTTTGTTTGAGATTAATGGGGATTACATTCCCATTCCACCCATGCCACCCATTCCACCCATGCCGCCACCCATTGGAGGCATTGCGGGACCAGCATCTTTTTCCTCAGGTTTGTCTGCGATCATTGCTTCTGTTGTAATTAACAGTCCAGCTATTGAAGCAGCATCTTGTAATGCTGATCTTACAACTTTGGTTGGATCAATAATTCCTTTAGCAAACATATCTACATAATCTTCATTCTGAGCGTCGTAACCTTGAGAAGCTTTTTTACCCTCTAAAAGTTTACCTACAACTACTGAACCATCGACACCTGCGTTAGCAGTAATTTGTCTGATAGGAGCTTGAAGAGCTTTTTTTACTATTTCGACGCCAGCTTTTTGGTCATCACCTTTTACTTTAACACTATCTAAATCTTGTGCGGCGTAAAGTAATGCACAACCGCCACCGATTACTACTCCTTCTTCAACAGCAGCTCTAGTTGCATTAAGAGCGTCTTCAACTCTATCTTTTCTTTCTTTCACTTCAACTTCTGTAGCACCGCCAACTTTAATTACTGCAACACCGCCAGCAAGTTTAGCTAATCTTTCTTGAAGTTTCTCCTTATCATAATCAGATGTTGTTTCATTGATCTCAGATCTAATTTGATTACATCTTGCTTCAATATCTGATTTTTTACCCTCTCCAGCTACAATTGTGCTGTTCTCTTTATCAATCTTTACTTTTTTACAAGAACCAAGGTCACCAATTTTTACATTTTCTAATTTTATACCTAGATCTTCTGAGATAACTTGTCCTCCAGTTAAAATAGCGATATCTTCTAACATCGCTTTTCTTCTATCACCAAAACCAGGTGCTTTTACCGCAACAACTTTCAGACCACCTCTTAATTTGTTTACAACTAAAGTTGCTAAGGCTTCCCCTTCAACATCTTCAGAAATTATCATTAAAGGTCTATTCGCTTGAACTACTGATTCTAAAAGTGGCACCATTGGTTGTAAATTGGTTAATTTTTTTTCAACTAAAAGAACTAAAGGGTTTTCTAGCTCAGTAGTCATCTTTTCAGTATTCGTTACAAAATAAGGTGAGAGATATCCCCTATCAAACTGCATACCCTCAACCACATCTAATTCAGTTTCAACACCTTTTGCTTCCTCAACTGTAATTACACCCTCATTACCTACTTTTTGCATAGCTTTAGAAATCATATCACCTATTGATTTCTCACCATTAGCTGAAATAGTTCCAACTTGAGCAACTTCTTCATTTGCTTTAACTTTTTTTGAAGATGTTTTTAATTTGTTGATTACGCTTTCTACAGCTTTATCAATACCTCGCTTGATATCCATAGGGTTCATACCGGCTGTAACATACTTTAATCCTTCATTGACTATTGCTTGAGTAAGTATAGTTGCAGTTGTTGTGCCATCGCCAGCATTGTCGTTAGTTTTGCTAGCAACTTCTTTAACCATTTGTGCGCCCATATTTTCAAATTTATCTTCTAACTCTATTTCTTTTGCAACAGATACACCGTCCTTCGTAGTTCTTGGAGCACCATAAGATTTATCCATAACCACGTTTCGACCTTTAGGTCCTAATGTAACTTTAACCGCATTAGCTAAAGTGTTCACTCCTGTAAGCATTTTTGATCTTGCTTCAGTGTCAAATTTTATAATTTTTGCCATTATATTCTCCTTAATGTTATTTTTTACCTTTTGAAATTCCCATTATGTCTGACTCTTTCATAATGCTATATTCTTTACCGTCAATCTTCACTTCAGTACCAGACCATTTTCCAAAAAGCACAATGTCTCCAACTTTTACGTCCATTGGAGCAACTTTCCCGTTTTCATTTCTTGCACCAGGTCCTACAGCAACAACTTCACCTTCTTGAGGTTTTTCTTTTGCTGTATCAGGGATAATAATTCCACCTGCTGTCTTTTCTTCACTGTCTAATACTTTGATAAGCACACGATCATGCAATGGTCTAAATTTCATATGTATTTTCTCCTATAAATTTTAATGTAGTGCTGATATGGTGTGTTTTTAACAAGATTTCAAGGGGCAAAAATCATTAAAAAACCTCGAAAAAACTATATTTTGGAATAGTAAAAACAAAAGAAAGAGTAAACAAATTGAGAGAGCTTGACCATCTATCTGAAATATCCAAAAACTATGACACTTTCATAATTGACCTATGGGGAGTGATACACAATGGAATATCTTTAAATTCAAAAGCCATGGAAACAATTGAGAATTTAAATAATAAATCTAAAAAAATTGTTTTTTTATCTAATGCTCCAAGACCCAGTTTGAAAGTGACTAATTTTTTATTAAAGATGGGCATGAATGAAAAATTTCTAACAAATGTAATGACTTCTGGGGAGGCTGCAATGCATGCAATTAATCAAAATAAATTTGGAAAAACTTTTTTTCATTTAGGACCACCTAGAGATACATCTGTGTTTGATAAAGTCAAAGAAAATAGAACAAGTATTGAGCAATGTGATTTTATTTTATGTACTGGCTTATTTGATGATTATGATGATGATTTAAATTATTACAAAGATTTTCTAAAAAATCATATATCCAAAAGATTAATTTGTACTAATCCTGATTTAACTGTTCACAGAGGCGATAAAGAAGAGTTATGCGCTGGCTCAATAGCCAAATTATTTGAGGAACTTGGAGGAAAAGTTTCCTATTTCGGAAAACCTTATCCGGAAGTTTATAATTTATGCTTTAGCGCAAAAGAAAAAGCTTTAGCTATCGGAGACAATTTAAGAACAGATATAAAAGGAGCTAACAATTTAAACTTAGATTGTATATTTATCACTAATGGAGTTCACAGAGGTGAATTGAATAAAATTTCTGATTTAAGCAATCTTTTAAAAACATATAAAGTTAAAATAGATTTTTTTCAAAAAGAATTGACTTGGTAATATGAAAATTTATAGAAATACCAATCTAAAAAATAAACACTGCAAAGGTGTTCTGGCAATAGGAAATTTTGACGGGATACATCTTGGCCATCAGAAAGTTATCGAAGACGCCAAACAAAAAGCAAATAAAAATAAATTACCTTTTGGTATAATGACTTTTGAACCAATACCTGTAATGTTTTTTAACAAAAAGATAAAAAATCATAGAATTAATTCTTTAGATCAAAAAATAAATCAGTTTAAAAAACTTAAACTTGATTTCTTAATAATAAGAAAATTTAATAAAAAATTTTCTAGATTAACAGCTGAAA
>CACCVU010000028.1 GCA_902549495.1 uncultured Pelagibacteraceae bacterium
TAGGACTCCAGTGTAAAATATTTTTAATCTTTTTTATATTTGGATAAATTTTTAGAGTCTCATCTTTCCTCATTTTTAGTTTGCCATATTGAGGGTTACCTTTTTTAGTTAATCTGGATATTTTTTGAATTATACTTTTTACTTTTACTGGTTTTCCAGTGCCTAAATTAAAAATTTGTCCACTTATTTTTTTCTTTGTTGTTAAACATTTTATAATCGCAGATATAACATCATCTATAAATATAAAATCTCTAAATTGTGCTCCGTTTGTACAAGGAAAGGATTTGTCTAAAATGCAGTTAGAGATTGTAATGGGTATCAATCTATTAATTGATTGTTTTGGACCATAAGCCTGATAAAGACGTAAAATAATTACAGGAAAATTTTTTTTATTAAAATAATTGATTAAAAAATTCGATGCTTTAAGTTTTGACAAAGCGTAGGGGGACTTTGGATTACCACAATTTTCTTCTTTATGAGGTGATTTAATTTTACCATATTCTCCGCTACTTCCTATTTGAATAAAAACATTAATTTTCTTTTTCAAAAAAAACTCTGCTAAGTTTTTTAATCCGTAAAAATGACTTTTTAAAGTTTTAATCTTATTGGTGTGATCCACGTAACCTCCTAAATTTACTACGTAGTTGTAATTTCTCTTGATTTTATTTAAATCTTTTTTTTTAGAAATATCTCCAATAATATAGTGAACACCATTAACTTTTCTAAATTTTTTTGGTTTAGATGTAGAAAAACTTGAGACAAACCACTTTTTTTTTAAACATCTTTTTGCAAGATGATATCCTATAAAACCTGTGCCTCCGATAATTAATATTTTTTTTTTCAAATTTTTTTTATATTTTCTTTTATAAAATCTAGATCTCTTTTAGTATCTACACATTGCCAAAAACCACTATGCCTATATGCAACTAGCTGTTTTTTTTTAAACATTTTTTCCAATGGTTTTCTCTCTAAAAAAGTTCTATCATTTTTGATGTATTTTAAGAATTTTGGTTCCATTACAAAAAATCCACCATTTATCCATCCCTCATCTAATTTTGATTTTTCTTTAAAATATTTTACTAAATTACCCTTGAGCTTAACTGCACCAAATCTTGCAGGAGGTCTTACTGCAGTTAATGTGACTAATTTATTGTTGTTATTATGAAATTTAAGTAATTTTTTTAAATTTACATTTGAAATTCCATCACCGTAAGTCAAAAAAAATTTTTCTTTATTCAAATATTTAGTCAATCTTTTTAATCTGCCTCCTGTCATAGTATTATTGCCAGTATCAACTAAATTTATCTTCCACCCAAAACTATTATTTTTAAAATATCTTTTTACTATTTCTTTTTTATACCCAAGTGCTAAATAAAATTCCTTAAATCCGTACTTTGAAAAATGTTTCATTATATAATAAATCATCGGTTTACCTTTTATATCTATCATAGGCTTAGGTATAGAATGGGTATATTCAGATAATCTTGTTCCCAATCCTCCAGCAAGAATAACTACTTTCATTTATCCTCTTTTTTTTATTAATTTTTCAAACTGTGAAATTTGTAATGTGGTATAATTTGTTTTTTTTTTACCATTCAAGTAAAAATTTCTATACCAGCTAGTAACCATATTTATTGTTTCCTCAAATGAAAGTAAACATTTCCAATTTAATTTTTTTAGAGCTTTATTAGAATTTAACTTTAATAATTTTGATTCATGGTAAAGATTTTTATTTGAAATTATTTTAAATCTTACCTTTTTCCAATTTTTTTTCATTAACTTGATAACTTCTAAAACTTTTTTAACATTTTTTGTATTTGGTCCAAAATTAAAAGCATGGCCATTAATTTTTTCTTCTTTTTTAAGTTTTGTCGCTAATATTAAATACCCATGAACTGCTTCTAAGACGTGTTGCCATGGTCTAGTAGAGCTTGGATTTCTAATTAATACAGATCTATTTTTACTCCATGATTTCACGCAATCAGGAATTAATCTATTTAGAGACCAATCACCGCCACCTAAAACATTTCCTGCTCTTGCAATACCAATTCTTAATTTTTTGTTTTTAGAATAAAATGACTTTATATATGATTGTATTACAAGTTCTGCAGATGCTTTTGATGCACTGTAAGGATCATAGCCTCCTAAAATATCATTTTCGGTATATCCTTTTTCAACTTCAAAATTTTTATAAACTTTATCACTAGTAATTATTACGACAACACACTTTTTATTAATGTATCTAAGAGACTCTAAAATATTTAATGTTCCTAATGTATTCGTTTCAAAAGTAAATCTAGGATTTTTATAAGACTCCGTTACAAGTGCTTGGGCTGCCAAATGGAAAATGAAATCAGGTTGTTTTTTTTTTATAATATTTTCTAATTTTTTTTTATCTCTTATATCTAACAATTTGTGATCAACTTTATTTTTAAGATTTAAATATGAAAAATGCGATGGTATCGAGTGATTTGATAACGATACACCAGTAACTTTTGCCTGCATTTTTACAAGCCAAGCTGTAAGCCATGATCCTTTAAAACCAGTATGACCAGTAATTAGAATTCTTTTATTTTTAAAAAATTTATTTAGCTGTACCATTTTAATCTCTTAGCAAAATTAGATCTGTTTGGAGTGTAGGTGAACCTTTTTTTTCCATATCCCAACCATGCTCTAAATCTAATAAATTTTTTTTATTTATTTCTTTAACATTTAGATTTGGATCTGATAGATCAACATAATGGTCAAATCGTGAAATAAGTTTAATCATTTTTTCCCAAACATTTACTCTTTTTAAAGCGTATGGCCAAAATTCAACAACGATGGGTGCCTTAGATTTTATTAAATTTTCTGCGCCAGATAAAACTATAGGTTCGTAACCTTGAACGTCTATCCAAATCAAATCTTCGTTGGGGTTGATTTCTTTAAATAAGGTATCAAATTTAATTGTTTTAACTTTCGATGTGTTTCTGTTTTCTTCGCCATGTGTATTATCATTTGAAATGAGGTTAATTCTATGATCACCTGAATTATCAGGCGATAGCGTCATTTCTAATGTTTGATTATCTGAATTTGACATTGCATAATGATATGGAGTTATTTTTTCCTCTAAATTATTCAATGCTATATTTAATTTAAGTAATTTAAAATTATTATCTTCTGGTTCTACAGCATAAGCTTTTTTTACTAATCCTCTATTTACCGCTGGAATACAAATTACACCTAAATTAGCTCCAATATCATAAAGTTTTTTTATATTTTTATTCTTTTTATTCAAAAAATTAATAGTCATTTGGAGTTTT
>CACCVU010000029.1 GCA_902549495.1 uncultured Pelagibacteraceae bacterium
CAATAATAGTAGCGACATTGAAAAAGCAATAAATGATTTAAAACCCCCAGTATTTTGGAAAGATAAACCGAAACTAATTTCTCAAGCTAAAGTATGGGATAAGAAAAAGATAAAATTAATGATGAAAGATACGTATAATATGGAAATTAAAATTAAAAGTAGCTTATCAACCGATAAACAAATACTAATTAAAAAATTACTAATCGATATGTGTGAGCTGGCTAATGCTTCGTGAGTAAATCAGAAATTAACTCAAACTGATCTAAATCTTTATATTCAATAGTTATCTTTCCTGAATTATTTTTTTTGTTAGTAATATTTACTTTCAAACCAAGAATTTTTTGCAATCTTTCCTGGGTTTTTAAAATGTTTGTGTCTATTTTTTTTTCAATTTTTCCACCCTTTTTATTTCTAACGAGATACTCTACTTTTCTAGCACTATAATTTTTAGAAACTATTTCTTCAGCGATTGATGAGGCGTTCGATATTCCAATTAAAGGCCTGGCTTGTCCAGAAGTTAAAGAACCTTCTTCAAGCATCGAAATTACATCACTTGGAAGAGTTAAAAGTCTTAAAGTATTGCTTATATGACTCCTACTCTTTGACATTAGTTTTGAAATACTCTCATGATCATATTTAAATTCTTCATTTAATCTTTTATATCCCTTTGCTTCTTCAATTGGGTTTAGATCATCTCTTTGAATGTTCTCAACAATAGCAACTTCTAATGACTCTACATCTGATAGATCTAGTATCGTAATTGGGATTTCATGCAAACCTGCTCTTTGAGCTGCGAGCCATCTTCTCTCGCCTGCTACTATTTCATATTTTCCAGAATTGGATTTGCTAGGTCTTACTGCTATTGGCTGAATAATCCCGTTTTTTTTAATAGAATTAGCTAATTCTTCAAGTTTTTCCTCTTTAAAATTTTGTCTAGGTTGATATGGGTTACGAGTTAAATCGGCGATAGCAGCCATGTTATTTAGATTAGTAACAGATGATTTTTCCTTAGGAGCTGTATCCCCGAATAAAGCGGATAATCCTCTACCTAAACCTCTCTTTTTTCCAGCATTCATGCAGCACTTTCAATTTGATTTTTTTTTAAAAATTCTTCAGCTAGTTTAAAATAAGATTTACTTCCAGTACAATTTTTATCATATACTACACAAGGTAATCCATGTGAGGGTGCTTCGGATAAACGTACGTTTCTTTGAATTACAGTCTGATATACTTTTTCTTTAAAATAACTTCTTGCCTCTCTGTCAACCTCAGATGAAAGTTTGTTTCTTTTGTCAAACATTGTTAGTAAAATACCTCTTATTTTAAGACTAGGATTTAGATTTTCTTTAATGCGATCTATTGTTTTTACAAGTTGAGTAATACCTTCTAATGCAAAGAATTCTGTTTGAAGTGGTACCAACAATTCATCTGAAGCCACTAATGCCATTATAGTAAGTAAACTTAAAGAAGGAGGACAGTCTATAAAAATATTATCGTATTTTTTTAATAGACTGTCTTTCTTTGAGTTTAAAATTTCTTTCAACACAAATGCCCTGTTAGAGTCATTTGCAGTTTCAACCTCAAGACCAGAAAGATTTACATGAGAACCTATTAAATCTAAATTTTTAATATCTGTTTTCTGAATTATATTTTCAATATTAGTTTTTTTTATTAAAAGATTGTAAACATTCTTATCATCATCATTATTGTTTTTACCCAGCCCAGTTGTTGCATTGCCTTGTGGATCTAAATCAATAACTAAATTATTTTGACCCATAATGGACAGTGAAGCAGCTAAGTTTATCACTGTAGTGGTTTTTCCCACTCCACCTTTCTGATTTATGATTGCTAGAGTTATAGGTGACGACATTTACTTGTTAATCTCCATCAAAATTATTTTTGAATCTTTATTTGTCATGCTGCTTTCTAATTTATAAGGGTATTTTTTTGTTTTAAAAGAATTTTTTATTTCTTTCTGTGCATTTTGACCTTTTAGAATCATTAATTTATGTGGTTTTTTTGCGATTTCACGTGAAACTTGTATTATTGTGTCTAATTTTTTGAAAGACCTGCACACTATAATTTCAGAATCTATAACCTCATCTCTGATATCTCCTAAAACCTCAGCATTTAAACTCAATTCCTTGATTACACCCGTTAAGAACCTTCTTTTTACTGGTGATTTTTCATATAATTTCACGTGAAAAGCCTTATTTTTATTGAATATTTCTATTACAAGGCCCGGAAATCCTGCGCCAGTGCCAAGATCAGCCGCGGAATTGACATTAAAATCAATAAACTTAATCAATTGAGCTGAATCAAGTATATGTCTATGCCAAATTTGATTTTCAGTGCTTTTAGCAATTAAATTATAATTTTGATTTTCTTTTAAAACCAGATTTGTGAACTTTTTAAGCTTTTCAATTGAGTGATCGCTAAAATTAAGACTCTTTTTGAGAATATTTATGACTTCAAACTGCTGCATCAAGCAGTGGCTTTATATCTAAGTTTTTTAATATGCGAAAGAAGAATAATTATAGCTGCTGGCGTAACGCCATCAATACGAATAGCTTGACCTAGCGTTTTAGGCTTCACTTGAAGCAACTTGCTCTTAATCTCATTAGATAGACCACTAAGTTTTTCGTAATCTATACCCTCAGGTATGATAACGGACTCGTCTTTCTTAAAAGACTCTATATCTTTATCTTGTCTGTCCAGGTAACCCATGTAATGGGCATCTGTTACAACTTGATTTTCAATAGGCCTTGGAAAATTAGGAATATCAGGAAACACTTGCCTTATTTTTGCCATATTTACTTTTCGCTGACCCATAAT
>CACCVU010000030.1 GCA_902549495.1 uncultured Pelagibacteraceae bacterium
TTAAAAAAAATTCGAATATAAAACTTTTTTGTGATTTAAAAAAAGCTCCATTATCATTAAGGAAAAAACTAAAAAATGTTGAATTTCATGAAATTAAATTAGTTGAGAAAACTCTATCTAAAATTAAAAAAAAAAGTTTTATAATAGATAACAATTCATGTTCAATTTTTTTTGAACAAATTATAAAAAAAAATAATAAAGTAATTAATTTGAATGATCCTATCTATAATTTAAAAGCTATTAAAAATAGAGCGGAAATTAGAAACATTAAATTAGCTCATCTATATGATGGTATTGCACTTACAAAATATTTATTTTGGATCAAGAAAAATTTTAATAAGAAACTAATTACAGAAATAAGTGCCTCAAAGAAACTTTTTACGTTTAGAAAAAAAAACAAAGCTTTTAAGTTTTCCAGTTTTCCAACAATTTCTGGAACAGGCCCTAATGGTGCAATTATTCATTATAAAGCTTCGAAAAAAACAAACAGGGTGCTAAAGGAAGGTGATATTTATCTTGTCGACTCTGGAGGGCAATATGAATTCGGCACAACAGATGTGACAAGAACTATTTCGTTAAAAAATTCAAATAGAAGAATAAAGAATATTTTTACAAGGGTTCTAAAAGGTCATATAGCTGTATCAAATTATAAATTAAGAAATGATACATCTGGCTCAAAAATTGATATTGAAGCAAGAAGATATTTAAAAGAAATAGGCTTAAATTATTCACATGGCACCGGGCACGGAGTTGGATATTTTTTAAATGTTCATGAAGGTCCTCAAGCGATTTCAAAAAATAATAAAATTAAGTTTCAACAAGGAATGGTTGTTTCTAATGAACCTGGGTATTATGAAAAAAATAAATTTGGAATAAGAATTGAAAATCTTATTTATGTAAAGAAAGAGAAAAGAAGGAAATTTTTTGAGAGTTTAACTTTAGCACCTATCGATAAAGAATTAATTGATAAGAGTATATTAGATAAAAAAGAAAAAAATTGGTTGAATTCTTATCATCATAAAGTTTATAAAAACCTAAGAGCATCTATGAATAAATTTGAAATTGAGGATCTTAAAAAAGCCTGCTCAGCTATCTAAAATTTTATTCCACTCTTTTTCAGTTATAATTTTAATTTTCATTTTCTTCGCTTGTTCAATTTTTCTTTTAGTTGGCTTAGAGTCTCCGACTATTAAAAAGTCTAGTTTTTGAGATATGGAGCCTAAGACTTTTCCTCCATTATTTTCTGCAATAGATTTTGCTTCTGATCTGCTCATTTTTTGAAAACCCCCAGTAAACATTATTTTTTTGTTAGAAAATTTTCCTTTCTTATTTGTAAAAGAAAAATTAATTATTTTTAGTTGATTTATTAATTCATTAATTATTTTTTTATTCTTTTCGTTTGAACAAAAATTTTCGATTGAGTCAATTTGGGTTGATCCTATGCCATCCAATTCTACTAGGTTTTTTAAAATTTGCTCTCTTTTCTTCCCATTAAATAAATTCAAAAATTCCTCAATCGATATAAAAAATGCAGCCAAAATTTTTGCATTTTCTTGACCAATATGTCTTATTCCAATCGAATATATAAATTTATCTAAACTAATATTTCTTGATTTATCTACTGCTGCTTTTAAATTTGATATTGATAGAACTCCCCAACCCTCAAGTTTCTTTATTTTTTTATAATCAAGTTTAAAAATATCTGATGGCTCTCTAATCAATTTTAAATTCCAAAATTGATCTATGACTTTTTTCCCCAAACCATCAATATTAAAAGCCTCTTTGGCCACCAAATGTTTTAGTTTTTCTTTAGCTATAAACTTACATGCGTAACCTTTTGTGCACCTTCTTACAGCGTCTAGCTTATTTGTATTTTTACTAATCTCTTTCTTTGTTTCCGCCCCACACAAACACTTATTTGGGAATTCAAACTTAATACTTGTTTTATCTCTTTTAGATTTATCAACAGAAATAACTTGAGGAATTACATCCCCAGCTCTTTGAATAAAAATAGTATCACCTTTTCTTATGTCTTTTCTTTGTATTTCTTCTTCATTGTGTAATGTAGCATTTGATACAACAACTCCCCCTACTGTTACTGGTTCTACTTTTGCTACTGGAGTTATTGCGCCTGTTCGTCCAACCTGAATGACAATATCTTTAATTTTCGTAACTGCTTTTTCCGCTGAAAATTTGTAAGCTGTGGCCCATCTTGGAGAGTTTGAAGTATTTCCCAATCTATTTTGTAAATTTAAATCATTTACTTTAAAAACAAGACCATCGATATCGTAATCTAAAGAGGATCTTAAGTTATCTATCTTCTTATGTTGATCTTCAATTTCATTTATTCCTTTTACACTTTTGACTAGGGGATTTACTAAAAATCCCCAATTTTTTATTTTTTCTAAATATTCTGATTGTTTCGAAAAAATCATTGGCTCCATTGCACCAAAACCGTATGCAAAATATTTTAAGGGAATTTTAGAAGTTTCATTGGGATCTTTTTGTCTTAAACTTCCACCAGCAGCATTCCTTGGATTGGCAAAGCTGTTTTTCAAATTTTCAAAATCACTTTTACTGATATATATTTCACATCTTATTTCTAATAAATCAGGTAAATTTTTTGAAAAAATTTTTGTAGGAATTTTAGAAATTGTTTTTAAATTATTTAAAATATCTTCTCCTATCTCCCCGTCTCCTCTAGACAATCCACTCATTAATATACCTTTTTTATAGATCAACGTAGCAGATATTCCATCAATTTTTGGTTCAGAGATTAACTCAAGATTAGAGTCTTTAATATTTAAAAAATTAT
>CACCVU010000031.1 GCA_902549495.1 uncultured Pelagibacteraceae bacterium
TGACGATCGATTAAAAGATATATTCAAAAAATATAAATGTTTCAAAATATTAGCAACTGATAATAATTCCAAATTATCAAATGATTATGATTATCTTCTTAAACTGCCTACAACGATTAAAGCAGTGAACAACTTGATAGAAGGAAGTGCTGCAAAAAATGAATTTGCAAAAAATTCCTCCATATCTATTAAAGATTACATATTGGATAAAAATGAAAAAAAATTGATAAAAAACAATAAGGCCATAATTTTAACAGAGAAAGAAATTCAACTTTTAGAGGCCTTGTTGAACAAACAAAAAGCTGTTTCAAAGGATGACATTTTGACTCTCGTATGGCAATACTCAGCAGAGTCAGATACTCATACCGTTGAAACGCACATATATAGATTAAGAAAAAAAATCAGTGAAAAATTTCATGATGAAAAGTTTTTACTAAATAATAAGGAAGGCTACTATCTTTGAAAAGGAGAAATAAATATGCAATTGATTTATTCACAAAAAAATATCGTAAAAGAGTTATAAAACCAAAAAAAGGAAAAGGAAGTTTTAAAAGAAGAAAAAAATAACTTATTTTAACCTTGCTCCGATTGTTTGAATTATTTTTGAAGACATTTCAGTACCTTTGTTCAAACTTTCTTCTAATGTTTGACCTTTTATAAATCCGTCAAGAAATCCACCAGCAAATAAATCACCAGCTCCAGTAAGATCTATTACTTTTAGATTTTTTTTGGCTGGACACTCTATAACTTTTTCATGATTTATCGCTAACGCGCCTTTTTCACCTCTTGTTATAACAACAAGTTTTTTTATTTTTTTTGAAAATTCTATAACATCTTGAATTTTTTTGGTATCAATTAGTGACATTATTTCTTGTTCATTTGCAAAAGTGATATCTAATTTTGTTTCAACTAAATTCAAAAATTGTTTTTTATGTCTCTCAACGCAAAATAAGTCGGAAAGTGACATCGCTACTTTATTAGAGTGATTAATAGCTCTATCAAAAGCTTTTTTTGGTTCCCCTTCATCCCACAGATACCCCTCTAGAAATAAAATTTCACTTTCTTTTACAGCTTTAATATCTATGTCACTATCATTAATCTTACCTGCCGTACCAAGAAATGTAACCATAGTTCTTTCAGAGTCCGGCGTTATCAGGATCAAACAAGTTCCAGTTGGAATTTTTTCTTTCTTCTTAGAGTAAAAGTATTTTACTTTTTCAATATTGAGTCCTTCTTCATATTTAGCACCCAATTCATCATCGCTAATTTTTCCAATAAAACCAACCTTATTACCCAGCTGGGCAAGGCTAACAATTGAATTTGCAACTGAGCCTCCTGCTACAGTTTCTTCAATTTTTAAATCTAGTAGTAATTTATTAAATTCAACTTCATTTACTAATTTCATAGTACTTTTAGTTAAAGAATTTCTTTCAATAAAATCTTCTTCTACTTTACAAATAACATCTACAATTGCGTTTCCAATACCTAAAATTTTCATTAATTAAGCCTTTTTGGTTTTGATTGGTTTTTTTCTGTTTGGATAACAGCTTTTACAAATTTTACAAGTTATTCCATGACAGTCTCTAGCTTTACAATATTCTCGACCATACCATATTATTTGAAGATGGAGTTTGTTCCAGCATTTTTTTGGAAATATTGTTTTCAAATCATTTTCAGTTTGTACAACACTTTTACCATTTGTAAGGCCCCATCTTTGCGCTAGTCTATGAATATGTGTATCAACAGGAAAAGCCGGATATCCAAAGCCTTGAGACATTACTACACTAGCTGTTTTATGACCAACTCCTGGCAATTTTTCTAAATCTGCGTAAGTTTTAGGTACCTTACCATTATATTTTTCAATCAAAGTTTTTGATAGATAAAAAATACTTTTAGCTTTTATCCTAAATATTCCTATCTTTTTTATTAATCTTTCAATCTTTTTTCTTCCTAGTTTAACAAAATGTTCGGGTTTATTATATTTTGGGTAAATCTTTTTTGTTACATTATTTACATTTACATCGGTACATTGTGCAGAAAGCAACACTGATACTAAAAGAGTAAAAGTATTCTTATAGTTTAAAGGAATTGGAACTTTTGGATAAGTTTTATTTAAAATCCTAATGATGATCTTAGATTTTTGCTTATTATTCACTTAAAATTCAGAAGGTCTCTCATCGAGTAGAGTCCAGCTTTTTTATTTGCTAGCCACTTAGCAGCTGAAAGCGCGCCCTCTGAGTATAGCGCTCTATCAAAAGACTCATGATTTAAAGTTACAATTTCTTTTCCGCTAGAAAAAGTTACTTCATGTTCACCGATCACCTCTCCTTTTCTGATCGAGTTAAAATTAATTTTTTTTCCAAAAGGAAAAGTTTTTTTATTAAGATATTTTTTACCAATCATCTTGTAAAACTCTTTATTTTTTCCTGTAGCTATACCCTTGCCCAACATTAACGCAGTACCTGATGGGTAATCTTTTTTATGCTTGTGATGAATTTCGTTTACCTTGCTTAAAAATTTTTCCCCCAGAGACTTTGATGTGATTTCAGTGAGATACATTAATAGATTTACACCTAAACTCATATTTCCAGCTTTTAAAATTGGAATTTTTTTTGAAAAATTTTTAATTAGACTTTCCTCTTTTT
>CACCVU010000032.1 GCA_902549495.1 uncultured Pelagibacteraceae bacterium
AGCTACACCCCCTTATTCAATGGTGGGCGGTAAAGGACTCGAACCTATGACCCTCTCGGTGTAAACGAGATGCTCTACCAACTGAGCTAACCGCCCTAATTAAATAAAACCGAGATATACAATAAAAATTTTATAAAGTAAAAAAGTATTTAATTTTTCGTGTAATTTATATAAATAGCAGTATTATTGAAATATTATGATTATAACTTGTAATTGTGGTGAAAAAAAATTTACGCTTCCAGATAACTCGATTCCAGTATCTGGTAGACTGGTGCAATGCGGTTTTTGTGGATTAAAATGGAAACAATTTCCTGTAGGTGAAGTTAAAAATCCACAAACAATCTCTCGACCACAAAAAGTAATCTCGAAACCTAAGCCGGTTCAACAAAAAATACAAAAGCCTAAAAAAGTAAAAAAAACTGCTCCAAAAAAACAAAGAGAAATCAGTTTGTACTCACCTGAATATTTAGCAAAAAAGCATGGTATACAAATTAACGATACACAATCTGTTAAAAATATTAGTAAAAAAGAAAAAGGGAAAGTTTCTTTTGGATTTTATAACTCTTTAATATTATTTATTTTTTTAGCGATTTTTTTAGCTAGAATATTATATTTTGCCCAAGATTTTGTAATAAGTAAATTTCCAGTAACAGAGTTTTACTTAAATTACTTTTTTGAAAGTATAAGAAATGTTTTTGAAATTATTAGAGATTTATTAATTATTTATTAAATTCTAAATCTTTAATATTAATAAAATTTTCCGACAAATTACTATTATTTTTTTTGATATCTTTATAAAAATTCCAAGCTAAAACTAGTAGAAAATTATTTTGATTTTTGATTTTTGATTTAGGTTTTATTGGTATTTTCACTCCAGGAACAAATTTTCCATGCTTAAGATTATTATCCTCGACGATAAAATCTATTTCATTAGAAATTCCGAAAAAGTTTAATGCTGTCGTTGCTTTTGCTGGAGCTCCATAGCCAATGATTTGTTTTTTTTTATTTTTTAGTTTTTTTATATTTTGAATTACATTTTCTCTAATCTTATAAACCTTTTCACCAAATTCTTTATAAGTTTTATATTTTTTTATACCAAAATTCTCCTCCTCTGAGAGCAGTTGTTTAACACTTTTTTCAATTTTTATTTTATTATTTTTACTTATATAGACTCTTAAAGAACCACCATGAGTATCGACTTTTTCACATCTAAAAATTTTTGCATTAAATTGATTAAAGAAATTTACTAGAGATGTTAATGACCAATAATTATAATGCTCATGGTAGATATTATCAAAGGTTAAATCTTTCAAAGTATTCATTAAATATTGAACTTCAATTATGATAGTTCCATTCTTTGCTAAAAGATGCATCATACATTCAGTCATTTCTTTTAGTTTATCAGAATGAGCAAAAACGTTTGATGCCAAAATCAAGCTTGCATTTTTTTTTATCTTTTTTAAATTTTGTTTTTCAAGAAAAAAATTTAATGTTTTTATTTTGTTTTTGTTAGCTAGTTTTGCAAGGTTTTTTGCAGGCTCAATACCAAGCACCTTTTTATAACCCATTTCTAAAAATGGTTTTAATGCTATACCATCGTTACTCCCAATATCAATTATATATGAGTTCTTTTTACTAAGTTTTAAATCTTTGCAATATTTTTTTGCTGCATTAATAAAGTGGTCTCTAAAAACTTTTGAAGTAGATGAAGTATATAAATAATTAGTAAACATTTTTTTTGGATCTACAGCAACAGATAATTGACAGTTATGGCATAATTCACAATAATTTACCTCAAGTGGATATAGTTCACATTTTTCATTTAATTTTTTTAATAAGTTATTAGCTAGTGGTTGATAGCCTAAAGAAACAACTCTTTTTAATTTATTATTTCCACAAGATCTACATTCAAATTTATAATTTTCTAATAAAAGTTTTTTTTCATTCTCATCTACAAAATTGTGTTTTATCGTATGTGTAATTCCATAGTTTTCATGATCTCTTTCGCCCCTAACAAGATTTAAAAAAGTTGTATCTTTTGAAAATACCATTGTATGAGCAACATTAGGTTTGATTATAGAAAGTTGGCCTTCATTCACCACTTGTGTTACTTTTGGAGAATTTGGATTTACTATATCTTGAAAAACTTCAATAATTTGACCTTTTGTAAATAAACATTTTTGCTCTTGTTGTGGATGATAATGATTAGCTCTCATTGTTCCTTTTTTCGATTCTATAAGTCCAATTAGATTTATAGGTTCTGACAACTCATGATTACTTATGGTCCCTCGTTTGTCTTTGAAATTATTTATTCCGTCCCTTACATGTTCTAAGTCTTTAGTTATTTTTTGTTTGGACCATTTTTCTATCATCTCTTTGATATTTTGATCTAGATTATATAAAAACTCAAATCCAGTATTCAGTAATTTTTTATTTGATAAAGAAAATCCTAAATTTGGAACTTCATCATTTGTTTCTTTGAGAATTACTTTTGGGTTGAACTTTTTACAAATTT
>CACCVU010000033.1 GCA_902549495.1 uncultured Pelagibacteraceae bacterium
AATAGAGAACAAAAAGAAGCAGTCCTTAGCACGGAGGGTCCTAACCTAATAGTGGCTGGAGCAGGCTCTGGTAAAACAAGAGTTCTTACAACAAGGCTTATTCATATTATTAACCAAAAAAAAGCTTGGCCAAATCAAATATTATGTGTGACTTTTACAAATAAAGCCGCGAAAGAGATGCAAAATAGAGTTATCCAACACCTAAAAGGAAGTTCAAATGCGATATCTTGGTTGGGTACATTTCACTCAATAAGCGTAAAGTTTTTACGAAGACACGCAGAGGCTCTTGGTTATAAAAGTAATTTTACTATTTTAGATACAGACGATCAAAAAAAACTTATAAAAAATATTGTAAAAGCAGAGGACCTCGATGCCAAAAAGTTTTCTCCACAATTAATTATGTACCACATAGATCAATGGAAAAATAAAGGTCTTTTACCTAAGGATATAAAATTAGATAAATCAGGATCTATAATTAAATCTATTCTTAAAGTTTATGAGATCTACCAAAACAAAACAAAAGATTTAAATGCTTTTGACTTTGGTGACTTAATTCTATTTTGTGTAAAACTATTTGAAGATCATAAAGATATAAAGGACATATATAATAATAATTTTAAATATATATTAGTAGATGAGTTTCAAGATACAAATTTTATCCAAAATAAATGGTTAAACTTATTGGTTAACGATAAACAAAATATTTGTTGTGTAGGTGATGATGATCAATCAATATATAGCTGGAGGGGAGCAGAAATAAAAAATTTTCTTACATTCGACAAAATTTATAAGAATTGTAAAGTATTTAAACTAGAACAGAACTATAGATCAACAAAAAATATATTAGATACAGCATCAAATTTAATATCCAATAATTCTAGTAGAGTAAGTAAAAAATTATGGTCATCTGCTACTCAAGGTGAACTGGTAAAACTAAATTGTTATAGAACTGGAAAAGACGAAGCACAGGGTGTAAGTGATATTATAGAACAAAAAATTAAGAAAAAATATTCTTTAAATCAAGTTTCCATATTAGTAAGAGCAATTTATCAAACTAGAGAATTCGAAGAAAGATTTCTAAAAGTTGGAATTGGTTATAGAGTTTTAGGTGGAATAAAATTTTATGAAAGAGCAGAAATTAAAGATGCTGTATCATATTTAAGAATAATCAATCAAAAATTTGATGATCTCGCTTTAGAGAGAGTTATTGGCTCGCCAAAGAGAGGGGTTGGGGAAAGCACTCTTAATCAAATTTATACATTTGGTAAAGACAACAAATTATGCCTAGAAGATTCAATATTAAAAATTATTGAAAGTGGAAATTTTACACCAAAGATAAAAACGACTCTAAAAGAATTAATGAACATGTTACATAAATGGCGAAATGACTCCTTAAAAATGAAACATTTTGATCTTTTGAAACTAGTCCTTGATGAGTCAGGATATTCGTCAATGCTAAAAAATAAAAAAGATTTAGAAAATGAGAATAAATTAGAAAATTTAAAGGAGTTGCTAAGAGCAATGCAAGATTATGATAATTTACAAAGTTTTCTTGAACACGTTTCACTGGCTACCTCAATTGATCAAGAGTGGGAGGGAGCAAAAGTAAATTTAATGACAATGCATGCAGCTAAAGGTCTTGAATTTGATGTAGTTTTTTTACCAGGATGGGAAGAAGGTTTATTCCCCCATCAAAAATCATTGGAAGAAAAAGGAGATTTTGCATTGGAAGAAGAAAGAAGGTTGGCTTACGTAGGAATTACCAGAGCAAAAAAGGAAGCTTACTTATCTTTTGCATTGAAAAGAGCCTATCATGGCGACTGGATGGATGCACTTCCATCGAGATTTATAAATGAAATACCAGATGAAAGCGTAGAAAAAAATGAGATTGATATGAGTGAAAGTAATGATTTTGAATTTAATCAAGATAATTCTATAGAGTATGATGAAGAATATAGAAGTCCAGGTTGGGATAGATATAAAAAAAATAAATTACTTAAATGGAAAAAATAAGAAAATTAAAAAAGACTTTTAGTAAAGAAAAAATTGATGGTTATATAATTCCGAAAAATGATGAGTTTTTTGGCGAATATCTACCATCTTACAACGATAGACTAAATTATATATCTAATTTTTCAGGATCTTATGGATTCTCTTTAATATTGAAAAATAGAAATTTTTTATTTGTTGACGGCAGATATACTTTGCAAGCTGTTAGACAAAGCGGGAATGTTTTTAAGATTGTTACATTTCCAAATTTAACTCCAGTAGATATTTTAAAAAAAAGAAAATGTATAATTGGTTACGACCCAAAGCTCTTTACTAATAAAACTTTAAATATTTTTTCAAATAAAAACACTAGTTTAAAACCTA